>JAJYZN010000095.1 GCA_021799915.1 Actinomycetes bacterium
ATCCGACAGGTAGTCGCCGTTCAGGTTGGTAGTGGCGATCACGTCGAAGTCCTCGGGGCGCGTGAGCACCTGCTGCAGGGTGATATCGGCGATGTTGTCCTTGACGAGCACCTTGTCGCCGGGCTTTCCTTTGCAGTCGTCCCAGCCCACCGCCACGTCGGCGAACTCCTCACGGGTGACCTCGTAACCCCAGGTGCGGAAGGCCCCCTCGGTGAACTTCTGGATGTTGCCCTTGTGGACCATCGTCACCGATTGCCGCCCGTGGTCCAGGGCGTAGCGGATGGCAGCCCGGATCAGGCGCTTGGATCCTTCCTCCGACACGGGCTTGATCCCGATGCCCGACCCGTCGCGGATCGGGAACCCCATCTCTTGTCGTAGGAAGGCCGTCAGCTTCTCCGCCTCGGGCGATCCTTTCTCCACCTCGTAGCCGGCGTAGACATCCTCGGTGTTCTCCCGGAAGATGACCATGTCGACCAGCTCGGGGTGGCGCACGGGAGAGGGGACTCCGGTGAACCACCGCACCGGACGGAGACAGACATAGAGGTCCAGGATCTGGCGCAGGGCCACGTTGAGCGATCGGATCCCGCCACCGATGGGCGTCGTGAGGGGGCCCTTGATCCCGATGAGGTGCTCTCGGAATGCCTCCACCGTCTCATCCGGCAGCCACGTGCCGGTCTGGTCGTAGGCCTTCTGGCCGGCCAGGACCTCCTTCCACGCCACCCGGCGCCCGTGCTTGGCCGCTGCCGCGTCCAGGACAAGCTTGGCCGCGGGCCAGATGTCGACGCCGGTGCCGTCGCCTTCGATGAACGGGATGACGGGCTCGTCGGGAACCACCAGCTTCCCGTCGGCCCCCATGGTGATGGTGTCTGCCATGGAAGCGATCCTATGGCCGGGTGGTGGCGCCACCCCAATCGGCGCCGGTGGACAGCGGCCTGCTCCCGGACGGTGAACCTGGCTCTGCAAGCGCCCGGTCGAGCCCGAGAGCGCCGTAGATCTCCCGGGTCACGCTCGATCGGTTGAGCGTGTAGAAGTGCAGCCCCGGCGCGCCATCGTCGAGCAGCGCGCGGCACAGCGCGGTGAAGACCTCGATCCCCTCCTCGCGGACAGCGGCCGCGCCCCCGGCCCGATCGGCTGCCTCCAAGCGCTCGACCAGCCAGCGGGGCGCCGGCGCGCCCATCGGCCCCAGGCGCGACAGCGACGCGAGCGTGGTCACCGGCAGGATCCCCGGCAGGATCGGCCGGTCGACCCCACGGACAGCCATGTCGTCGCGGAGCGACCGGTACTCGCCCAGCTCGAAGAAGAACTGGGTGACCCCGAAGTCTGCCCGGCGGAGCTTCTCGGCCAGGTGGTCACGGTCACTGGCCAGGTCGGGCGAGGCCGGGTGGCCGGCAGGGTGGGCAGCCACCCCGATGGAGAACCCCCCGACCGCTCGTGCCAGCTCCACCAACTCGATGGCGTGGAGCAGCTCTCCGGACCCCGCCAAAGGATCAGCCGGCGGATCCCCCCCGAGGGCCATGAGGTTGTCCACGCCGGCTTTGCGGTAGGAGACCAGGATGTCGGCGAGCTCCAGCCGGCTGTGGGCAACGCAGATGAGGTGGGCCATCGGGTTGAGAGACGTGGTGTGGAGCATGCCGGTCACCAAGTCGTAGGTCCGCCGACGCGACGCCCGACCGCCGCGATAGGTGACCGAGACGAACGACGGGGCCAGCGGCTCGAGGGCGCGCAGCGTCTCGAGCAGCGTCGCCTGCTCGTCTTCGGTCTTGGGCGGGAAGAACTCGAAGGAGTAGGTGGGCCCGGCCGCGAGGAGCTCGGCGATCTGCGTCACCGGGCCAAGAGTAGTGCTCAGGAGGTGCCGGCCCGCCCGAAATCGTCCTCCAACCGGACGATGTCGTCCTCTCCGAAGTAGTCGCCACGCTGGACTTCGATGAACACGAGGTCGTCGTCACCCTCGCACGCGATGCGATGGGCGGTACCCAGCCCGACGTCCACCGAGTCCCCCGCTGCCAGCTCTCGATCCACCCCGTCCAAGGTGACACGGCCCCGACCGGACACGACGAACCAGTGCTCGGCGCGCCGGGCGTGCCGCTGGTAGCTGAGGCGCTTGCCGGGATGGACCACGATGCGCTTGACCTTGTGGTCGGGAGCGCTGTCGTCGAGCACGGTGTACGAGCCCCATGGCCGCTCCTCGTGCTCGCCGCCGTGCACCCGAGACGGGGCCGGCACCGATGCGGGAGAGGGCGATGACCCGTCCGCGGCGCTCATACGCGCTCTGCCGCCCGGACGGCGTTCCGCAACAGCATTGCCCTGGTCATGGGGCCCACGCCACCGATTCTCGGGGTGATCCAGCCGGCCACCTCGGCCACGTCCTCAGCCACATCGGAGAGCAGCTTACGTCCCTCCCAGCTCGTCCCGGCGCCCACGACGGCCGCCCCGGGCTTGACCATGCCGGCGGTCACGAGGCCTGCGCGGCCGGCTGCCGCCACGACCACGTCGGCGCTGCGCACCAGGCCACTCAGATCGTCGACACCGGTGTGGACGACCGTGACCGCCGCGTTGCACCCCGGTCGCTTGGTGGCCAAGAGGACGGCAAGAGGCCGCCCGATGGTCAGACCCCGCCCGATGACCACGGCGTGGCGCCCTTCGACCGGCACGTCGTAGGCGTGGAGCAGCTCGACGATGCCCGCCGGCGTGCACGGGAGGGGTCCAGGCCGCCCCATGAGCAGCCGGCCGAGGTTCACCGGGTGGAGGCCGTCGACGTCCTTGGCCGGGTCCACGGCCATCAGCACCCGCTCCTCGTCCAAACCCTCGGGCAGCGGGAGCTGGACGAGGTAGGCGTGGACGGCCGGGTCTGCGTTGAACCTGGCCACGACCTCCTCGACCTCGGCTTGGGTCGCAGTCTCGGGCAGGTGCTGGTGGTACGACGTGATGCCCACCTCGGCGCAGTCCTCGTGCTTCATCGCAACGTAGCGGGCGCTCGGCCCGTCGTCGCCCACCAGGATGGTGCCAAGGCCGACGCGTATTCCCTCGGCCGCCAGCCTGGCCACCCGCTCGGCCACTTCGGCTCGGACCCTCGCCGCCAGGCGCTCGCCGTCGAGTAGGACCGCCGTCACCGCAGGACCGCCGTCACCGCCGCCCGCCTCGCGCGACGCGTCCTCCGTGCTCCGAGGACCTCAATGCCGGAAGTGCCGTTCACCGGTGATCACCATGGCGATGCCGGCAGCGTCGGCTGCCGCCGTCACCTCGGCGTCGCGCACCGAGCCCCCCGGCTGGACCACCGCCGCCACCCCTGCCTGGGCCAGCACCTCCAAGCCGTCGGGAAAGGGGAAGAACGCGTCGCTCGCGGCGGCGGCGCCCACCGCCCGCTCCCCCGCCTTGGTCACGGCGATCTCGGCTGCCACCACCCGGGACTGCTGGCCGGCACCCACGCCGACCGCCTGACCGCCGTGCACGATCGAGATCGCGTTCGAGGTCGTGCGGGCACAGATCCGCCAAGCCAGCACCAGGTCCCGCCACTGGTCTTCGGTCGGCTCGGTCGCGCTGACCACCCGCCAGGTGGGGACCTCGCTCACGAAGCGATCGGGCGTCTGGACCAGGTACGACCCCCCCAAGCTCCGCACGTGGAGGCCAAGCGGGTCCGGAGCGCCGGCCGAGAGGATGCGGGTGGCCTTGCGCTTTGCCACCAGGCGAGCGAGCGCTTCGGGCTCGAACGATGGCGCCACGACCACGTCTGCCTGGGGGCCACCGGCCATGACCTCGGCCACGGCGACGGTCACCGGCCCCGATAGCGCGACCACGCCCCCGAAAGCCGACAAGGGGTCGCCGGCGAGCGCCCATTCGTAGGCCGTCGTGAGGTCCGCGGCCACGGCGGCACCACAGGGGTTCGCGTGCTTGATGATGGCCACCGCCTGCTCGGCGCCGGCGCCGCCCACACCAGCGCCCCTCACGCCGGCATCGGACACGAGCTCGTGGACGAGGCGCCACGCGGCGTCGGCGTCGAAGATGTTGAGGTACGACAGTTCGGTGCCGGAGTGCTGGACCGTCGTGTCCCACCAGCTCGCCTCACCGGCCAAGCGGTACCTGGCACCCGACTGGTGCGGGTTCTCGCCGTAGCGCAGCGTTGCGGCCCGTTCCAAAGTGACGTGCAGGGTCGGAGGAAGCAGGGCGCCAGCCGCCTCGCCGGCGCCAGACGCCTCGCCGGCGTCAGCCGCCGCGTCGACACCAGCTGCCTCCGGGGCGGCATTCACCTCCTCGTCGAACCACGACACGATCGCGGCGTCGTAGGCGGCCGTGTGGGCGAACGCCGCCCTGGCCAACCGGCGCCGCGTGCTGTCGGAGAGCGAACCGTTGCCGGCCAGCTCTTCCAGGACAGCCGGGTAGTCGGCCGGCGAGGTGACGACGCCCACATGGGCGAAGTTCTTCGCTGCCGCCCGCACCATGGCCGGCCCACCCACGTCGATGAGCTCCACCGAGGGGTCCGAGGCGAACGGGTACAGGTTGGAGACCACCAGGTCGATGAGCTCGATCCCCTCGGCGGCGACGTCGGAGAGGTGGGCGGGCTCGGAGCGGTCGGCCAGGATCCCTCCGTGGATACGGGGGTGCAGCGTCTTGACCCGGCCGCCCAGCATCTCGGGCGAGCCGGTCACCGCGCTCACCTCCTCGTGCGCGATCCCGGCGTCGGCCAGCGCTGCGGCCGTCTTGCCGCTGGCCACGAGCTCCCATCCGAGGCCCGCCAGGCCCGAGGCCAGGTCCACCAGCCCGGTCTTGTCGTACACCGACAGCAGTGCTCTCACGCTCGTGCCACCTGGATGGTGAGGCCCTCGAGCGAGCCGGTGGACGCAAGCTCGGCACAGGCGCGGCGGATGGTCTCGGGGTACAGGCGCCGCTCCACCGTCTTGATCCGCTCGTGCAGCGTGCCGGCGGTGTCGCCGTCACGCACGGGGACCTCTGCCTGGGCAAGGATCGGCCCGGCATCGACCTCGAGGGTGGCCACGTGGACGGTGCAGCCGGTGACCCGGGCACCCGCCGCGAGCGCGTCCTCGACGCCGTGCCAGCCGGGGAACGCCGGGAGCAGCGACGGGTGGGTGTTGAGGATCCTCCCGGGAAACGCGTCGTGCACCGGCTTGTCGAGGACGGTCCCGAACCCGGCCATGGCCACCAGGTCCACGGATCGGGTGGTGAGCACGTCGGCGACGGCCTCCGTGAAGCCCCGGCGATCGAAAGCTGCTCCGAAACCCCCCCAGGCAAGGCGATCGACCACCACCGCGTCCACCCCGGCTTGACGCGCTACCTCGATGGCCCGGCAGGGGCGGTCGGCCACCACGACCGTGACCGGGAGCCGGTCGGCCAGGAGCGCTTCGAGGATCGTCCCGCTCCCCGATGCCAGGACGGCCAGCCTCACCTCCACGCCGCCCACGCTACCAAGCGGGTCCTCCGCCGACGCCACCTTCGGCGCGCTCAGGGGAGCGCCTTGACGATCTCGACCATCTTTTCGCCGGCCTCGGTCGGGTTGAGCGCGACCGTCACCCCGGCGGCCGACAGGGCGTCCATCTTGGCCTGGGCCGTACCCTGGGAGCCGGAGATGATCGCGCCGGCATGGCCCATCTTGCGCCCCGGCGGCGCGGTGACGCCGGCGACGTAGGAGACGACCGGCTTGGTGAGGTTCGCCGAAATGAATTCGGCGGCCCGCTCCTCCTCCGAGCCGCCGATCTCCCCGATCATCATCACCGCCTTGGTGTCCGGGTCCGCTTCAAAAGCCGCCAGACAGTCGATGAAGTTGGTCCCGGGCACCGGGTCGCCTCCGATCCCCACGCAGGTGGTCTGCCCCACGCCCTGCTGGGAGAGCTCGTGCAGCGCCTGGTAGGTCAAGGTGCCCGATCTGCTCACGATGCCGACCGGCCCGCCGGCCATGGCGATGTCGCCCGAGGTGATGCCGATGTTGCACTTCCCCGGCGAGATGATCCCCGGGCAGTTCGGTCCGAGCAGGCGGGTACCGGGGAACTCCTGCACCAGCCGGTTGTACGTGCGTGCCTCGTCCTGGGCCGGTATCCCCTCGGTGATGCACACGACGAAGCTGATGCCCGCCTCGGCGGCCTCCTCGATTGCGGCGGCGGCAAACGGCGGCGGCACGGAGATGAACGACGCCGTTGCTCCCGTCGCCTCCACGGCCTCTTGGACCGAGGCGAACACCGGTATCCCCTCGATCACCTCGCCCCCACGCTTGGGGTTGGTCCCCGCCACCACCTTGGTGCCGTAGTCCCGGTTGCGCAGGCCGTGGTACAGACCCTGGCTGGTCGGGCTGACGCCTTGGATGACCACGGTCGTCGTCTCGTCGACAAAGATGCTCACTGCTCTCCTCTTCTCCTCGTCACTCGTTCGTCCACACTCGCGTTCGCGTTCCCTCCGGAGCCCGCCGACCGCTCAGTCGCCAACCAGGGCCACGGCCCGACGAGCACCGTCGAGCATCGTCGGCTCCGACAGCAGGCGATCGGAGAGGTGCGGCGCCAGGAGCGCCCGCCCGGCCTCGGCGTTGGTCCCGTCGAGGCGGAGCACGATCGGCGAGCGCAGGTCCACCCGGGCCAGCGCCTCGATCACCCCCTTCGCCACCTCGTCGACCCGGGTGATCCCGCCGAAGATGTTCACGAAGATCGATCGGACCGACGGGTCTGCGTTGATGACCTCGAGCGCGGCCGCCATGACGTCGGCATTCGCCCCTCCGCCGATGTCGAGGAAATTGGCAGCGCTCCCCCCGACCTGGTTCACCACGTCGAGGGTGCTCATCGCCAGCCCCGCTCCGTTGGCGATGATCCCGACGGTGCCGGACAGGCCGATGTAGTTGAGCCCCTTCTCCTTGGCCATCACCTCACGGGGGTCCTCGGACTCGGTCGCCGCGTACTCCGCCCACTCCGGGTGCCGGAACGACGCGTTGTCGTCGAGCGTCACCTTGGCGTCGAGCGCGTGGACCCGGCCGTCGGTGGTGAGGATGAGGGGGTTGATCTCAGCCAGGTCGCAGTCACCTTCCACGTAGCAGGTGTACAGCTTGACCAGGAGCGCCGCCGCCTGTTCCCTGGCGTCGGCGTCCAACCCTGCCCGCTCGACCCATTCGGCGGCGGCGGCTTCGTCGATGCCTCGCACCGGATCGATGTGGAGCCGGGCGATGGCATCGGGATTGGTGGCCGCCACCTCCTCGATCTCCACACCGCCCTCGGCCGAGAGCATGCCGAGATGGAGCTTGGCCAGCCGGTCGAGCGTGAAGCTGGCGTAGTACTCGCGGGCGATGTCCGATGCGTGCTCGACCCACAGGCGGTGGACAACGTGGCCCTTGATGTCCATGCCGAGGATGGCCTGGGCGTGCCTGCGGGCCTCGTCCGCGTCGGCCGCGAGCTTGATCCCCCCGGCCTTGCCCCGGCCACCCACTTTGACTTGGGCTTTCACGACCACCGGGTACCCGGCGGCGTCGGCCTGGGCCACTGCCTCGTCGGGGGTGTCGGCCACCCCTCCCGGCGACGTCGGGATCCCGAAGCGGGCGAAGTACTGCTTTCCCTGGTACTCGTAGAGGTCCACTCGCTTGCTCCTCGCTCTCAGTGCTGCTCGGTCTCGGTGCTGCTCGGTGCTGCCCGGCGGTACGCCGGGTGGGCGACGCTACCCCTCGGCCCCTCCTGCCCCCAGGGCCTCCTCGCGTCGATCGAGCTCGTCGGCCAGCCACCGACCGATCGACGGCAGCGGCGCTCCGGGCGTGAAGACCTCCGCGACGCCGTGCTCTTTGAGGGCTGGGATGTCGCCCTCGGGGATGATCCCGCCGACCACCACCACCACGTCTCCCCGTCCGCTCTCGGCGAGCCCCTGGACCACTTTGGGCACGAGGGTGAGGTGGGCGCCGGACAGGAGCGACAGCCCGACGGCGTCGGCGTCCTCCTGGATGACGGCACTCACCACCTGCTCGGGGGTCTGGTGCAGCCCGGTGTAGACGACTTCGAACCCCTCGTCGCGAAGGGCCCGCGCGATCACCTTGGCCCCGCGGTCGTGGCCGTCGAGGCCGGGCTTGGCCACGACCACCCGGTAGGGACGATGCATCGAGCCCCGATGATAGGCGTCATGGTGCAGGGGAGCGCCAGCCCAGACCGACCACCCAGGGCGACCTGCTCGCCTGAAGGACCACTGAGGAGCACGCCGCACGACTCCTCCCGGAGCCGTGCACGCTTGGAGGATGCCTCCCGCCCCTGCGGTCCGGCAGTGACCACTGCCGTACGCCCCCCGGAAGTGGGGTCGCACTCTCGCGCCCCCGGCCTGTACGGCGACGGTCCCCACCGGGTCCGGGGCGTCGTGCGGGCCGCCCGGATCCGCCAGTGGGTGAAGAACGCCCTGGTGCTCGTGGCCCCTGCCGCCGCCGGAGTCCTTCGGCATGGCGCCGTGGCCGCCCGGGCCGGCGGCGTGTTCGCCGTCTTCTGCGCCGCGGCTTCCGGCGTGTACCTCCTCAACGACTCGATGGACGCCATCGCCGACCGGGGCCACCCTGACAAATGCCATCGGCCGGTCGCGGCCGGGACACTGCCGCTGCCGACGGCGGTGGCGATCGGCATGCTCCTCCTGGCCGGTGCGCTGGCGGGCTCGTGGGTGCTGGCCGGCTGGCAGCTCGCATTGGTCATCGGTCTGTACGCCGGGATCAACGTGGCCTACATCCTCGGCCTCAAGCACCAGGCGGTGATCGAGCTGGCCGCGGTGGCTTCGGGCTTCGTCCTGCGGGCCATCGCCGGGGGTGTGGCCACCCACGTGCCACTCTCGAATTGGTTCCTCGTCGTCACCTCCTTCGGAGCCCTCTTCGTGGTCACCGGCAAGCGGGTGGCAGAGCACCGCCTCCTGGGCGACGACCGGGTGGCGCACCGGCCGGTCCTGGGCCAGTACTCGGCGGAGTTCCTCTACTCCACCTTGATCCTCACGGCATCGGCGACCGTGACCGCCTACTGCCTGTGGGCCTTCGAGCGCACCGGTCTGGCCGACCATGCCGGCCACCACCTCATCTGGATCCAGCTCAGCGTGGTGCCGGTGGTGATCGGGGTCCTCCACGTCCTGCGGGTGCTCGACGCCGGAGAGGGAGGAGCCCCCGAGGACCTCGTACTGCGCGATCGCACGGTCCAGGTGCTGGGCCTCGTGTGGACCCTGCTGTTCGCGCTCGGCCTCTATGGGTGAGGGCCGGCTCCTCACCGGCTGGGGGAGGACGTCACCGTCATGGGCACGAGTCGTGGCTCCCGGCGATACCGGCGAGCTTTCGGCGGAGCTGTCGGGCGGTCGGGCGGGCGCGTCGGGCTCCGCGAGCACCACTCGGATCATCGCTCGAGGACTGGGGCGGAGCTACGGCGACGCGGCACAGTGCGCCGGGGGAACGGTCATCGACGTCGGGAGGCTCTCGGACATCGGTCCCATCGATCCCGAGTCCGGTCTCGTCACCGTGGGTGGCGGCACGAGCCTCCAGCACTTGTTGGAGCGCTCACTCCTTGAAGGATGGTTCGTCCCGGTCACGCCGGGAACGCGCCAGGTGAGCATCGGCGGCGCCATCGCCGCCGATGTCCACGGGAAGAACCACCACCATGACGGGAGCTTCTGCGGCCACGTGACGTCCCTCACGTTGAGCACCCCGACGGGCATCATCCAGACCGGGCCGGCGCTCGACCCCGAGCTCTTCTGGGCCACGGCCGGCGGCATGGGTCTCACCGGGGTCGTGACCGACGCCACCGTCCGCATGACGCCGGTGGAGACCAGCCGGATGCTCGTGGACACCGAGCGGTTCACCGATCTCGACGGGGTGATGGCGGCCATGGAGGAGGGTGATGCCGGCTATCGCTACTCGGTCGCGTGGGTGGACACCGCCGCCGGCCGCAAGCGGGCAGGCCGATCCGTGCTCACTCGCGGCGACCATGCCGCGATCGACGATCTCCCCGCATCTCTGCGGAGCCGGCCGCTCGAGGCGCCGCGCCCGGCGCGCCTTCGAGTCCGCCAGACCGCTCCCTCCGGGTTGCTGAACGCTGCAACGGTGGCAGCGTTCAACGCCGCGTGGTACCACCGGGCGCCGCGCCGGCGCACCGGCGAGCTCCAGGACATGGCGACCTTCTTCCACCCTCTCGACGGCGTCGACGGTTGGAACCGCCTGTACGGTCCACGCGGGTTCCTCCAGTACCAGTTCGCCGTCGGCCCCCACCGGGGCGACGTCGTCCACCAGGCGATACGCCTCCTCGCCGACGGCGGCACGCCGTCGTTCCTGGCCGTCTTGAAGCGCTTCGGCCCGGGCGATCCCGGCCCCCTGTCCTCC
>JAJYZN010000096.1 GCA_021799915.1 Actinomycetes bacterium
GCCACGCCGCCCGACAGCTTGGCCAGGCGCTCCTGGAGCTTCTCCCGGTCGTAGTCGGAGTCGGTGTTCTCGATCTCGGTCTTGATCTGGTTGATCCGCCCCTTGATGTCGGCCTCGTCACCGGCACCTTCGACGATCGTGGTCTCGTCCTTGGTCACGACCACCTTGCGCGCCTTGCCGAGCAGGTCGAGGCCGACGTTCTCCAGCTTCAGCCCGACCTCCTCGGTGACGACCTGGCCGCCGGTCAGGATCGCAATGTCCTGAAGCATCGCCTTCCGCCGCTCGCCAAAGCCCGGTGCCTTCACTGAGACGCTCTTGAAGGTGCCGCGGATCTTGTTCACGACCAGCGTGGCCAGGGCCTCACCTTCCACGTCCTCGGCGATCACCACGAGCGGCTTTCCGGACTGCATCACCTTCTCGAGCACCGGGAGCAGATCGCGCACGGCCGTGATCTTCGAGCCGACGATAAGCACGTAGGCATCCTCGAGCACGGCTTCCATCCGCTCGGGGTCGGTCACGAAGTACGGGGAGATGTAGCCCTTGTCGAAGCGCATTCCTTCGACCAGGTCCATCTCCATCCCGAACGTCTGCGATTCCTCGACGGTGATGACCCCGTCCTTGCCAACCTTGTCGATCGCCTCGGCGATCATCCCACCGATCTCGGTGTCTGCAGCGGAGATCGAGGCAACTTGTGCGATCTGCTCCTTGGAGTCGGTCTCCTTGGCCAGGCCGTGGATGGAGTTGACAGCCTCTTCGACCGCAGCCTCGATCCCCTTCTTGAGCGACATCGGGTTGGCGCCGGCTGCGACGTTCCGCAGCCCTTCGTGGACCATCGCCCATGCCAGGACCGTTGCCGTGGTGGTCCCGTCACCGGCGACGTCGTCGGTCTTCTTGGCCACCTCCTTGACCAACTCGGCGCCGATCTTCTCGTAGGGATCCTCCAACTCGATCTCCTTGGCGATCGAGACGCCATCGTTGGTGATCGTCGGGGCGCCCCACTTCTTGTCGAGCACCACATTGCGGCCCTTCGGGCCGAGGGTGACGCGTACGGCGTCGGCCAGCTTGTTCATGCCGGTTTCGAGCGCCCGGCGGGCTTCCTCGTCGAAAGCGATCAGCTTGGGCATGGGATATTCCTCCGTTGGTCAGTTGGCCCCGGCAGGGGGTTCGGTCTCCCACCTACGATACCGGGGTCGTTAGCACTCTCATTCACTGAGTGCTAATAGCAAACCACGCCAGCGGCCCCGGTGCAACTGCACCCGGGCAAGAAGTTCAGCCCCCCGCCACCGCCGGCACGATCGAGACGGTCTGCCCGTCTGCCACCGGGGTGGCCAGCCCCTCGAGGAAACGCACGTCCTCGTCGGCCAAGAACACGTTGACGAAACGCCGGAGCCCGCCGTCGTCATCAAAGAGCCGTGGGGCGAAACCAGGGTGGGCGTCCTCCAGGGCGATCAAGACCTCCTTCACGGTGGCGCCTTGGACCTTCACCTCCCCTGCCCCTCCCGTGAGCGTGCGCAACTGGGTCGGGATCCTCACGGACACGGTCATTGGAGCGGCTCCTTGGTCTCGTTGGTCTCGATGGTTCGGTGGACAGGGTACGGGGCTGTGCTCGGCGCGGTGCACGGGAGCGGGACGGCGGTCACGACGGCGCTCGCTCCCCGACCGAGGAGCCTGCGGCCACCAGATCGTCTGTGGCCGAGACCACGGACTCGAATGCGTCCAGCGTGGCGGGAATGGTCGCAGTCGGCCCAATCCCTGGCACCAGCGCCTCCACCGTCTTGAGACCGTGACCGGTGACCAGGGCCACTACCCGCTCGTCCCGGCCGACCACCCCCGAGGCCGCCAGCTTGGCCAAGCTGGCAATCGTCACGCCGCCGGCCGTCTCGGCGAATATCCCTTCGGTGCGCGCGAGGAGGCGGATGCCTTCCAAGATCTCTTCGTCGCTCACCGAAGCGCACCCACCCCCCGACTCCCTGATCGCAGACAGCGCGTACCACCCATCGGCAGGGTTGCCGATCGCCAGCGACTTGGCGATCGTCGACGGCTTGACCGGTCGGATCGCATCCCAGCCCTCGGCGAACGCCGTCGCCACCGGCGCGCACCCGGCCGCCTGTGCTCCCGAGACCCGTACCCGTGATGTGCGGTCCAGCAAGCCGACCTCTCCGAGCTCAAGGAAGCCTTTGGCCACTTTGGTGAGCTGGCTCCCCGACGCCACGGGCACCACGACGTGGTCGGGCGCCTGCCAGCCGAGCTGTTCGGCGATCTCGAAGGCGAGGGTCTTCGATCCTTCCGCGTAGTAGGTGCGGATGTTCACGTTCACGAAAGCCCAGCTGGGATGCTCACTGGTCAACTCGGCACAGAGCCGGTTCACGTCGTCGTAGGTGCCCTCCACCGCCACCACCGTCCCGCCGTACACGGCGGTCATGGTGATCTTCGCCACTTCGAGGTCCTGGGGAATCAGGACGACCGACGCCATGCCCGCCCGCGCCGAATGGGCAGCGACAGAATTCGCCAGATTGCCGGTCGAGGCGCATGCTGCGACCTTGAAACCGAGCTGGCGGGCCTTCGTGAGAGCCACCGACACGACGCGGTCCTTGAACGACCCGGTGGGATTGGCCGTGTCGTCCTTGATCCACAGCTCCCCAAGGCCCAGTTCTGCCGCCAGCCGGTCCGCCCGGACCAGCGGGGTGAAGCCAGCTCCAAGGTCGACCGGGGCATCCTCGCCCACCGGTAAGAGGTCCCGGTAGCGCCAGATCGACCGCGGGCCTTCGGCGATCCGTTCGCGGCTGACGGTGGCGGCGATGGCTTCGTAGTCGTAACAGACCTCGAGCGGACCAAAGCAGAAGTCGCACACATGGAGCGCCTCTACTGGGAAGCACCGCCCGCACTCTCGACAGCGCAGCCCGGTGACGTGATCCATTGCAGTCCTCCTCATCGATCGGGCATTGGCACCTGTTGGCGACTGCCCGGTCCGCTCGAACGAACGCTGGGAATCGTCAGTGGTTGCCGCGGCGTCACAGGGCCCGTCCCTCAACCGCTCTGGATGATCCCTCTATGGTGGCCGACGACGCGTCCGGTGTCAATGCCATGCTGCGATTCTCTGGGAGCATTCCGCACAGCCTTCGGGGCCGCGAGACTGAGGCCGGTGCCGCCGGGAAAAGCGGATCTGCCGGGCCGGGCAGAAATCGGCCAAGATCGGCGGATGGATCGTGGCCCCAGGACGTACCACCGCTCGGCGTTCACCACCGACCGGCTCGTACCGGCAAAGGCTGGGCTGAAGGTGACTGTCTGCATCCCGGCACGAGATGAAGAGCGCACGGTCGGCGCGGTCGTGCGGGCCGTCGTGGAGCCACACGTCGCCGCAGCCGGCGGGTCGGGCTTGGTGGACGACGTGCTGGTGGTCGACGATGGATCGACCGACGGCACGGCCGACGTAGCGCGCGCTGCAGGAGCCCGGGTGATCTCGGTCGATCGGGGAGACGGCGGCGGCAAAGGTCAGGCCATGCGAGCCGGAGTGGACTCTTCGGACGGAGACCTGCTCGTGTTCCTCGATGCCGACGTGGAGAACACGACCCCGGAATTCGTGAGCGGCCTCCTCGGCCCGCTGTTGACCGAACCAGGTGTCTCCCTGGTGAAGGGGTTCTACGAGCGGCCCGTGGGTGACGACCCTGCCGGAGGAGGGCGTGTGACCGAACTGCTGGCCCGCCCACTCCTCGAAGTGCTGTTCCCCGATCTGCTCCCCGTGCGCCAACCCCTCGCGGGCGAGTCGGCAGCGCCCCGGAGGGTTCTTGAGCGGCTGGAACTTGCCGAGGGGTACGGGGTGGAGCTGGGGCTGCTGCTGGACGTCGCCTCGCGCTACGGCACCGGATCGGTGACCCAGGTGGACCTCGGAGTCCGCGTCCATCGGAATCGCCCCCTCAGCGAGCTGCGACCCCAGGCCGTCGACGTGCTCCGGGCAGCACTCGCCCGAGCGGGCCGACCGAACGATCTTGGCTTCCTTCCTCCTGGAGACCGCTAGGGTTCCTGGGATGCCCGAGGTGGTCGTCGTCTCCAACCGGGGGCCCCGCTCCTTCCAGCTCGACTCCTCAAGCCGGCCGGTGCCAGCCGATGCCGCTGGCGGCGTCGCCGGGACCCTTCGCAGCCTCCTCGCCGGTACCGACACCACCTGGATCGCCGCCGCAATGACCCCGGCCGACCAGATGGCTTCCGCCGCAGGGCTGATGTCCGGCGACGGGATTCGGGTGGTCGCCGTCGAGCCCGACGTCGAGCTCTACCGAATGGCCTACGACCTCATCGCGAACGCGACCTTGTGGTACTGCCACCACCACCTCTTCGACCTGCCTCGCCGGCCAGTGCTGGATCGGCGCTGGCACGAGGCATGGGAGGCCTATCGAGCCCTCAATGTGCTCTTCGCAGAGGCCGTCGTCCACGCTGCTCCCCCCGGGGCGGTGGTGCTGGTCCAGGACTACCACCTCGCGCTCATCGGCAGCATCCTGGCCAAATCCCGTCCCGACTTGCGCACGGTGCACTTCAGCCACACGCCGTTTGCCGGCCCCGATGCGCTTCGGAGCCTGCCGGCGGCCGCGGCTGGTGAGCTCCTTTCGGGCATGGCCGGTTTCGGCGCGTGCGGATTTCACACCCGGCGTTGGGAACACGCGTTCAGGTCCGACTACGCAGATGGAGTCGCCGACACCGGCTCCGATCCGCTGAGCCCGCCACGGACCTTCGTCGCGCCGCTCGGGCCCGATTCGAAGGGTCTCTCTCGAGAGATGGGGTCGCCTAAGACCGTGAGTGCCCAACACGAACTCGACAACTGGGTCGGGGACCGCAAGCTGATCGTGAGAGTCGACCGGGTTGAGCTGTCGAAGAACCTTCTCCGTGGGTTCTGGGCTTACGCCGAGCTGCTGGAGACCCGGCCAGCCTGGCGACAGCGGGTCGTCATGATGGCGCTCACGTACCCGTCCCGGCAGAACTTGCAGGACTACCTGGCCTATCGCTCGGAGGTGGAGCATACGGTCGCCCGCATCAACGAGCAGTGGGGCACCGCGGAGTGGACGCCAATCGAGCTCGAGGTCGCCGACGACCGGAGCAAGTCGCTCGCTGCGCTGCGACGTTACGATGCACTACTGGTGAACCCGGTCCGTGATGGGATGAACCTCGTCGCGAAAGAAGGTGCGCTAGTCAACTCCGTCGGAGGCGCGGTGATCCTCTCGCGCGAAGCCGGTGCCTGGGAGGAACTGCGCCCGGCGGCGATCGGGGTCAACCCTTTCGATGTCTCGGACACCGCGGCGAGCATGGACCTGGCCCTCAATATGCCCGAGCGCGAGCGCTCCGAGCGGGCGCTCAAACTTCGCGAGATCGTCGCGCAGCGTACCGCTGCGGACTGGTTGGCCGACCAGCTCCAGGCCGCTGGCTGTGCCGGAACGGAATGACGCGGTCAGTCGAAAGCGGATGTGATCGCTTCGGCAAGCCTCTGGAGGAGCCGGATCGCAGCGGGCGCGCCTTCCACGACAAGGTCCGCCATGGCCGCCACCTCCGCTGGGCTCTCCTGGTCGACCACCGCGACACGGGCCACTGACGCCCCATTTGCTGCCATCTCTCCGAGGACGCGGAACGCCGGAAGATCACCCAGGTCATCCCCGAAGCACGCGAGACGGGTATATCCGGCTCCCATCGTGCGCACCACGCTTCCTTTGTCGACATCCACCGGTGGACGGAGCTCCATCGCCATGCGCCCCGGCTGGCCCACCAGCCCAGTGCGGCTCGTCTCACTCGCGCAGAATTCCGATACCCATGCCTGGGCGTCTGGGCGGGTCCGCCAGTGGAGGGTGACGGTCAACCCCTTCAGCTCGATGCCGACACGACGGGGTGCGTTGGCCTGCGCTCGCTCGGCAACTTCAGCGACCACCGGACGCCAGGCCCTGGCCTCCTCGCTGACTCGAACCGTACCGCCAGGCTCGCACGTCTCCATCCCGTACAGGCCGACGACATGCACCCCGAGGGGTCGGTCGAGCGTCTGGAGCAGGAACCCGGCGGGTCGCCCTGACACCACCGCCACCAAGCCGAAATGGCTCGCCAGGCGGGCGAGGACCGCCGAAGCACCGGGGAGAGGACGTGCCTCGGAAGGGTCCTCCACGATCGCGGCCAACGTGCCGTCGAAATCGACGAACAGCGCGCTCTCCGACGGTCGGTCGCGCAGGGGGGCCAGCACGGGAGGGAGATCCATCGAAGCCACCGATCAGCCGGCGGCCGGCGCTGTCGTGGCCGGCGCTGTCGTGGCCGGCGCTGTCGTGGTGGAGGTCGTGGCCGGCGCTGTCGTGGCCGGCGCTGTCGTGGTGGAGGTCGTGGCCGGCGCTGCCGTCGTCGGGGTCGTGGTCGCGGCCGGCGTCGCGACCTGGCTTGCAAGGCTCGGGCCCACAACGACGACCACGTCCGCGGCTGTGGCTCCCGTGATCCCTGGCGAGGCCGGTATCGGCTGGACCGATGTGGGTTTGAGCCCGAGTGCAGCCGCGACGCTCTGGGCTGCCTTTTGCTGCGCGGAGGCGTAGTACACGAGCGATACAGTGCCCTTGGGCGCTGTGGTCGGAGCCAGGGTGCTCCACCCGGCCGCCTTGAGCTTGGTGGTGAAAAAGGCCGCTGCGCCTGTGGTCGTGCTCCCGTTCGCAACGAGAACGTTCACACTCGATCTCGGAACGGTGGTCGGAGTGGTCGTCGCCCGAACGTGAACGTTCACCGTGGGCACGGTCGTCGCAGTCGTCCCATGCACTGCCGAACGGGAACGAGAGTTCGTGCCATCGGAGCGGATGAGCACGACGCCCAGCACGATCACCACGACGACCAGCACCAGTGCCCGGCCCGCGGCGATACCTTCACGTCCGTCCAGATGCCCGCCAGCAGCCCGGGCACCAGCACCGCCACCAGACGGGGCACCAGCCCGGGCACCAGCACCGCTAGGAGGCCTGCCAGCAGCCCCGCCAGCAGCACGGGCTGGAGGATGCCTGGGTCCGTTCACTGGTTCAGCCTGCCAATGACCGGCCCACGGCGCAAGGCCCGCCTTCCGCGAGGCACGATGGGCCTCGGCAACAAGTGCCTCATCCGATCGGAGGGCTCACATGTGGAAGGACTTCAAGCAGTTCCTACTCCGGGGCAACGTCATGGAGCTGGCAATCGCCGTCATCATCGGCGCAGCGTTCACCGCCGTCGTCAGTGCGCTTGTGCAGGACCTGCTCACGCCGCTAATCGCTGCGATCGTCGGCGAACCAAACTTCGCCGATTTGCATTTCGAAGTGCACCACAGCGTGTTCTACTACGGCAGCTTCGTGAACGCGCTTCTGTCGTTCGTCATCGTGGCGTTCGTGGTGTTCTTCTTCGTCATGAGGCCGCTCGTGGCGCTCATGCACCGAATGGGTGTGCTCCCGCCCGACGAGCCACCACGAAAGCCGTGCCCCGAGTGCACCACCGAGATCCCCGAAGCGGCCCGCCGGTGCCCGCAGTGCACGGCCGTCCTCATGCGGGAATGACGTTCAGCAATGGCGCACGAGAACGACGTGGGCATGACGCACGGCGATGACCGCCGCCGCGTGACCCGGGCTCAGGAACGCTCAACGGCCCGCTGGCGAGCCACTTCAAAGCACGCGATGGCGGTCGCCACCCCGACGTTGAGCGACGGGAGCGCGCCATGTTGGGGGATCGAGACCAGGACGTCGCAGCGCCGGCGCACCAGTGGTGCCAGTCCCCGCTCCTCTCCGCCGACCACCAGCGCGAGGGGCCCCGTGCCGAGTGCGACGTCGTAGATGGACTTGTCAACCTCTCCGGCCAGTCCCACCGACCACACTCCAAGGCGCCCTAGGCGTTCGAGCGCGGCCGGCGTACCGCCGACGTCAGAGAAATCGAGGTGCTCGACCGCACCTGCCGCCACTTTCACCGCCGTCGGCGTCAATCGGGCAGCTCTGTGACGGGTCAGCACGACCCCATTCACTCCCGCGCACTCGGCACTTCTGAGGAGCGAGCCGAGGTTCCGCGGATCGGTCACGCCGGCAACGACGAGGAGAAAGGGCTCCTTCTCCGACCCCGAGCGTTGCACCAGTTGGTCGAGGGGCACCGATTCGACTGCCTTGGCGACCGCCAGCACACCCTGGGGGGCGTCGGTGCGGGCCTGCCCTTCGAGGCGACGGCGCGGCACGGTCTCGATCCGGACCCGCCTGCGGGCAGCCCAGGTCTCGATCTCATCGAGCTGGGGAGAGGGGTCCAGCCCTTCGGCGAACCAGAGCCGGGAAACCGGTCGCCGGCCGGCAGCCAGCAGCTCTCGCACCGCTCGCCGGCCTTCGACCTGCTCGCCTCCCAAACCGGCACTTGGCCTGCGACGTTCCGCCGGTCTCACGACGTCTCATCGCCCGGCGCGGGCCCCCCGTCGCCCGGCACCTCAGTCCGCCAGCCCCTCGAATCCCGCTCCGCGGCCCCGTCCGGAGCGGCGTCACTCTCGATGAGGACGGATGCCATGCAGACCACTCCCTCACTGCGACCGATGGCACCGAGCCCTTCGGCACGGGTCGCCTTGACCGAGACCGGGGCACCGACCACGCGCGCGAGCCGCTCACCCATCTCTGCGGTGTACGGCGAGAGCCGTGCTGCATCGAGCAACACCGTGCAATCGGCGTTGACCACGCGGTAGCCGATCCCGGCGAGCATCGTCATGACCTCTCCAAGAAGGACAAGGCTGTCCGCGCCCGCCCAACGGGCATCGGTGTCGGGGAAATGCCGGCCCAGATCCCCGAGGTCGGCCGCACCCAGTAGCGCGTCGGCAAGCGCGTGGGAGACCGCGTCGGCGTCGCTGTGGCCGGCGAGACCGCGACTGCCCGGCACAGTGACCCCACCCAAGACCAGCGCGCGCCCGCTTTCGTCGGAGAAGGCATGGACGTCGATCCCGTACCCGATGCGCAGGTTCACCTCCCCGCGCTCCCGCTCCCGCCAGGGCCGCGACCTCCCGGCACGCCGCTCCCGCACCCGCCAGGGCCGCGGGTGCTCTCGCCGGCGAGCATGTGCTCGACGAAAAAGAGGTCGGCTCGGGTCGTCACCTTGATGTTCGCGGGGTCACCGGGCACGACGCGCACGCTACCTCCGAGCGCCTCGACCAGCGTGGCGTCGTCAGTGGGCTCTGCGACGGCGGTGCGGTCACTGTGGGCCCGCCGGAGGACATCGGCTCGAAATGCCTGCGGGGTCTGGACGGCCACCAGATCGCTCCGCTCGAGCGTCGTACCGACGGTGATCACGCCGCCGCTGTCGACTACGCGCTTGATCGTGTCAACGACCGGTACGGCGCAGACAGCTCCGTCAGCTCCATCCGCGCTGCCAGAAATTCCCGTACCGCTGACGGCGGCGATCACGGCTTGGAAGAGCGCGGGCACGGCAAGTGGGCGCGCCGCGTCGTGGACGATCACCACGTCGGCGATGGCCGGCACGGCTGCGAGACCCAGCCGGACCGAAGCCGAGCGAGTGGGTCCGCCTTCGACGACGGCATCTGCACCGAACGTCGAGGGCCCGACGGCCTGATTGCCCGGCGGGACGACGACCACTACCCCGTCGGTCGCGGCTCGCGCTGCGGCGACCGACCACTCCACGACGAGGCGACCGGCCACCGAGGCGAACTGCTTGGGCCCGCCGAACCGCCGACCCGAACCGGCAGCCACCACCACCGTCCACACCGGCCCGACGAGCCCCGATCGGCGCCGCTGCGAACCCCGGGGTCGTGCCGGCACCGGCCGAACGCTACGGCAGCGCTTCGTCGAGACGCTGCTCAGCCGTCTCCTCGTCGACGGCCAAAGCGAACGTCAGCTCGGACACGAGGATCTGACGGGCACGACCGAGCATCTTCTTCTCGCCGGCCGAAAGCCCCTTGTCCTTGTCGCGGATGGAAAGGTTCCGGACGACTTCGGCCACTTGGTAGATATCCCCCGAACGCAGCTTCTCCGAGTGGTTCTTGTACCGCCGCGACCAGTTGGTCGGCATCCGAGCCTCCTTCTTGCGAAGGACCGCGAACACCTCCTCCACCTCCTCGTCGTTGATGACCTCGCGCAACCCGACCCCTTCGGTGTTGTCCGCAGGGACCATCAACGTCAGATCGCCGTAGGCCAGACGCAGGACCAGGTACTCGCGGTTCTCACCGAAGGCTTTCTTTTTCTCCCGCCGCTCCACCACTGCTGCACCGTGGTGCGGGTAGACCACCTTGTCGCCGACCTTGAACACTTGGCTCCTTCGATGAGCACC
>JAJYZN010000097.1 GCA_021799915.1 Actinomycetes bacterium
CTCGCGGCCCGGCGGCCGGCGCAGCAGCAGCGAGATCTGCCGGTAGGCCTCGGCCTGTTTGGACAAGTCGTCGTAGACGATGAGGGCAGCCTCGCCGTTCTCCATCCAATGCTGGCCCATGGCGCAACCGGCGTACGGGGCAAGGTACTTGAACGGCGCCGGATCGCCGGCCGACGCCACGACCACCACGGTGTAGTCGAGCGCGCCGTGGGCCGACAACGTGCTCACCGTCTGAGCTACCGACGAATTCTTCTGACCGATGGCCACGTAGATGCACTTCACCCCTTGGCCCTGCTGGTTGAGGATGGTGTCGATCGCCACCGTGGTCTTGCCGGTCTTGCGGTCGCCGATGATGAGCTCGCGCTGGCCGCGGCCGATGGGGGTCATTGCGTCGATGGCCTTGATACCGGTCTGCAGCGGCTCTTCGACCGGCTGGCGCCCGACGATCCCGGGTGCCTGTACCTCCATCCGCCGCTGCTCGGACGCCGCGATCGGTCCCTTGCCGTCGAGCGGCTCGCCCAACGCGCTCACCACCCGTCCCAAGAGCGCGTCGCCGACTGGCACCGAGAGGATCCGGCCGGTGGCTTTGACGATCTGCTCTTCCTCCAAAGAGTCGACGTCACCGAGCACCACTGCCCCGATCGTGTCTTCGTCGAGGTTCAGCGCCAAACCGAGCGTCCCATCCTCGAACTCCAAGAGCTCGTTCACGGCAGCACCGGGTAGCCCGGACACCCGGGCGATGCCGTCACCGACTTCGACCACCCGCCCGATCTGCTCGGTGGCCACCTCGGGCGTGTACTGCTCCACGTGGCGCTCCAGCGCCGCCGTGATCTCGCTGGCGTCGATCGTCAGCTCTGCCATCAGCTCTCTCCCTCCGGTTCCTGTGCTCCTCTTCCACTGACCGACCCGTCGGCACGACCCGCTCCTTGAGCGGCCTCACCCGCATCGGAGAGCCGGGTCCGCCCGCCGCCGAACCCCCGGTCGGCCCAGCCGGCAGCGGCCATGTGGTCCTCGAGCAGGTCCAATCTTCCCCGCGCGGTGGCATCCACCTGGAGGTCGCCGATCCGCACCCTCACGCCGGCCAGCAGCGACGGCTCGACCACCACCTGGAGCTCGACCGGGCGGCCGGTCAGCCGGTCCAGCGAGGCCACGAGCTGCTCACGCTCCTGGGAACCCATCTCTCGCGCCGACGCCACGAGGGCGACCCTCCAGCCACGAACATCGGCCACGTGCTCCACCAGCCAGTGCAGGGTGCCGACGAGGTCCCGAGGGCGCCCCGCCGCAACGGCGTAGTCCACCATGCGAGCCGTCGCCGGCTGCACTTTGCCGACGACAAGGTCCTCCACCACGCCCCGGCGCACCTTGGCAGGCAGGTCCCTGTCGGTCAGCGCGCCGCGCAGTGCCGGTGCGGTCTCCACCGTCCGGGCGAACCGGAAGAGCTCGTCCTCGATCTCGTCGAGCTGCTCGGGCACCGACTCCTCGCACAGTGCGGTCGCGAAGCCCCCTACCCGGTCCCGTGACGCCAAGTGCCCGAGCGGCCCCGGCACCACGTCCTGCCCGTCGGCCACGTGGTGTGCGTAGTGGGCTATCCAGGCGAGGGCGGCCGGCACCGCCGGTCCAGCCACCGAGCCGGCAGCGAACCGAACGACTCGTCGGACCTCGTCGTCGACCCGACCCTGGAGGAGGTCGTCGAGCAACGCCCGGCGTGCTGCCGCCGGCACCGCCGTATCGGTCATCGCCGCGCTGAGCCTGGGGTGGTTCACGATCAGGTGCTCGACTGCTGCCGCGCCGGCCGCGCGTTCGACGGCGCGCGTGTCGGGAGCCATCCCGAGGACTGCCGCCGCGTAGCCTTCGAGGCGAGCTGTCATTGCCGCGAACCGCTCCCTGCCGAGCCCCCCGAAGAGCTCCCCGCAGCCGCCGATCCGGCAGCCTCACCGCCGGCGGCCAGTGCCGCCGCCGCCTCGTCGATGAGGGTCCGGTGCGCCTCGATGTCGACCTCTCTCCCGAGGATCCGTTCCACCACGTCGACGACGAGCTGGCCCAGGCGTGCTGCCGCTTCTTCGACTGCCCGCTCGCGGGCCAAGCGCACCTCGGCCTCGGCCGCCGACAGGAGCCGCTCGTACTCGGCTTGCCCTCGGGCCTGGGCGTCGGTGCTCACCTGCTCTGCCGTGCGGTTCGCCTGGGCGACGATCTCTCGAGCCTGCTGCCGAGCCTGGTCGAGCGCCGCTCGGCGCTCCTCGTCAGCGGCAGCCGCGTCAGACTTGGCCTCCTCGGCTGCTTCCAGCTCTGCTCTGATCCTCTCGGTCCGCCGGGTCAGAGCTGCGTTCAGCGGTGGAAGGACGACCCTGGCGATGAACACCAGCACGATGACAAACGCGACCAATTCAACGATGAAGGTCGCATTGGGCACGAGGAAATCGCTGCCGATCATCATGTGCTGTCACCCCCGCGGCGGACCTCGCCAAGGCGCTGTGGAGCGCGGCCACACGACGGGCGCGACCGCACCTCAGTGGGATGCCGTCCAATCAACGTCGAGCCCTACTTCCCAAGTGAGAACACGAACAGGGCGGTGAACGCCAAATTGATGAAGTACATTGCCTCCACCAATCCGACGGTCAGGAACATGATCGTAAACAGCCGTCCCTGCGCCTCGGGCTGCCGGGCTACTCCGGCAATGGTCTGGCTTCCCGCCAGCCCGTCACCGATGGCTGCGCCGACGGCACCGCCACCCAGCGCAAGGCCACCGCCGATCATCGCGCCGGCCAGCTTGATCGCTTCGGGCGTCGTCTCTACTGCCATGTCCTACGTCTCCTTTTTCTCTGTGTTCCGCTTGGTATGGACTTTGGTATGGTCTCTTCGCTGCCCGAGCTCACCGCCTACCGGCGAGCTCGCTCTCCCCCTGGTCGGATGCCGTAGGCGACCCCGCCGCCTCCACCCGGAGCAGATCTTCCTCCCCGTCGTGCTCTGAGCTCATCGCCACGTCGAAGTAAAGGATCGTGAGCAGGGCGAAGATGAACGCCTGGATCGCCCCGACGCCGAGGTCGAACACCTTCCAGACCGGGTTGATGATGAGCACCACCACCTCGCCGATCGGGAGCGACGCGAGCTTCCAGTCGCCCAGAGCGGCGATGAGGGAGAGCATGAGGGCACCCGAGAGCAGGTTGCCGAAGAGCCGCAGCGCCAGGGTGATCGGCTTGGCGATCTCCTCGACGAGGTTGATGAAGAGGTTGAACGGCATGAGGTACACCGGGAATGGGTGCAGCAGGTAGTGCTTCACGTAGCCCACCGGCCCCCGCGACCTCACCGACGCGATGTGCACGAGCACGATCACGAAGATGGCCAGCGCGAGGGGGAGATTGATGTCCCCGGTGGGGGCCGGCAACCACTCGTAGGTGCTGCCCAATCCGACCGCCTCGAAGACGTTGCACACCAAGATGAAGACGAACAGTGCGACCGCAAGAGGAATGATGCTCGTGCCCGCCGGGCCGATCGAGCCTTCGACCTGGGCCGTGACGGCCTCGACCATCATCTCCCACGCGGCCTGCATGCGTCCGGGCACGCCACTGGTGACCTGGCGCCGCAACGCGAGACCGAGCAGTCCGACGACGACCATGGCGGCCACCGTCGCCCAGATCGTGTCCATGTTGAGGGTCAGTCCGAAGACTTTCCTCTGGATGTGGAGCCCCACTGTGATCTGTGCCGCCAGGAGCACGGGTCGAGCCACCAGGTCCATCGCTCAGGCTCCCTCGCCGCCGGGCTCTACGGGGACCGGCGGCAGCTCGGGCACCGCTCCGTCCTCGCCACCCGCGACGCCTGTGGCTCCGACGTGCCCCATCTTGAACATGGAGCGGGCCACGTTCGCCAGCAGGAGCCCTTGGAACACCGCAAGGCCCGCCATCACGCCCACCCCGAGCTCGAAGTCTGCGAACAGGAGGCCAAGGGCGATGACCGAGATGACGCTCAGACGGCCCATGGTGTTCAACGCGAGCGGACGTCGCCGATTCTCGTCCTCGCGCTCGCCGACCTTGGCCACCGATCGCTGGATGAGGCGGAAGTTGAAGATCCCGAGACCCAGGCCGATGCAGAACCCAAGCCCGATCAACGACGCCCCGAGCAGCGCGCAGCCGACGAGGCCCAGGAGCCCGACGACCACGGCACCGAGCACGGTGCGGCGTGACACGGCAGCCACGTCGGGGAGCGAAAAACTGGCGAACACGGCTCTCCTTACACCTTCGGGCTTCGGTAGCCCGGCCCTTGCAGTCGGTCCAGCCGATGACGGCCACCGCCCGCGGGGGCGATCCGGCCACGACAGCCTAGAGGAACTTGCGGACCTGGGCCACGGAGAGCAGCACCGCCGAGACGATCCCGAAGGCCAGCCCCACGAAGGTCAGCCACGGCGCAGTCCCGAGCGCAGCGTCGAGCCCGTACCCGATCGCCCCTCCTCCCACGATGCTGATGGCACAGGCAGTGCCCAGCCAGAAGAAGTCGGCCAGGCGGGGAGCCCGTCCAGGCTGCCCCCCACCAGGCGGTCCCACACCAGGCGGTCCCGCGGGGGGCTGCCCCCCACCAGGCGGTCCCGCTGGGGGCGGTCCCCCAGGGGGCGGGGCCTCGGGAGGCGGGTGACCTTCGACCATGGCCGGGCCGCGCCGTATCAGTCGCTGGAAGAGGAGGGGGCGTCAAGCCGGTATCCAGATGTCACGCGCCGTGCGCCGCGCCGACGCCGTCACCGGGGCGCAGGCGCGCCTTTCGGGGAGTGGCGAGGTGGGGATTTGACACGCTCTCATCATCGCACCCGAGCGGCCCACTCGGCAAAATCGCACGATCCCGCCCGCGATCGCCCCCGGAAGCCCCGCTCGCGTCGCCGGCCAGGAGCCCTGTCTCCGCTGCGGGGTCCGAAGCGCCGGGCGGGGCTGGGGGACCCGAGTCGTCTCCCCCGTTGCCGTCACCCCTGCGGTGGAGGCCGGGGTGGAAGAACGTGTACAGCGCGACACCCAGGGCAGCCGCGCCGAAGGGGATGACGGCGTTGAGCTGGCGGTCGAAGAGGGGGAACAGGAGGAAGCCCGAGAGCAGGGCGGTCCACGCCCACAGGATGAGGACGCTGCGCCGGTGGCCGTGCCCGAGCCGGAGCAGGCGGTGATGGAAGTGGTCGCGGTCCGGCGTGTGGAACGCGGTCCCGTGGGCCGTACGCCGGATGAAGGCGAAGACCATGTCGACCAGCGGGACGCCGAGGATGAACACGGGAATGAACAGCGGGGCGAAGAAGAAATAGGTGATGCCACTGGTGGGCGACGTGACCGGGATCCGCCCCCCGATCACCATGGTCGACGCGGACATGAGCAGTCCGAGCAGCAGCGCGCCGGCATCCCCCATGAACATCTTCGCCGGATGGAAATTGAAGGGCAGGAACCCGAGGCAGATCCCGCACGCCATCACCGCGATCAGCACCCCCACGTTGTCGGGCAGCAGCGTCCCGATCTGCATCAGGCGGATCCCGTAGATCGCCAGGGCGCCAGAGCCGATGGCGACCACCCCGGCTGCCAGCCCGTCGAGCCCGTCGATCAGGTTGATGGCGTTGGTGAGGGCGATGACCCACACGGCCATGATGAGCGGCGTCACGTCCGGCGTGAGCGAGACGAACCCGGCGAGCGGGACCTTGAACTCGTAGAGGGTGACGCCGAGGAAGTACAGGATGCTGGCAGCGAGCACCTGGCCGGCGACCTTGGCCGGAGCCGACATGTCACGAGCGTCGTCGATGAGCCCGACGGCAAAGATGGCAGCGGCCGCCAGGACCACGCCCATGGGCTCCGACGAGCTGGCGAAAACCGCTCGGAGCGCCGGGATGTTGGCAGCGGCGATCATCGCCACGAGAAAGCCGACGAACATTGCCGCTCCCCCGCCGTAGGGGGTGGGACGCTCGTGCACCCTGCGTTCGTCGGGCATTGCGACGAGCCCGGCCTTGGCCGATAGCCACCGGGCGGGTGCGCAGCACAGCGCCGTCACCCCGGCGGCCACCACCAGGACCACGACGTACCACCCGATCGGCGGCATGGTGCCAGCTCCCACCGCCGCGGCCTCGGCTCAGCCCGGGTCGCGCGACCCGGCGATCGACGGGTACGGGGGGAACTCCGAGCACAGCGCGGCAACCTCCGCCCGTACCTCTCGCACTTTGCCCTCGTCATGGCGGTGGCGCAGCACCTGGGCGAGGAGCGACGCGATCCGGCCCATCTCCGCCGACCGCATGCCTGCCGTGGTCTCGGCCGCCGTGCCGAGCCTCAGTCCTGACGTGACGAACGGCGAACGGGGATCGTCGGGGATCGTGTTGCGGTTGCAGGTGATCCCGGCGCGGTCGAGCACCTCCTGGGCGTCCTTGCCGGTGAGCTCGGGGTCGAAGGTCCGCAAGTCGACCAAGAGCATGTGGTTGTCCGTCCCGCCCGAGACCAGCCGGAACCCCTCGGCGGCGAGCCCGGTCGCCAGCGCGCGGGCGTTGTCCACCACCGCTGCCGCGTAGGCCGCGAACTCGGGGCGAGCCGCCTGGGCAAACGCCACCGCCTTGGCGGCGACCACGTGCTCGAGCGGGCCGCCCTGGAGGCCGGGGAAGACGGCGCTGTCGATCTTCTTGGCCAGCTCGGCGCGGCACAAGATGGCGGCCCCCCGAGGACCCCGCAGCGTCTTGTGCGTCGTAAAGGTCACGACGTCCGCGATGCCCACAGGGCTCGGGTGCGCCCTCCCGGCGATGAGCCCCATCGGGTGGGCAGCGTCGAACATGAACAGCGCGCCGACCGCATCGGCGATCTCCCGGAACGGCACCGGATCGATCACCCGCGAGTAGGCGGTGGAGCCCGCCACGATCAGCTTGGGCTGCTCGGACTTGGCCAGGTCTGCCACTTGGTCGAAGTCGATCACCTCGCCGGCACCGCCCGCACCCGCGGCACCGCCCGGACCCGCGGCACCGCCCGGACCCGCGGCACCGCCCGCAGCGGGGGTGACCCCGTACGCCACGAACCGCCAGATCTTGGACGTGATGGAGGCCGGCGAGCCGTGGGTCAGGTGCCCGCCGTGGTCGAGGCGCATGGCCAACACCGTGTCCCCTGGCTCCAGCAGTGCCTGGTAGGCGGCCAGGTTCGCATTCGCGCCGGCATGAGGCTGCACGTTGGCGTGCTCGGCCCCGAAGAGCGCCATCGCCCGATCCCGGGCCAAGTCCTCGACCTCGTCGATCACCTGGTTGCCCCCGTAGTACCGCCGGCCCGGATAGCCCTCGGCGTACTTGTTGGTGAGCACCGAGCCCGATGCCGCGAGGACCTCGGGCGAGGTGAAGTTCTCCGACGCGATGAGCTGGAGCGTCGTCGACTGCCGGTCCATCTCGGCCGCCAGGAGGCGGGCGATCTCGGGGTCGCCCGCCAGCCAGCCGTCGAACGGCGGTTGCCGGTCGAACTGCGACCCGTCGAGCTGCGACCCGTCGACCGGGCTCACGAGCGCCCCCCTGCGGCATCGTGCCCACCGAGTGCGTCGCGGCCGGCGAGCTCGTCGAGCGCGGCGAGCTCGTCGACCCGGCGGTCGTGACGGCCGTGCTCGGGCTCGGCCGCCAAGAACGCGTCGATGGCGTCGAACGCGGTGAGCTCCCCGGTGGTGCGCCCGCCCATGCACACGACGTTGGCGTGGTTGTGCCGGCGGGCGAGCGACGCAGTGGTGACGTCGTGGACGACCGCCGCGCGCACACCGCGCACCGTGTTGGCAGCCATCCCGATCCCGATCCCGGTGCCGCACACGCACACCCCGAGGTCGGCCTGCCCGGCAGCGACGGCGCGGCCGACCGCCGCGCCGAAGTCGGGGTAGTCCACCGAGTGCTCGGCGTCGGCGGTGCCCAGGTCCTCGACGTCGTGACCAAGCCCCGAGAGGTGCGCGACCAGGGCCTGCTTCAGCACGTACCCTGCATGGTCCGAACCCGCGGCGATCCTCATCGCCCCACTGTAGCGAGGAGCCGAACAGGCCTCCGGGCAGAAATGCCGACCGCCCGGCAGGCCCGCTACGCTCCCGGTCCGTGGCTCTCGACCCTCGCACCCCGGTGGTGGTCGGCGCCGGCCAGATCACCAACCGGCCCGATCCGTCCATCGCCGTCGGCACACGGCCCGATCCGGTGGCTCTCATGGCCCAGGCCCTGCGGGCAGCCGCCGAGGACTGCGACGGGGCTCCTCCCGGCGGGCTTGCACCGGCCGGCCGCCGGCTGCTGGAGCGGGCCGGCAGCATGCGGCTCATGGGCATCCTCACGTGGCGGATCCCCAATCCGGGGCTGGCGGTCGCCGCCGCGCTCGGCATCGAGCCGGCCGAACAGCTCCTCACGGCCGTCGGCGGGAACATGCCCCAGACGCTCCTCCACGACACGGCGAGGGCCATCGCCCGCGGCGACCTCGACGTGGCACTGATCACCGGAGCCGAATGCGCCTACACCCAGCACGCCGCCCGCCGGGCAGCCGGGGGCACCGCCTTGCACTGGCCGACCCAGGCCGAGGGCAGCACTCCGGCGCCCACGCCGTTCGGCACGGACCGCAGCCCGGTGACCGACCAAGAGGCCGCCCGCGGCATCCTGCTGCCGATCCACGCCTACCCCCTCTTGGAGAACGCCCTACGAGGAGCCAACGGCTGGACGCTCGAGGAGCACCGGGACCGCTTCGGCGGGCTGTGGTCCAGGTTCTCCGAGGTGGCGGCCAAGAACCCCTACGCCTGGTTCCGTGAGGCCCGGACCGCCGAGGAGATCACCGCGCCCGGACCGCAGAACCGTCCCGTGGCATTCCCCTACCAGAAGCTCTGCACCGCCAACCTCCAGGTGGACCAAAGTGCGGCGCTGATCTGCTGCTCGGTCGAGGCCGCCCGGGCAGCCGGGGTCCCCGAGGACCGCTGGGTCTTCCCCCTGGCCGGAGCCGACGCCCACGACCACTGGTTCCTCTCCGAGCGCGCCGAGCTCCACCGCTCTCCCGCCATCCGCCACGCCGGCCGCACCGCACTTTCCCTCGCAGGGGTGGGGATCGACGACATCGGCCCGGTGGACCTGTACTCGTGCTTCCCCTGCGCCGTCCAGATCTCTGCACCCGAGCTCGGCCTGCCGCTGGACGACCCGGGGCGCCCGCTCACCATCACGGGCGGGCTGACGTTCGCCGGGGGTCCGGGCAACAACTACACGACGCACGGGATCGCCACGATGGTCGGCCGCCTGCGCGAGGCCCCGGGCACCGTCGGGCTCGTCACCGGGCTCGGCTGGTACGCGACCAAGCACGCGGTGGGCGTCTACGCCTCGCGGCCGCCGGCCCACGACGGGCGCGACGGCTTCCGCTGGGAAGACGTCCAGGCTGCCGTCGACGCCGAGCCTTCGTGCCCGGTGGACGCCGCGGCGAGCGGCCCCGTGACGGTGGAGACCTACACCGTGGTCTACGGACGTGAGGGCGTGCCCGAACGAGGGATCGCGGCCTGCCGCACGCCGGCGGGGGCCCGGACCTGGGCCACCATCGACGACCGGGACGCCATGGGCGAGCTCACCACCACCGAGGGCATCGGCCGGTCGGGGACCCTCGACGCGGCCGGGGTCCTCACGCTCGCCTAACGCTCGCCTAACGCTCGGCCAGCGCAGCCTCGATCAGGTCCCAGGGCACTCCGCCCTCGCGCACGCAGACCGGCCGCGACGCGGTGCAGTCCACCACGGTGGACGGCACGCCGTCGCAGCGCCCGCCGTCGACGACAACGGCCACCTCGCCCGCGCCGAACGAGGCCGTGACCTCGTCGGGGGTCGTGCAGGGCGGGCGGCCGTGGAGGTTGGCACTGGTGACCGCCAGCGGACCGGCTTGGGTGCAGATCGCCCGGACGAGCTCGTGGCGGGGCAGGCGGACGCCCACGGTGCCCCCGC
>JAJYZN010000098.1 GCA_021799915.1 Actinomycetes bacterium
GCCGATCATCAAGGCGGACTACACGAAGCTGGGCGGCAAGATCGTCGCAACCGAGTCGATCTCAGCCGGGCTGTCGACATACAGCTCTGAGGCGTCTGCGCTGATGGCAAAACACCCGCAAGTCGTCTTCACCCAGATGACACCACCTACGGCAGCAGCGTTTTTCAAGAATTTGGAGTCGCTGAACTTGCTGAAGGTACCGTTCATCGGCACGACATTCATGGCAGGAGCGACAGTGATCCAGGCGATCGGCCCCTCCCTCTCGAAGACGCAGATGGTGGAGGTCCAGGGCAGCACAGCGATCTCTGGAGCAGGCAGTCTCTTCAAGGCGACCTACCAGAAGGTCAATGGTCATGCAGTGGAGTCGGGTGCCAACTTCGCCTACGACTGCACGGTCGACTTCGCTCTTGCGATGGACAAGGCGAAGAGCTTCAGCGGTCCCAAGGTGATCGCGCACATGGACACAGTCTCGAACCCTCCGGGGGTCAAGGTGTACACGTACGCGCAGGGCCTGGCCGAGCTGAAGAAGGGCAAGAAGATCGACTACACAGGCGTCAGCGGTCCGATGAACTTCAACAAGTACCACAACGTCAACGGAGCGTGGAGCGTGGTGCGTGCGACGGGGAAGTCGACAGGCAGCGTGTCGGTGGTCGAGACAATCACCGCGACACAGATCGTGAAGTACCAGCAAGGCAAGGGGAAGATGTAGAGACCACACCGGCGGTGGCGCGGCTGGGCTGGGCTGGGCCGGCCCGACCGAGCGGCGGGGGGAGGTGGACGCCTGTCCGGCGTTCACCTCCCAGCTCTCGGGGTCCCCGACATGGGAACGGTCTCGGCGACGAGCCGGTGTCGGCTCGGCCAGAGGTGAGATGTGGGGCGTACGCTGCCGTCGATCCGGCGGCCCCACGATCTGAGCGGCAGGACAGCTACGGGCACGAGAGGAGCAATCGAGGGATGACGACGGCGGAGGAGCACGAGAGGCGGGCTGGCGTAGCAGCCCAGCCGGTCGTCGGCGTGGTCGGGCTCGGCACGATGGGCGGGGCAATGGCACGTCACCTGCTCGCCGCCGGGTACCGGGTGGTCGGTCACGACGTGGACTCCGATGCGACGGCGCGATGTGCGGCCGCGGGCGGGAACGTGGTGGAGAGCGCAGCGGAGGTGGCTGGAGCTGCCGACGTGGTGATCCTGTCCCTTCCCTCCCTGGCTGCCTTCGAGGCGGTGATCGACGGCAGCGGGGGTCTTGCGGACGTGGCAGAGCCTCGCTGCCGGATCGTCGTAGAGACGAGCACGTTGCCCCTCGAGCTGAAGCGGTCTGCCCACGCAAGGCTGGCAGCTCGCGGGCTCGAGCTCCTCGACTGTCCGATCAGCGGCACCGGCGCCCAGATGGCCGCCGGGGATGCCGTCTTCTACGCGAGCGGTGACGACGGCGCCGTGGGCGAGATCGCACCGTTGCTCCAAGCGTGCGGAAAGGCGGTGTTCAGCCTCGGCGCACTGGGTAACGGCACCAAGCTGAAGCTCGTTGCGAACCTTCTGGTGGCAGTCCACAATGCGTCCGCCGCCGAGGCTCTGGTCCTCGCCAGGGCTGGCGGGATCGAACCCTCGGTCGCATTGCCTGCACTCGTGGCCGGGGCGGGAAGTTCCCGCATGCTCGAGCTCCGCGGCCCGATGATGGTGGCCGAGAAGTACGAGCCACCCTCGATGAAGATCCGCCTCTTCATGAAGGACGTCTCGATCATCACGGCCTTTGCCGAAGAGGTGGGCTGCACCTTGCCGGTGTTCGAGGCGGCCGGCCGGCTCCACCGGGCAGCGCTCGACGCCGGCTGGGCTGAGGCCGACCCGGCGAGCGTCCACGCGGTGGTGGACTGCAATCCACCTTCGTGAGGAGCTGCCATCCGTCTCGGAACACCCCGCGATGACAGCCGGGGCCGCCGCCGCTGCCGTCGGGGCTGGGATCGCGGCAGGGACCATCAACACGGTGGTCGGGTCCGGGACGCTCGTCACTTTCCCGGTCCTTCTCGGCCTCGGGTACGGACCGCTGGTGGCGAACGTGTCCAACTCCATCGGGCTCGTACCCGGAGGCGTGAGCGGCGTGATCGGGTACCGACGTGAGCTGGTGGACCAGGGCCGACGGGTACTGGGCCTGTCGATCTTCGCCTTGATGGGCGGTCTGATCGGCGCTGCGCTCCTCCTGGAGCTCCCGGCTTCGGACTTTCGCCACGCCGTCCCGGTGTTGATCCTCGTCGCCTGCGGGCTCGTGGTGGTGCAGCCGGTGCTGCGCAAGGCATTGCCGCGTCGGGACCGAGAGGGCGGGCCCTTCAGCCGCTGGGCGCTGCGCTCGGCTTCGTTGGCCGTGGCCGTCTACGGCGGGTACTTCGGGGCCGCCCAAGGAGTCATCCTCATCTCGGTCCTGGGTCTCGCTGTCCGTGACAGCCTCCAGCGTCTCAACGCGGTCAAGAACGTCCTGGCCCTGATGGCGAACACCGCGGCCGGTGTCGTCTTTGCCGTGGCCGCTCCCGTGTCCTGGCCGGCTGCAGCAGCCATCGCTGCCGGGTCGATCCTTGGTGGCGTCCTCGGCGCCCGCATCGGCAGGCGGCTCTCTCCGGCGGTCTTGCGTGGCGTGGTCGTGGTCGTCGGCCTGGTGGCGGCCGTCCGGCTGCTCGCCTGAGCCCGATGACCGCCCCCTGGGCCAGCGCGAGATGATTGGAGTACAATCATCATCGACGGCGGGCCAATGCTCACTGCGGCGCGCCGGAGTGGCGGCGGCTCTCGCGCTGGTCGCCACGGCGGCCACGGTGGTCGCCCGGCGACGAGCGGCGGCTGGCCCGCCGGCCCGAGAGGAGATCGTACGATGAGCGTGGACGTGCACAACCATGTGATGCCGATCGAGGCGCTGGACCTGCTGAGCTCGGATCCGACCTACGGCGTCACCATCGAGGACGGTACCTGGAGCGGTGCGCACCACGTCGCCTTCTCGATCGACCCTTCTTTCTACGATCCTGCGGCGAAGCTGGACTACATGGAAGCCCGCCGGGTCGACGCGGCGATCGTCTCGCCCCCTCCGCCGCTGTACTTCTACGACGTCTCGGCCGAAGACGGGGTCCGACTGTGCGAGGCATCCAACGAGGGGATGGCGAAGTTCTGCGGCCACGCTCCAGATCGCTTGCGATGGCTGGCCAACCTGCCAATGCAAGATCCTGACCAGGCTGCGGGCATGTACCGCTCGGCGGTGGGGTCCGGTGCGGCTGGGGCCGCGATCGGGACCTCGATCGACGGCGGACGGCTCGATGAGGAGCGGTTCGAGCCGTTCTGGGCCGCTGCCGACGACCTCGGCCTCCCCGTGCTTGTCCACCCCGCCTTCAACGAGCCGCATGCGGGGCTCTCGCCGTTCTACCTTCAGAACGTGATCGGCAACCTCCTGGAGACCACCGTCATGGTGGAGCGCCTCATCTGCACCGGTGTGCTCGCCCGGCACCCTCGCGTCAAGCTCGTCCTCATGCACGGCGGCGGGTACCTGCCGTACCAGGCGGGCCGCCTCGCTCACGCGTGCGGCGTGCGGCCGGAGATCACCGTCGATGCCGGGAGCGTCTGGAGCGCATTCGACCAGCTCTACTTCGACACCATCACGCACGACCCGGGGGCCCTTCGTTACCTGGTGGAACGCGTCGGCGCGGATCGTGTCGTGCTCGGTACCGACATGCCGTTCGACATGTCCGAGGACCGCCCGATGGAGCTCCTCGAGTCCACCCTGGACCCCGAGACGATCCGGGCGGTAGCAGGCGCCAACGCCGTAGCGCTCTTCGGCGCCAACGCACCTCGGCCGCTCGCCGCGAGCTGATCACGCCCAGGTGTCGTCCATGGATCCGTTCCGGGTGGTGTTGACCGACCAGGTCTTCCCCGACACGGTGATCGAACGCGGCATCATCGAAGCTGCTGGGGGCACCCTCGAGGTGGGCGCTGGCGACCGGTCCGCGGTCCTCGGGCTGGCGCGCACCGCCGACGCCGTGCTCACCACGTACTTCCCCCTGCAGCGCCAGGACATCGAGCGGCTCGTGCGGTGCAGGATCATCGCTCGCTACGGGATCGGCGTGGACAACGTCGACGTGACCGCAGCTGCCGAACGTGGCATGGTCGTGACGAACGTCCCCGACTACTGCGTCGAGGAGGTGGCGACCCACGCTCTTGCCATGGCGTTCGCCCTCTTGCGCAAGCTGCCCGAGGGGCATGCGGAGATCCTTCGGGGCGGCTGGGGGGTCGGCGGCCTTCGGCCGATGAGCCGGCCATCGGAGCTGACGCTCGGCCTCGTCGGCTACGGACGGATCGCCCGCCGGGTGGCCCAAGGAGCCCGCGCGCTGGGCATGGCGATCGTCGTGCACGACCCGTTCCTCTCGGAGCCGGCACCCGACGGCGTCGACCTCGTCGACCTCGCCACGCTGCTCGGTCGAAGCGACGTGGTGTCGCTCCACTGCCCGCTCACCGAGACCACTCGCGGCCTCATCGGCCCCGACGAGCTGGCGGCGATGCGTCCGAGCGCAGTGCTCGTCAACACCTCGAGGGGCCCCCTCGTGCGCTTCGACGCCCTGACGGCTGCCCTTCGCGCCGGGCGCCTGGCCGGCGCGGGGCTCGACGTCTTCGAGACGGAGCCTCCCGATGCGGGCTCCCTGCGCGATGTTCGCGGACTCCTGGCGACGCCGCACGTCGCCTTCTACTCCGAGGCGGCGATCAGGGAGTCCCAGCACAAGGCGGCGACCCAGATCGTGAAGGCAATGGCAGGGGAGCCGGTCGACTACCTCGTGCGCCCGCCCGGTTGAAGGACGACGTGAGGGATCCGATCGCAGCGGAGGTCATGGACCTCGACGACGAGGGCGCAACGGCGTCCGTCGTCGGCGCCAAGGCGGCACGTCTTGCAGCGGCACGGCGCGCGGGGCTCCCAGTGCTGCCGGGGGTCGTGGTACTTCCGGGACCCGGCCGACTCCTCGTGGACGAGATGCTGCCCGATGTGCACCGGCACGGTCCCCATGCCGTCTCCCTGGCCCTGATGGATGCCGTGGCGACGCGCGTCCTGCTTGGCGACGCTTGCGGGCGGGCTGCGGCCCTCGGCTCTTCACTCGTCGCCCGCTCGTCTTCGTATGTGGAGGACGATCCGCTGTGGTCGGGGGCCTTCTCCTCCTTTCTCGACGTCGAGCCGCCTCATGTCGCGATTGCGGTGGCCGGTTGCTGGGCTTCGACCCTCGCGCCGTCGGTCCTCGAGCTCTGCGACAAGACGGGCACGATGCCCGGCGAGGTATGCCCAGCCGTGCTCGTCCAGCCGATGGTGTCCCCCGACGCGGCTGGGACCGGGACCTACGTGCCGGGAGGGCCCGTCGAGGTGGTCGCGGTGTGGGGCTCTCCGGCCCCGCTGCTCGCCGGGTGGGCAGAAGGTTGGAGCGCAACGATCCGAGCAGGACGAGCCGAAGGGCCCGCAGTGGGTGGCCCGCCGCTGCCTGGGCGTCCACAGAGGCCGATCGACCGGCCATTGCCGACCGCCTGGCTCGCCGCAGTGGCCGACCTCGCTGGCGCGGCGTGCGGCGGCGAGCCTGCCGCTATCGAGTGGGCGATCGTGGACGGTCGCGCCGTGCTCCTGCAGGTCCGCCCGCTCGTCGGGCAGGCAGAGAGAGGTGAGGAACCGGAGGCCAGCGTCGTGAGAGCGGGGCTGCTCGAGCGGGGGACCCTCGAGCCAGGTCTGGCCGATGGAGCGGCAGCGTGTCGCGCGGCCGATGTGGCTTGGGCTGCGACCCGGTACGGCGGACCGCTCGGCGACGAGCTGGTGCTGCCCTGGCTGCTCGCGCTCGGCAGAGCAGCTCCGACGATGGAGGCGGCAGCGGGCGAGTGGGGTGGCCGACCGCAGGGCGGGGTCCCGGCACTGCGGGCGATGTTCGAAGGGGCGGTCGATGCAGGGACCGCCCTCGGGGCAGCCGCGCTCGGTTGTGCGCAGGCTGCGCTGCCCTCTGCGGCCAGCCGGCTCATTGCGCGAGTGGCTCAGGGGGCACTCGACACACTCGACGGGCTTCACGCCGTGGACGCGACATCGGCGCGGGAGGCGGTAGCGGCATTCGATGCCATTGGGAGGGCGCTCGTCGCCGCCGGATCACTCGCACATCCCGAGCAGCTCTGGGGCCTGTCTGTCGACGAGGTGCGACGCCTCCTCGCGCTGCCCGCGTCGGGCGGATGGCACCGGCACCGGCACCGCACCCTGCGATGGCAGCCGCTTGTCCAAGCTGTCATCCGCGCCCAGGGCCGCCTGCAGGCCGGCGACGGCGTGTCTCCGGGATCTGGCGCAGGACCGGGACGTCGGCTCACGTCGCCCGCCGACCTGCGCCGCGTGGTCCCAGGCGACGTCGTCGTCCTTCGGCGCCCGATCCCGCAGTTGGCGCCCGCGCTCTGGGCGGCTGCGGCGCTCGTGGCCGAGTCTGGTAGTGGAGCTGCCCACCTGGTCGAGGTAGCCCGCTCGCTACGCGTGCCGGCCGTCGTCGCCGTCGGCCCCGTGGTTACGGCGGACGGGGAGGATTTGGTGCTCGTGGACGGCGATCGTCACGAGATCGCTGTGCTTCGCGCGCGGCGCCCAGCGGAGACACGGGGCGGTCCAGGCTGATGCCGACGCTACGGTCGTCGGGTGCCCGGCAGCCACGGGCTGGATGGGCTCGGATCGCCCTGGGTTGCGAGGAAGGAGTGCGATGACCTCGGCGGAGAGCCCGGAACTGCTGCGCCGTGGGCTGCTCGTGGGCGGACGGGAGGTCCCGGCCGCGTCCGGCGGCACGCTCAGCGTCGTGAGCCCGGCGACCGGCCGGCCCGTCGCCGTGGTGGCCCGCGCCGAGCGGGAGGACGTCGACGCCGCCGTCCACGCGGCTCGCGAGGCGTTCGATGCCGGGACGTGGGGCGAGCTCCCGCCGGCACAGCGGGCGCGAGTGCTTCACCGGTTCGCCGACGGGATCGAGCGGAGACTCGAGGATCTCTACGTCCTGGAGAGCGTCAACAACGGGCGCCCAATCCGGGAGACCCGGGCACAGGTATCGCGGGTGCCCGAGTGGTTCCGCTACAACGCCGCGCTCCTGCTGGCCGATCGCAGCGACCTCATCCCGATCGCAGGCCCGTACCACTCCTACACGACCCGCTTCCCTCTTGGGGTCGTCGCGATCCTCTCGTCCTTCAATCATCCGCTGATGATCGGCTCGAAGAGCCTCGCGCCCGCCCTGGCGACGGGCAACTCGGTGGTGCTCAAACCATCCGAGCAGACGCCGCTCACCTCCCTGCTGCTGGGAGAGATCGCCGCCGACTGCGGGTTGCCACCAGGGGTGCTGAACGTGATCGTGGGGCTGGGATCGGTCGCCGGCGCGGCCCTGGCCGCACACCCCGACGTGTCGAAGGTGACGTTCACCGGGGGCACGGATGCCGGGCGCTCGGTGGCCATGGCAGCCGCCGCTCATCTCGCAAAGGCAACCGTCGAGCTGGGCGGCAAGTCTCCGGTGCTCGTCTTCGCCGACGCCGACCTCGAGGACGCCGTGCGGGGGGCTGCGTTCGCCGGGTTCGTGGCTGCCGGCCAGACCTGCATTGCCGGCACCCGGCTGCTCGTCCAACGCGAGGTGCACGACGAGTTCGTCGCCGGTCTGGTAGCGCAGGCGCTGACGCTGCGCGTCGGCGACCCGTCCTCACCGGATACCGACGTCGGTCCGGTCATCTCGGACCGCGCCCGCGAACGAATCCTCGACTACGTCCGGATCGGCTGCGCCGAGGGTGCCAGGGTGGCCGTCGGTGGTGGCGCCGCCAAGGTGGACGGGCTGGAGGGCGGCTTCTTTGTCGAACCGACCGTTCTCGTCGGGGTCACCAACCACATGCGGGTGGCGCGCGAGGAGATCTTCGGCCCCGTGCTCGTCGTCATCCCCTTCGACGACGAAGACGACGCGGTCGAGATGGCCAACGACTCGCCCTACGGGCTGGGGTCGGCGGTGTGGACGGGGAACGTCGCCAGAGCCCACCGGGTGGCGAACCGCCTTACCCACGGCATCGTCTGGGTGAACGACCACCATCGCCTCGACCCCGCGTCGCCCTGGGGCGGCGTCCGGGGCAGCGGGGTGGGGCGCGAGGGTGGATGGGAGTCGTTCCACGACTTCAGTCAGATCCGTTCGGTCACCGTCCGCATCGCCGAGGAGGGTGTCAACTGGTATGGCGGCGAGCACGGGCGGCTCAATTGACCGGGCTGCCCTCCGTCGACGGCCTGAGGATCACCCAAGACGACCAGGTTCTGCGCGTCACCATCGACCGCGGGGACGACAACCTTGTGTCGATGGCGATGTGCGAGACCCTGACGGGCCTTCTCCTCCACCCTCCGGAAGGTTGCCACGTCATGCACCTGCGTGCTGAGGGAGGCCCTTTCTGCCTGGGGCGCGACCGAGGAGGAGACGACGTTGTCGTCCTTCGCCGGCAAGCCGAGACCCTCGTCGCTCTCAATCGGGCGTTGGCCGAAGGCCAGCTCGTCACCGTCACCGAGGTCGCCGGGGACGCCGCCGGGTTCGGTGTCGGCCTGGCGGCGCTGAGCGATGTCTCGGTGGCGGCAAGCTCGGCACGGTTCTGGTTCCCGGAGGTCGACGCGGGGCTCGCCCCGACGGTGGTGCTGGCATGGTTGCCCCGGGTGGTCGGCCGAAGGCAGGCGTTCCGCCTGACCGCCACCGGAGCCCCGGTCGACGGAGAGGAGGCGGCGCGCCTCGGGCTCGTGACCCGGGTGGCAGACGACGACGCGCTCGGGGCCGCTGTACGGGCCGAGATCGATGCATTGCTGGCCCGCCCGTGGCGGACCCACCTCGAGATTCGGGCTTTCCTGACCGAATCGGCCGGGGTCGATCCGGCGACCGTCGACCGCATGGCCGCCGACCGTCTGGTGCTCGGATCCCTCCGGCTCGCCGGCGGGTCGTAGCCGGAGCAAGCGGGTGCCTCAGTGGATTCGAGGCACGTACCCGACGGCTGGAAGATCGCAACAGCGCCGAGCGTGCGCGGAGAAAGGGAGAGGAGACGGAGTAGATGGCTGACAACCAGGGGGCGAACCCCGGCGATGGGAGCGCGGCGCCGGACTTCACGCTCCGGCACACCTTCGAACGGGAGGTGAACCTGCGGACGGCGCTTCGAGCCGGGCCGGTGCTCCTGGCTTTCTACGTCTTCGATTTCGGCTCCATATGAACGCGCGAACTGTCCCAGTTGGGACAGTGGAGCGGTGAGATCGGGCGTCTCGGGGGCCAGGTCTTCGGCATCGCAGTTACGGCCACCTTCTCGCAGCAGGCGTTCGCTGGCTCATTGGGGATCGACTTCCCGCTGCTCTCCGACTGGGACCGCACCACGTGCGCCGCATATGGCGTCCGCTACGACGTCTGGAAGGGGCACGCCGGGCTGGCGAAGCGATCGCTGTTCGTCGTCGACCGGGAGGGCGTCGTCCGGTACCGGTGGGTCACGGACGACGCTGCTGTGGTACCCGACCTCGCGGAAGCCGTGACCCTGCTGGCCGATCTGACCTGAGACGGTACGGGCCAGCCGTTTCCTCCTGACCGCCGGCGCCCCTAGACTTCCTGCGTCCGACGATCGGGCCGGTTGGACGGCACCGAGGCCGGCAGCATCGCGGCGGTGCCCCGGCAAGACAGCGGGTTCCGGACGGGGACGTAGCTCAGTTGGCTAGAGCGCCTGCTTTGCACGCAGGAGGTCGTGGGTTCGAGTCCCATCGTCTCCACCAGAGAGGTCTTCACTTTTTAGGTGGGGCTCACTTCACGTTTCGGACTGTCGTCATCGTGCCAGAGGGCTGTGATACGGGCCGGCCGGTGTTGTGGTGGACCGCCGAGCGG
>JAJYZN010000099.1 GCA_021799915.1 Actinomycetes bacterium
GAACCACCGCCATTGGGTCTGGTAGTGCACGCCTTCTTGCTCAGCCCACTCAAAGAGCTTCACCCTCGTGCTCTACGACGCATGCTCGTAGATGTTCAGTGATATCGAAGGTAGCTGTTGGCAACCCTTGGTCACTTCGGACGCGTCGAGGGGTCCTACCCCGGCGCTGTTGAGTTGGAGGCCGTCGACGGTGAACGTCGAGATTGTGAACGCGGGACCTGAGCCGCCGTATCCCCCGAAGCCCCTTGGCGATGTACCTGTCGGACGCGAGGTCGGGATTGTGCCCGAGAATGCGGTGTCGGTGAGGATGAGGCCACCGACGCTCGCCGCGGTCCCGTGCAGGTGGGCGACTCGGTCGACATCGGACTCGGGGAGGGCGGCCGTCCCGAACGACGCGCGCAGCGTCTTTCGGTCGATGTGGGAACCGGCTGTGCTCGAACCCCGGCGGAATGTCCCGAAATTGCCGAAGTGCTGGAATCCGCCGCTGGACGGTTTGGCGGTCATCGAGACGGTCATGTCGGTCCCGACCCCGTAGAGGGAGTGGAGGACTTGGCCTTGCGCCGTTTTCACCCCTGCCGAGGTGGCAGACACGACCACCACGAGGCCAATCCCGATGGCCAGCCCGACGGCGACCACGATCGCTTGCTTGAAGCGTCGGCGCAGCTCACGGCGCAGGTAGGTGAAGAACATCGTTGCGAACCGTACGGCGCGAACCTATGGACTTCCTGAGGGGACGGTCGAATTCTTCTAAGAAATCGCTATTCGGAGCTCATTTTCGGGCAGCCTGCCCGTCTCACCTCTCGCCAGGCGCCGCGGAGGAGTCGCCACTGTCGGACGTTGCTCCCCGTCCTGCCCGATCGCCCCGTCGTCCCGTGGTCGCGAGGAGGAGGGGACCAAGGTCCCTACCACCTTGTCGCCAAGTCCCGCAGACTTGGCCTATTGGGGTATGGAGGATCCGAATGGCAAGGGGTGTCCTGATCCCCATTGGGAGCTTGCCATGCGAGCAGAGGGGTTGGCTAAATGGCCTACGAACCGGATATCGCAGCCGTCGCCCCTGCCTTGGAAGTGACAATCGACTTCGTCCGAGCCAGGATACGTTGCGCGGGAATTCTGGATAGTCGAACCGCCCGTCATGTCGTCGCCGCAGTGCACGAGTTGCTCCTCTCAGGGCCGGCATCGATCGTCCTGGATGTGGGAGAGCTCCAGATCGCCGATGCTCGAGGTGCCCGTATCCTGGCCACCGTCCAGACGATGCTCGGTGACTCGGGCGTCAGCTTGCGCTGGCAGGGCGTCGGTTCGCGTCCCTTCGGGGGAGTCGCGGCACCACCCTTTCGAGCCAGGCGGCCGCGATCGGGCGGCGCAGTGATCCAGCGCATGTCCTCACGTCTCGGGGTCGGAACAGTGCGGCCGTTGGCGGTGGCAGCCATCCGTGTCCGGGCATCTCACGCCAACCGAAGTTTCATCGCCTGATTCCCATGAGCGACGTGCATGGCGGCGCGCTGGATCGAGATCGGGATGCCGGCCGGCCCGTGGGATCAGCGTTGACCGATCACCGAGCTTCTCGATGAGAGCTCCCGCGACGGCTCGATCCACTGACGGAGAGTGCGCCAGCCCTCTCACAACGTTCTGACCGGTCATCGGAGAACCCGTGTGACGGTGAGCCGGCCTGTAGGCGGGGTTCTGTCCAGCCTCGATCCCGAGGCCTGGGTGGCCATCCATCTACGCGGCCTACCTGGGGACTGTCCCCGAAGGGACGGGCGGGCCGCCCATGTCCCACGCTTGGCCTTGCTCCAGGTGGGGTTTACCGAGCCGGCCCGGTCACCCGGGCCGCTGGTGCGCTCTTACCGCACCGTTTCACCCTTGCCTGTGCGGGTCGGAACCCGCCATCGGCGGTCTGTTCTCTGTGGCACTTTCCTGCGGGTCACCCCGACTGGCCGTTAGCCAGCACCCTGCCCTGCGGAGCCCCGACCTTCCTCGACCCGGTCCCGGTCGGTCGAGCCGACACGGCCCGAGCCGCGGCCACCCGGCCGGCTCACCGTCGTACCCAGTCTGCCAGGCTGCGACGTGCAGGGCGACCGTGCCGCCGAGGACGACCTACCAGGTGCTGCGGGGACCGCCAGGGAGCCCGATGCGGGACGCCCACCAGGGATCCCGCCAGTGCGCCCGCAATTGAGCCAGCAATTGAGTCCACAATGCAGGCCGCCTCGGGATCCGTCGGGCAGAGGTCGTCCTTCAATTCGTCACGGGTCGGTAGGGTTGCGCCCGTGGACCGCGCTCTCCACCGCCCCGCCCGTGCCGCCCCCGAAGCCCACGACCTCGGATCAGCCCCACCCGAATCGCTGTCCATCGTCGAGCTCTACGAGCAGGTCGACCACGCACTGGCCAACGCCTTCCCTCGCTCCCGGCAGCTCTGGGTGCGAGGCGAGATCCAGAGCATCAGTGAGCACGGTCGCAGCGGGCATTGCTACATGGATGTCGTGGACCCGAGCTGTGCCGGTGACCGCCAGGCGCCGGTGCTGAGGGTCAAGTGCTGGCGCACGACCTGGGAACCGCTCCGCCGCTTGCTCTCATCCGAGGGCATCGAGCTCGCAGCGGGGACCGCGGTGGTCATGCGAGGCGTGCTGGACTTCTACCGGCCTCGAGCCGAGGTGGGCTTCATCTTGGCTGAAGTGGACATCACGTCATTGCTCGGTCGGCTCGCCGAACAGCGGGCGGCGCTCATCCGAGCCCTGTCGAGCGAGGGGCTCCTGGATCGCAACCGCACGTTGGCGCCGCCCGAGATTCCCCTTCGCATCGGACTCGTCGCTTCGCCCGGCACCGAGGGGTACCGCGACTTTCTCGGGCAGCTCGACGGGTCAGGGTTCGCGTTCGTCCTCACGGTCTTTCCGACGCCGGTCCAAGGTGCCGAGGCACCCGGCGCAATTGCCGCAGCGCTCGGTGGTCTGAACGAGCTGGGTCCGGCGCACCTGGACCTGATCGTCGTCGTGCGGGGAGGCGGCTCCAAGGCGGACCTGGTCGCTTTCGACAGCGAAGTGGTGGCACGGGCGATCGCCCTGTCGGACCTGCCGGTGTGGACCGGGATCGGTCACACCGGGGACGAGTCAGTCGCCGACCTGGTGGCCCAGCGTTCGTGCATCACCCCGACGGCGTGCGGTCAGGAGATCGTGGAGATCGTCGGCTCGTGGTGGGAGCGCGAGGTGGTCACCTCGGTCGCGCGGCTCGGCGATGCAGTAGAGAGCGCACTCGAGAGGGTAGGCCGCGAGCTCGTCGACCGGCGAGGCAGGATTGCCACGACGGCTCGGCTCATCCTCGAGCGCCACCTCGAGCGAGTTGGCCAGTCGGTTGCGACCCTGCTCCGAAGCGCCACACGCGTCCTCACCCGGGCCGAAGAGCAGGTGACGAGCAGATCTCGGCAGGCTGGACCCCTGGTGCTCGGTCATCTCGCGCGCGCCGAGGCCGACATCTCCTCCCGGCGCCGGCTCCTGTCCGCGTACGACGTGGACCGTCAGCTCGCCCGGGGATATACGCTCACTCTCGATGGAGACGGTCGCGTGGTGAGCTCCGTGAGTGACCTCGGTCTCGGATCATTGCTCACGACCCGCTTCCACGATGGCGAAGCGCTTTCTGCAGTGTCCGTCGTGTCTCCGGTGTCTGCGGCGTCCAGCGCGTCCGTCGCGCCGGGCGGATCGCCGGTGATCGAAGGTGGCCAGGGTCAGAGCCGAAGGGGCGCCGCGGCGCCCACTCGAAGACGAGAGGCGCGGTCATGAGCGGCACCGGCAAAAAGGGGGTGGAGCCCGAGCGCGCGTCAGCACCGGCTGTGAAGGACATGAGCTACACCGAAGCCAGCCACGAGCTGGGCGAGATCGTCTCGTTCTTCGAGCAGCAGGAGGTCGACGTCGACCAGATCGTGGAGCGTATGGAGCGGGCGACGGCAATTGTCGGCGAGTTGGAAGAGCGGCTCCGGCGGACCCGAGCACAGGTGGAGACCCTCGTGCCCCGCCTGTCGGCTGCGATCTCCGGACAAGAACGCTCCGATGCTGCACCCACCCGCCGGATCCGCGGGGGGACTGACGGCGGCAACGGCGACCCCGGCGGCAACGGCGACGGCGACTCCGGTGGCAAGGTCGGCAGTCCTGACCCCGACGAAGGCGGCAGCGCTTCCGGTCGGCTGGGGGATTGGTGACCGGCGCTGCGGGTCCTTCTGCCGCAGGCGAGATGCCTGGAGCCGGGCGGCTCTACTTCCGTCAGCTCCTCTCAGGGAGAGACTTCGCCCGCGATGATCCGGTGGCCCGCCAGATGGTGAACTTCGTCTACGCCGTGGGGGACCGGGCGTCGGGCCAGGCGTTGCTCGTCGATCCCGCCTACGCGGTCGACGATCTTCTGGCCGTGCTCGAAGACGACGGTATGGCCTGCGTCGGCGTCCTGGCCACTCACTACCACCCCGACCACGTCGGGGGCGAGATGGCCGGATGGTCGATCGAAGGACTGGCAAAGCTGCTCGATCGCGTCGACGTGCCGGTCCACGTCCAGCGCGACGAGGTGCCGTGGGTGGTACGGGCGACCGGGGTCACAGCCGATCATCTCTCGCCGCACGACAGCGGCGAGGTTGTAACGGCCGGCGACGTCGGAGTCGAGCTGATCCACACTCCGGGGCATACCCCGGGGAGCCAGTGCTTCCTGGTGGATGGCTGCCTCATCTCGGGGGACACGCTTTTCTTGGAAGGGTGTGGTCGGACCGACCTGCCCGGGAGCGATCCCGCCGCAATGTACGAGTCGCTCACCACGCGACTCGCCAGAGTTCCCGACGACGCGGTCGTGTTCCCGGGCCATCAGTACTCGGAAGCGCCGTCGGCACCGATGGGAGAGACGCGTCGGGTCAACTACGTCTTCCGTCCCCAGAACGCCCAGCAGTGGCTTGCCGCGTTCGGTGGATAACCGATCGGAGCGGACACCCCGTCGGCACGGCGGCTGCAGGTTGAGCCATGACCAGACGATCTGATCCGGGCGGACCGCTACCGAAGGACGGCACCGTGGTCGTCGTCGGCGCGTCGCTGGCCGGGCTCCGGGCGATCCAGGGGCTCCGGGAAGAGGGGTTCGCGGGACGGCTCGTGCTTGTAGGCGAAGAGCACCACTTGCCCTACGATCGGCCACCCCTCTCCAAGCAGGTGTTGAGCGGGCAATGGGCGCCCGAGCGCACCGCATTGATTGACGAGGAGCGGTTGGATGGCCTCGGCGTGGAAGCCTGCTTGGGCCATCGAGCTGTAGCGCTCGACGCCGACGCCGCTCGTATCGAGATCGACGACGGAACGTCAATCGAAGCTGATGCCGTGCTGCTGGCAACGGGAGCACGACCCCGCGAGCTCCCGGCGAGCACGGGCCTCGCCGGCGTGACCGTGCTCAGGACGCTCGAGGACGCCGCCGCGATTCGCGCCGTCTTGGACCAGAAGGGACAATCGGCCCACGTCGTCGTGGTCGGCGCCGGCTTCATCGGCTCGGAGGTGGCGGCCACGTGTGCGGGCCTGGGGTGCAGGGTCACTGTCGTCGAAGCACTGGACGTGCCCCTCGCAGGAGCACTCGGCCGGCCGGTGGGTGCGGCGTGCGGCGCGCTCCATGTCCGGCATGGCGTGGACTTGCGCACCGGGGTGAGCGTGCAGGCACTCGAAGCGCCTCGATCTGCTGGTACGGGTGCCGTGGCCGACACTTCCACCACCGTCGCGCTCAGCGACGGCACGAAGCTCGAGGCCGACGTCGTCGTGGTCGGTATCGGCGTCAGCCCCTGTTCGGAGTGGTTGGCGACATCGGGGCTCGTCGTCGATGGCGGCGTCGTATGCGATGCCGCCCTGTACGCCGCCGACCGGGTCGCGGCGGCTGGCGATGTCGCCCGGTGGGCATGGCGGCGCTTCGGCCGTGAGGAGCTGGTCCGCATCGAGCACTGGGAACTGGCATCGCAGATGGGGAGCACCGCTGCGCGCAGCTTGGTCGCCGGCCGTCGCGAGGCCCCGGCGTTCACCCCGGTGCCGTACTTCTGGTCCGACCAGTACGGCCTGCGGATCCAGATGCTCGGACGCCCGGGACCTGACGACCAGATCGAGGTCGTCGACGGCCGTCTCGACGCCGACGACGGGAAATTCGTCGTGCTCTACGGCTACGACGGCCGGCTGACCGCGGCTCTCGCGGTCAGCCGGCCGCGCCAGCTCATGGCGTTCCGGCCCCTGCTCGCCGCCGAGGCCGGCTGGGACGAGGCACTCGCGCTCTTGGCGACGTAGCACCCGGCATCAGGGGATGTTGAGCGCTACGTGTCGTCAGCGCGGCGTTCCCACCGGCTCGCGCTGGGAACGGTCGGACGAGGTGTCCTGCAGACGGGGGCCTGGGGGTGCGGGCCGGCCAGATGAGCGCCGGGCCCGACGGCGTAGCCGGCGCGCCTGTTGGACCAGGGCTCGTCCGGTGGCGCGATCGAGCTCGATCCCTCCGAAAGCGGCGCGTTCTGCCGCGTCGGCGAGAGATTCGGCGGTCCATGCAGTGCGCTCGGGGCCCAGGTGAGCATCGAAGCGTCGAGCGACGTCGACGAGGGTGTCGCCCGGACTCTCGGGGATGCGAGCCTTGCGTGCACCTCGCTCGATCTGGCGGCTGATGGCAGCGGCCCAGGTGCGTGGCGCGGCACGGACCTTGCGGATCGCGAGTACCAGCAGGCTGAGAACGCAGAGGACGGCGGCGAGGGGAATCCAAGGGATCTTGACCAGGAGTTGGAGGGCGTCGTGGCCGATCACCTCTCCGGGGCTGGGATTGGCAAGCGGGACGAATGCGGTTGGGTCGAAGCTCTGCCACCCATAGCCGGGGAACCATACCTGGACCCATGCGTGCGCGTCCTTGGCCTCCTCTTGGTAGAGGTCGGTGATCGGGTCGTAGGAGCCCGGGACGTACCCGGTCGCCTCACGCGCTGGGATGCCGAGGCTGCGGAGCATGACGGCGAGAGCCGTACTGATCTGCTCGCAATACCCCCTGCGGTTGCCGAAGAGGAACTCGTTGACCGTGTCCTGCCCGGGGGCGAGGGGTGGGATGTCGGTCGTGTACTTGGTGTGGGCGCCGATCCAATTCTCGAGCGCTACCACTTTGGCGTAGGTATTCGTGGCGTGGGCCGTCACCCGGTGCGCGAGCGCCGCCGCCCGGCGGTAGGGGTGGGGGAGCTGTAAGGACTGGGACATCACGGCAGCCGGGAGCCGCTCGCTCGGAGAGCTCCCCGGTGAGGGAGCCGAGGCCAGTTGGCTCGGGGTCGCCTGGTCGACATCGGACAGCACGGTGTAGATCGACCCAGGCCCCATGGACGTCCCCGAACGGATGGTGCCATCGGGACCCTCGTACAGTTTGCTGGCCGGGAACCAGACGAGCGAGGCGTTGGCCGCATGAAACACGAGGTTCGGTCCACCCTGGGCGATGTAGAAGGTCTGGTAGTCGGGCTGCCCTGCGAAGCCCTCGCCGACCGGTGCGCTCATGGCGAATGGAGGGCCGGACGACACCTGGCGCCAGGCGACTGTGCCCTTGGGGGTCGGCGCTTCGCTCCACGACGTGCCGCTCCACTCGTCGAAGGTCTCGGCCAGCCAGAACGTCGGCCGGTCGGCGCGCACCCGAAAGACGATCTCGTTGCCGAGTGTGGCCCTGATGGCAGTGTCCAACGGGCCAGCGAACCCGAGGTAGCCCCCGACCCTCGTCTGCCCGGACGGGGACCCCGCCTTGAGCGGCTGGGTCCCCTTGGCGCCGCCTCCGACCAGTGCCGCGGGCTGGCTGATCGGCACGTCGCCCGCGAGCGACGAGGGGAGGACCAGATTGCTGTTGGCGTGCGGGGCCGGCAGGACGACGACAACGGCGAGACCGAGCACTGCGACGGCCACGGCGACGAGGGCGACAGAGCGCAGCCGGACGTTCGCGCCCCCGGCCATCGATCCCCACAGCGAGAGCAGTCCGATCAGGCCGCAGACTGCCCAGGCGACCACGTAGAGCCCGAAGGTGATGTCGATCGCCTGGGCCGCGGCGACGGCCATCAACGTCGCCGAGCCGGCGAGTGAGAACGCCAAGTCCCTGCGGGAGGGGACGTCGAATGCGTGGGTGACCTGGATCACGGTGAACAGGACGGCGAGGGGTCCTTCGACCGAGCCGAGGTCTCCCGCGGTCGCCACCCGGGAGATGGTCGTGAAGAACCAGTAGAACGCGGCGACGACACAGATCGCCAAGACGATCTTGAGAAGGGGGAGAGGCCGGTTCCTCCTCCAGTAGGAGAACACGCTCCCCAAAGCGACGAGCGTGATCGACGCCACGGTGACCGTTGCCGAGAGCTCGGCCTGGGTCCAGCAGGCGGCGATGGCGATGATGACCGCGAGCGAGGCCGTGGCACGCAACACGACCGAGTGCTCCGGCGGGCCGGGTTGGTTGGCCTGCTTGATCGCCTCCAGCGCGCTCATCGGGTCCACCGGCTGCCAGTGAGCCGACGCACCCAGGTGGTGCCGCTGCGACTCCTGCCGACCGCGCCGACCGAGCCGACCGAGCCGACCGAGCCGACCGAGCCGACCGAGCCGACCGAGCCGACCGAGCCGACCGAGGGGAGCGCGGGCGTCGGGAGCTGCCCTCGCCTTGACCGTTGCCTCGCGACAGGGACTACCCGGCGTACCGGGAGGGCCCGGGCGAGACGCCGGCCGGCGTCGGCCTGGGTGGAGACCTCGGCGGTGACCTGCCGGTCCGGCTCAGCCGTCACGAGGAGGACGCGCTGTCCTCGTCCCAGGTGGAGAGCGACCTTGGTCAGTACCCTCCTCGCCTCCTGGTCGGCCGCGTCGGGATCAGGGGGCAAGATGGCGTGGAGGGTCACCGGCTGGCCGACCGGGGCCTCCATCTCCCTCACCATGAGCATGCCGGTGTGTGCGGTTGCCGGCCAGTGCACCCAGTGGCGGCGATCGCCCGGCCTGTACTCTCTGACTCCCCGGGAGTCGCCCACGAGGCGCGGGAGGGGTCGGTCGAGCGATCCGCGATCTCCTCCGGCGTCAGCATGGCCCGCCTCGGCCGGTTCGGCGCCTGGGGACACCTCGATCGGCTCGGGGAACGGGAGCTCCACCACCTTCGTCCACCAGAGGAGCCCGAAAGGGGCCGCACTGGCGATCTGCACCGTGGCGCGTTCCAGGACGCCCCGCCACGGTGGGGTGAAGGGGATGCGGATTGATCGATGACGCCCGGAGGCGACGTCAGGACCCGGGGGAAAGAGCATCCGGACAGCCACCGGTGCCGAGACCGCGAGTGTGAGAGTCGTCGGCACCCCTGCTGTCGCATCGTGAGGCACCGCCGTCACCGTGCAGCGAGCCCTCCACGTCGCCCACCCTGGCATGACCAGCCCGATGAGGAGGATCCCGGCCAAGAGGGCGCCGAGCGCCTGGACCCAGCCGACCCCGCTGTTGTGGGCGACGGCGGCCCACGCCAGAAGGGCCAGCATCGAGCCGGCGATCGGCGCCGTGGCCCGCCTGGGTCGGGGGATCGAAGAGCATGTGGCGCGCTCGGGGCCCGCAGGGACGCGGCGCCTCGGGCTCACGGCCGTGGCGCCGCCGTGGTCTGGAGGACGCCGACGACGATCGACGCGCCGGCACCCGGCTCACCGTCGGTCACGAGGCGGTGGGCCAGGCTCGGCACGGCCATCGTCTGGACGTCGATCGGAGAGACGTAGTTGCGACCGTAGAGCAACGCGTGAGTTTGTGCAGAGCGCACCAGCGTGATGGATGCTCGCGGGCTGGCGCCGAGGCGCACCCCCCTGGCTTGGCGGGT
>JAJYZN010000100.1:0-4566 GCA_021799915.1 Actinomycetes bacterium
CACCCTGGACGGCCTGATCCGCGCCACGAACGTGCTGATCGCCGGCAAGACCGTGGTGGTGTGCGGCTACGGGTGGTGCGGCCGCGGGCTCGCCATGCGGGCCGCGGGACTGGGCGCCCACGTGGTGGTCACCGAGGTGAACCCGGTGCGCGCGCTGGAGGCGGTGATGGACGGCTACCGGGTGATGCCCCTCATCGAGGCGGCCCCCCAGGCCGATTTCGTGGTCACCGTCACCGGCGACATCAACGTCGTCGACCGCCACCACTTCGAGGCGATGAAGGACGGCTGCATCGTCGCCAACAGCGGTCACTTCAACGACGAGATCAACCTGGCGGCGCTGGACGAGATGTCGACCGGCGTCGACCAGCCTCGTCCCAGCGTGGAGGCCTACCGGCTGCGCGACGGGCGGACGCTGCACGTCCTCGCCCAGGGGCGCCTGGTCAACCTCGCGGCGGCCGAGGGGCACCCCGCGGCCGTGATGGACATGTCCTTCGCCAACCAGGCGCTCTGCGCCGAGTACGTGGCCCGGCACCACGCGGAGCTCGAGCCCCGGGTCTACGACGTTCCCCTCGACATCGACGGCGAGGTGGCCGCCCTCAAGCTGCGCGCCATGGGGGTCGGCATCGACACCCTCACCGAGGAGCAGCGTCGCTACCTGGCCTCGTGGGAATCGGGCACGAGCTGAGCCACCGCGATACGGTGTGCGCCGAGGTGACCGCCAGAGGAGAGAAGCGTTGACGCCAGCCACCGGAGCCCTGCCCCCGTCCCCGCCCCAGCCCGGCATCACCACCCTGTCCAACGGGGTGACCCTGCTCAACGCCCCCTCGGCGAGCCGCAACGTCGGCGTGTTCCTGATCGTGCGCGCCGGGTCGCGCGACGAGACCGAGGAGACCGCCGGCCTCGCTCATTACCTGGAGCACATGTTCTTCAAGGGCACGGAGCGCCGGCCGACCACGCGCCAGATCACCCGCGAGATCGACCGGCTCGGGGCGGCGACCAACGCCTACACCGACACCGAGGAGGTGGGCTACTACGCCGAGGGCCCCGCGACCGCGATGGTCCAGCTCGCCGACATCATCTGCGACATGCTGAGCCGCCCCCTCTTCGCGGTCGAGGAGGTGGAGCGCGAGCGCAACGTGGTGCTCCAGGAGCTCTCCGCGCGCCTCGCCGACCCCGACGGATGGATCTGGGACCGCCTGGGCACGGTCACCTTCGGGGGCGGACAGTCGCTCTCCTGGTCGGCCGCGGGCTTCCCGCGGGTCGTCGAGCGGGCCACGCGCGACCAGCTCGTCGAGTATCACCGCGCCTTCTACGCTCCCACGGCGATGTGCCTCACCGTGGCCGGCGGGGCCAGCCTCGCGCCGGAGCAGGCGGAGGAGCTCCTGCGGGACATCCCCAGTGCCGCGCCCCGGCCGCGCGAGGCGGCCCGCTGGGGGCAGGGCGAGCGCTTCACCGGGAACGTGCGCCCGCTCACCCCGAGCGAGGAGCCGCAGACCAAGATGGTGCTGGCCATCCCCGGGATCCCCTCCCTGGACGAGCAGCGGACGGCGCTCTCGGTCATGGCGTTCATCCTCGGGGGCGGGATGTCGTCCCGCCTCTTCCACACCGTCCGGGAGCGCAACGGCCTGGCCTATGCGATCTTCGCCCACCACGAGGCGCTGGAGGACGCCGGGGTCTTCGCCATCGCCACCGCGACCCGGCCGAAGGATGCGGTCAAGGCGGTGCGGCTCTCGTTCCGCGAGCTGCGCAAGCTCGCCGACCGGGGGGTGCCGCAGAGCGAGCTGGTCGCCGCGAAGTCGGCGATGATCGGGCGCATGCTCCGCTCCACGGAGACGGCCATGGCGAGCGCCCGCTTCTACGCCACCCGCTGGCGCTCCCGGCTTCCCCTCGAGACCCCCGACGAGCGCGCCGCGGCCGTGGCCCGGGTCGGCGCGGCGGAGGTGCAGGCCGTGGCCCGGCGGATCGCGGACGGCATCGCCCAGGTCCGGCTCGCCTTCGTCGGCCCCGAGGAGCAGGGCGATGCCCTCATCCAGGCGGCCCTGGACGGCGGCGCGGCGTAGAGCCCGGGGGGGGGCCGGGCCAGTCCTCCGACAGTTCGTCCGGCTGACCCGGCGGCTGGAGCTGGCTCAACGGGACCTCCCGGCCGGACTGGAGAAAATCCTCCCCAGGTAGGCGGTACCTGAGTATGATTTCCTTCCATGAGGACGGCAGGAGCCCCCGATCTCCGGGAGCAGCTGGGTGACACGTTCACCTACGGCGAGGCCAAGCAGGCCGGCGTCGGCGACAGGCGCTTGTACGCCTTGCGCGACAGCGGGGAGATCATCGCGCTCGGCGGGGGCGTCTACCGCTGGGCCGACGCGCCGCTTGCCGACTCCGACCTGATCGAGATCGCTGAGCGAGTCCCACACGCCACGCTGTGCCTGGAGACTGCGCTCGCTCGCCATGGCCTGATCGACGCCATTCCGGTCGCCATCGACATCGCCATCCCCCGAGGAAGCACTCGTCCAGTCCTTCAAGCGCCGTCTCGAATCCATCAGTTCGATCCCCGCACCTTCGACCTGGGCCGAGAAGAGCTGGAAGTCGGCGCCCGCCGGCCACTCGGGTTGTACTCGGCAGAGCGGTCCCTGGTCGATGTCGTCCGCCTCCGCCACCTCGAGGGCAGCGAGGTCGCCTGGGAAGCGCTGCGGCGTTGGCTGGGCCGCTCGCGCCGCAGCCCAGCCCAGCTGATCGAGCTGGCGAAGAAGTTCCCCCATGCCGAGCCCGCACTGCGCCGGGCACTGGAAGTCCTGTTGTGACCGCTCCCTCCCGGGCCACCCCATCGGGTCGGGCCTACCTCGACCTTCGGGCCAAGGCCCGTGGCGACCGCCGCCCGGTCGACGAGCTGTTGCAGCTCTACATACTGGAGTCGTTCCTCGCCCGCCTGGGCGAGTCGCGCTTCGCCGACCAGCTCGTCTTGAAAGGCGGCGTGCTCCTGGCCGCCTTCGGGGAACGCAGGCCGACCCGCGACGTCGATCTCCAGGCCCAGGCCCTCGACAACGATGCGGACAACGTCCGGACGGTCATCTGCGAGGTCGCGAACCTTCGCCTCGACGACGGCGTCGCGTTCGACGTGGACGGAGCGACCGCAGCAGTGATCCGTGACGAGGACGCCTACAGCGGTGTTCGGGTCACGATGAACGCCGAGCTGGCGACGGCCCGTCCCCACTTCCATGTCGACGTCAACATGGGTGACCCGATCACGCCCGCACCCCAGGAGCTGCACCTTCCACGCCTTCTCGGCGGTGAGGTCGTCGTGCGGGGGTATCCACTCGTGATGGTGCACGCCGAGAAGATCGTGACCGCCGTGGCCCGCGGGACCGTCAACACCCGCTGGAGGGACTTCGCCGATATCTATCTTCTGAGCCGTCGTCATTCACTGGCGGGTGCGGAGCTCACCGAGTCGGTCCGCCAGGTGGCGCGCCACCGACAGGTCAAGCTCGTTCCTCTCACTCGGGTTCTCGACGGCTATGCGGAGATCGGACAGACGCGATGGGCGGCATGGAGAAGGAAACAACAAATGGAGGACCGTCTCCCCGACAAGTTCGCCGAAGTGGTCTCTGCGGTCGTCACGTTCGCGGATCCGGTCGTCACCGAGACGGCCGTCGGTCTCGCATGGGATCCGGCGAGCGGCGTGTGGTCATTGCCAACGGACGATCGCTGACCTGCGGGAAAGGAGGCGGAAGCGTGCCCGGCACGTCCCGAAGAACGACGACAGCCCTTGTGGGAAGGTGGCGGATGATAGAGATGGGCCTCTGGGCCCAAGAGGACGTCGACGTCGTCGCTCCAGGGTTCATCGAGTTCGAACCGGACCACATGGGCAGTCTCGGGTTCATTGCGGTCCAAGCTGGGATCGACTGGCGCGACGCACCCCGTAGCGGGTGCCCCGGCGTGGAGTTCTCGTGGGAGGGCTTCGACGAGGGTGACCACACCACCGGTCGGGGGTGGGCGGTGATCGAGGAGGACGGCGCGCTTCGAGGTCACCTCTTCTTTCACCTCGGCGACGATTCGCGCTTCCGGGCCGAGCGCACTGGCGAAGAGCCGTGACCACTGGCTCGCCTCGGAAGCCGCCCGTGTTCGGTCCGGAACCATGGTCGGAATTGGCGGGACGGTCCTGGAGCTACTGGGACCTGTGGTTCTCTGCCGTCGTCGTCTCTGACCACGCCGGCGGCATGGACGAGCTCGAAGCACATCTCGTGGGCGGGCTACGAAGTCCCCTCGGCGGCCGGGAGGGTGTGGAGGCGAAGCTCAGCCATCTGAGCGACCTGCGGTCCAGGATCGGGGACGCCGGCCTCTCACCCGCCGATATCGCCACGCCCGAGGTGCTGACCGACAAGCGGATGCTGGCCAAGGCGAGGAAGAAGGTGAACGACTCCTGGCTGGAGGGTCGGGCCTTGACCCCCGCCATGGTCGAGACGCCGCGAGTGCGTCTCGTGCGGCGCTCCCGGTACGGCCACTGGAGCGCCTTCCCGGTCGACCCAGGTCTGTACTACAAGTCCTTCCGCCGTCACGCCCAGGTGAAGGACCACA
>JAJYZN010000100.1:4576-9757 GCA_021799915.1 Actinomycetes bacterium
ACAAGAGCTTCGCTGCCGTCGACCGGGTCGAAGAGCGGTTGCGCAGCCTCGACCGGCCATTACTGAGCGCGGCGCAGCGGCTGGCGCTGTACCGGGGCTTCCACACCGCGGGACTGGAGCTGGCCGACCGCACCGACGATTCCCACGGCAATGTCGGGCAGCTGCGTGTCGGCGCATGGCGCACGTACCTGGGGATCGACTGGCAGGCAGCGGGAATCAGTGCCAAGGACTACTGGGCCGACGTGTGTGACCTCGTCGTCTTCGAGCCCTACGCGTTGGACCACCAGGAGGAAACCCTCCACTGGCGACGGGTGCCAACCGGCCAGGCCGAGCTGATCGCGAGTTACCTCTTGAACCTGGCCACCGAGTGCCGAACGAACTACCTCGACTACCAAGCCGAGGAGGCACTCCAACAGCTCGCATGGCTCGCCGTTGCCGGACGGCGCTTCGGCCAGTACGTGGACGCCGCGACCCGGCTCGGCAGCGAACACTGGATGCCCATCGAGGCCATGGCCGAATCCGCGCTCCGGTCGGGACGCCGGGAGCTGGCGCTCGAGGTGTTCCGGGCAGCGGATCGCCCAGGCTTCCATCAAGAGAACTTGCGCCGACGCTGCCTGGCGCTCATCGGCGTGGACATCGGGGATGAGAACCACGTACAGCAGCCGAAACTTCGCGTCGTCCGGGGTCAAGGCGGTCGCTCGTGAGCGGCGAAGAGGTCGACCGCGCCGTGCGCCGGATCGAGACTCGTCGTCCCGACCTCAACATGGCGGTGCAATCGGTCGCCGGTGGCTTGACCGCTGGCGAAGGCGTGGACATGATCCACCAAGCCGCGCTCCAACAATTCCTCTGGTGGCACCTGCCGCGCGACTACCCACAGGACGAATGGCATGGACTGGTCGAGGCCACGGCGCTACTGCTCGGCGAGCTTGGGCTGAAGCACCTGGCGGACCTGGCCCGATCCAGCGAGACGGAGAAAGTGCTCGCCGTGTGGCGTCAAGGTCGCGAAAAAGGAGCCGCCGCCTTCCGCTCCGCACACGCGAAGTCTGGAGTAGAGCCGCCAGACACGACACTCCTCGCCTGGGGGTCGATCATGGGCGTGGACGAAGTACGCGCCCTCGACATCGTCGAAAGGGCGCTCGGGGATGCGATCGCTGCTGGAAACCTGGTGCCCGGTGCTCCACGCTGGCACGCCAAGGCCACGTCGATCACCGAAGCCGTGCTCAGCCGGCCGCTCGACCTTCCACCTGGGCAAACCCTCGCCGGGCTCGTCACCACCGAGAGGATCGGGACCTGGATCGACTCTGCCCGCCACCCGACACACCAAGAGTGGCGATCGGCGGTTGCGAATCGCCTTCTGCACTCGATCGAACCGCCGTCCGACCCGTGCGGTGCGGTGGCGCCGATGCGCTGGTTGTTGGAACGCGCCGCGGAGCCAGGTGGTACCGAGTTGACCCAGAGCAACTACCTCGCACGGGCGACGGTGCTGGCCGCGGTCGAGCTGTTCGGTTGGTGGGATTGGGACAAGTTACCACGCTCAGAGGCCGATGTCCATCAGCTCTCGACGCTGCGCGACTCAGCGAACCGACTACGGCTGGTTCGACGACGCGGTCGACGGCTGCACCTCACGACCCGCGGTGTCGAGCTTCTCGCCTCACCGGCTCGGCTGTGGGCACAAGTCGCTTCTGCGGCCGAAGACGGCGAGGACTTCACCCGTGCCGTGACGGAGCTGGTCGGCCTACGCCTCCTTCAGGGACGGGTCGAGCAACGCGAGCTCGTCGCCGAGGTCGCTCCGATCCTTGTTGCGCAGGGCTGGTCGACGGGTGGCAGTCCGATCACCGTGAACCACGTCTCGTCGGCCGTCTATCGCCCACTTCGGTGGTGGCGGCTGTTCGACACCATCGACGAGGTCGAGGCGACGTGGGAGTACGGCACCGCCCGAGAACTCACCCCCCACACGGTCGCCTTGACGCCCGACGGCGAGCGGATGGTCCTCGCATTTCTTCGTTCGCGCGCCGCTGGGCCGCGTACGACCCTGCATGGGTTGTGAGTGCGAGCGTCGCAGGTCCGGCACGCCGCGACCAACTGGGACAACCGGTCTCCGACCGTCGGAGATAGGCGCGGTGAACTGGAGTTTCGACGTCCCAGTACTGTTCTGGTCTAACGGCCAGAGCCGGGCCAGTCCTCCGACGGATGGTCAAGCTGGATCGTCGGCTGACCCTCCCAGCAGGGTGTCCTTCGCCGCGATTTCCTCCGGCCAGGGCACCGAGGCCATCATCCACTTCGACTTCAGGTTGGCCTGACCCACAGCCAGACTGCGAGGCCGATTCCGATCATGGCGACGAGCCACCGGAGGAAGCCTGATGGCAATCGTCGTGCGATCCGAGGCCCGAGCGTGCTACCGACGAACATGCCGGCGGCCAGCGGGAGCACGGCCGCCCAGTCGACGGAGGTAAACACGATGAAGGTGACGGCAGAGACGACGGACGCCGCGCCGACGAGCATGTTCTTGAGCGCATTCGCCCTTGCCAAGTGCTGCTCAACGAGCAGGAGAAGCAATGCCAGGAGCATGATGCCCGAACCGGCTCCGAAGTAGCCGTTGTAGATCGCCACGAGCAGCAGTCCGGCCAGCAGTAGGAGTCGGTTGGCGGGGGCGAAACGGTGTGCGTGCCTGGCGTAGAGCCAGGGCTGAGCGAGCAGGCCGACGGACGCGCCAGCCACCAGGAAGGGCACGACCCGGGCGAACAGGCCGGCGGGCGTCGAGAGCAACAAACCCGACCCGATGGCCCCGCCGACTGCGGCGACCAGGCCCCAGCGCCGTTGCCAGTGTCCGCTTCCTTGCAGCTCGGGGCGAGAGGCGATGGCGGAGCCGGGCCAACATGCCACGAGGGCGACGATGTTCGCCACGTTCGCCGGTAGCGGTGCGATGCCGATGGCCAAGAGGGCCGGATAGGAGACGAGCGACGTGATGCCCCCGGCAGTCCCGATCGTCCCTGCGAGCACGCCAGCGCCCACCAGCACCACGGCGTCACGTCAGAGCGCACCGGGTACTGGCGCACCTGCCTCGACGCCGCGGTCGAGCCCGAGCGCGCCGCACCGGCGAAGGACCGCGCCGCGGAGATCGAAGCAGAAGTCACCGATCTCGAACGGCGCCTCACCCGCCAGCTCGTCAACCTCGAAGCCGACGACGTCACGGTCGCATTGCGCCGTCGGGTCGGCCAGCGTGTCGCCGAGCTGGAGGACGCGATCGCCGAGCGGCGCGAGCGGCTCGTGGCACTGGCGCGGGAGTCGGCGACAGAGGCGCCCACGTTGGCCGACGTCGCCCCGCTGCTCGACCGCCTGCCGATCCTCGCCACCTCGCTCGACGCGGCGCCACAGGGCGAACTACGGGCGCTCTTCGATGCGCTGCAACTCGACGTCGTCTTCCAACCGGCCGAGAGCGCGGTCGATGTCGCAGTAACCCTCTACGATGGCGGCGACGGTGCTACCGAAGCGGCCGCACAGGTTCGCGCGGAGGACTGGTCAGCGCCCCCGGGGGGGCACCCGCACGCCGCGCGCGGGCCGCCGCGGCGTCAGCTCGTGCAGACGTAGCGCCGGGTCGCCGTCGCCGTGCGCCGCTGTGGTGAGAGCACCTCGAAGGTCACGGTCATGCCGATGCTCGCCGGTCCGGTGAAACCGAGCTGCTTGGTGAACCGGAAGGAGGTCTGGTGGGTGATGGGCAGCGAGTACTGGTCGTACGTGGTCGGGCTCCCGGTCTCGGTCACGAGCCAGCGATAGGTGAGGGTCCCGGACCCCCGCAGGGAGCCGCTCGCCGTGAACGTGAAGGTGGTCCCGCACCCGCCCGCACCCGCGGGCTGCGCGGAGAGGGTGGGGCTCCCCACGCTCAGGGCCGCCGGACCGGACGATGCCGCCCCGCCGGGCTGGATCACGAGGACGACGGCCACGGCGAGCACCGCCAGGGCCGCGACGATGGCGAGGACGGCCCCGGTCCGCCTCCGCCTCGGCCGCCGGGCGGGCGCCCAGCGGAGCGGGGTCGTGGGGCGCTCCCCGCCCAGCCCTCTGATCCCGCCCCAGTAGTCGCTCTCGTCCCCCCCCCGGGGGGCGGGCGGGGGCCCGCCCCCCGGGGCCGTCTGCGCGACCGTCCACGAGCCCGGGGGGACGGACTCCGCCGCCCCTCCCGGCGAGGGGGCGGTCGCGGCGCTCACCGATACCTCCGCCGGTGGCGGGGACAGCCTGCGGGGACGGGGGGGAGCCGTCCCCAGCGGGCGCGCCACACGGGCGGCCAGGTCGCTCTGCTCGCGCCACCCGTCGCCGAGCACGGCCGCGGCTGCGCGCTGCAGCTCCTCCCGGAACTCCGCCGCGCTGGCGGGGCGCCGGCCAGGGTCCGCGGCCACCGCCCGCGCCGCCAGTGAGCCCACCGCCACCGGTCCCGCCCACTCCCCGCTCTGCTCCGGGCGCAGGCCGGTGGCCAGCTCGCGGAGCAGGGCGCCGGCGGCGTAGAGGTCCGCCGCCACGCTGGGTGCTCCGCCCTCCGGTGGCCGCACTGCCGGCCAGCCCCGGAGCTCGGGGTCCGCCGCGAGCACCGTGGCCACACCCAGCTCCGCAAGGCGGGTGTCCCCGGAGGGGGTGACCACCACGGTGTCCGGGCAGACGTCGCCGTGCACCAGCCCGGCCCGGTGCAGCTCCTCGATCGCGGCGAGCACGGAGTCGGTGACGCTGAGCGCCGCCGGCAGCGGGAGCGGAGCCTCGGCTCCGAGCAGCGCAGCGAGGCTCCTCCCGCGGATCAGCTCCCCCACCACGTAGAGACGGCCCCCGAGGCGCACCAGGTCGTAGACCTCGACCACGTGAGGTGCCGCGATGGACGCAGCCTGGCGGCCGGCGGCGGCCAGCCTCTCCACGAAGTCCGAGCGGGCGGCGAGGCTGCCGGGTATCTCCTCGAGCGCCACCGGGTGGCCGGTGGGGCGATAGCGCCCGGCCAGGCGAGGGCCGATCAGACCCTCACCCAGGACGGCGCCGACGGCGTACTCGTCAGCCATGTCCGCGGCGGCCCCGCCTTCCCGTGGTCACGCCCGCAACATAGCAGCCCGCCGCGCGGCCGCCTCCTCCCCATCGACCCCGCGGGGCTGGGACCGCCATCCCGAGCCCCTATACTCCGCGCCACCATGGAGCTTGCGGCAGAGGTCA
>JAJYZN010000101.1 GCA_021799915.1 Actinomycetes bacterium
CGCAGATCTCCAAGACGACGTCCATGTCGTGCTCGACGAGCAGCACGGCTCGCCCTTCGGCGGCCAGGCTCTGGAGGAGGCGTCCGAGTGCCGCCGTCTCGGTCTCGTCGAGACCCGAGCACGGCTCGTCGAGGAGGAGCACCTGTGGATCGATGGCGAGCGCCCGGGCCAGCTCCACCAGGCGAGCGGAGCCGGTGGGCAGCGACGCCACCGGCGAGTCGGGCGCGCCTCCGACGCCGACGCGCTCGAGGAGGGAGACCGGGGTGGCCGGCGCCCGGTCCTTACCTGCCCGGCGGATGAACGGGGCCTCCAGGCCGACCAGGACGTTCTCGGCGGCGCTCAAGGTGCCGAAGAGCTCCAGGCGCTGGAAGGTACGGGCGAGGCCGAGCCGGGCCCGGCGGTGCGGTCCGAGACGGGTCACGTCCCGGCCGCCGATCGAGACCCGCCCGCGGTCGGGCCGCTGGAGACCGGTGATCACGTTGAACAGCGTCGTCTTGCCTGCCCCGTTGGGCCCGATGAGCCCGGTGACCCGGCCGCCCGGCGCGCTGAGGGACACGTCGTTCAGCGCGGCGATGCCCCCGAAGCGGACCGAGACGTCGTCGACTGCGAGCGCCGGCGCCGCAGCGGGGGCGTCAGCGGGCGGCACTGACCGCGCCTTGCGCCGCGTGCGGGGTGGCGGCTGTCGACAGCTCCGGCGACGGCTCGCGGGGCCAGGCACGCCGGACCCGGCTCGACACCGCGGGCAGCCCGAGCACACCGTCGGGGAACCGGCTGAGAAGGACGATGCCGACGCCGGCCACCAGCCCGCTCAAGTCGGCGAGGGCATGGGGCAGGTGGGCCGCCGCCACCGGCAGCGCGGCTGCCGTCAACCCGCCGAGGATCCCGCCGGTCACGGTCCTCACGCCCCAGATGGCGACGAAGAGCAGCAGGGTGAGGCTGGAGAAGAAGAGCACGTCGTTGGCGCTGATCGCGCCCTGCTCGCCGGCGTAGAGGCACCCTCCGAGACCCGCGATACCCGCGGAGAGGGCGAACACGCCCACTTTGGCCACCCGCGAGCTCATCCCCAGCGTGGCAAATGCCGCCGGGGAGTCGTTCAGCGCCACCAGGCGCCGCCCGAACCTGCTGCGCCGGACCGCCAGGACCGCGACCGCGCACAGGGCCAGCACGACGGCGATCTCGACGAGCTCGAGGCGGTCGCCGGGCGCAGCCAGGCCTGGCAGCGCGAGCCTGCGCACTGTGATGTCGCCCCCGTACCCGGGGAAGAAGCTCGGGTTGGAGAAGAATGCGTAGTACGCGGCCTCGCCGAACGCGAGGGTCGCCAGGGCCAGGTACAGCCCCCGCAGGCGCAGCGTCGGCAGGGCGATCAGCGCTCCGAGGGCGGCCGAGACGCCGACGCCGGCCACGAGTCCGGGCCAACCGCCGCCGCCGCTGATCTTGCCCATGGTGAAGGCCCCTACCCCGAGGAACGTGAGCTGGCACAGCGAGACCTGCCCGGCGTAGCCGGTGAGGAGCACCAGGGAGACCCCGACGATCCCCAATGCCAGGCCGGTGGCCACGGTGGCGAGGGCGATCCCGCCGAGCAGGGGGGACACGGCGGCGGCGAGGGCGACCAAAACGGCGGCACCGACCCACGAGCGCGCGGCGCGGGGCACCCGAGGAGGGGTGTGGACCGGGAGCCTCCCGCCGGCCACGAGGCGGGCGGCCGGGATCACGAGGAGGACGACGAACAAGAACACCACCGGGACCGCTTCGGGGATGACCGCCACGAGGTTCTGGTTCAAGTGGGCTGTCGGCAGGTAGCCCACGCAGTACTCGGTCACCAGACCCAGGACGATCCCGCCGGCGACGGTGAGCGGGACGTTCCGCAGCCGCCCGACCACCGCGGCGGCGTAGCCATTCACCACGAGGAGAGTGAGCTGCTCGATGCTGAGCCCCGTACTGGCCACCGTCGGGGCGAGCAGGCACCCGGCCAGGGCAGCGAGGAAGAACCCGAGCATCCAGCCCATCTGGGCGACCCGGTAGGGCTTGGCCCCGGCCATGGCAACCAGCTCGGGGTCGTCGACGACGGCGCGCATGGCGACTCCCACTCGGAGCGTCCGGAAGAACCAGCGGAGCGCCACGGCCATCAGCACCACGACGGCGACGGTGAGGATCTGCTGGGCGCTCACGTAGACACCGGCGATCCGGACGCTGTCTGTGCCGAAGAACGGCGGTACCGTGCGGCTGACGAGGGGGTTCCACAGCGCGGTGGCCACCCCCATCAAGATCACGAGCAGCCCCAGGGTGACCATGAGGGAGCGCTCGGTGGACGCCCCGTGCAGGCGGCGCATGAGGACGGTCTCGACGAGGACGGCGAGGAGCGGGGCCTCGACCACCAGCACTACAGCGAGCGCGGCCAGCAAGGGCCAGTGCCACGCCTGCCAGAGCTGGTAGAAGCTGAACGCGGCGACCATCCCGACGGCCCCGTGGGCGAAGTTGAACACGCCGGTGGTGGTGTACGTCACCACCAGCCCGGTCGCGGTGATCGCGTAGATGGCCCCCAGGGCCACCCCGATCACCGTGTAGCTCAGGAAGACGCTCACCGCTCCCCCCTCGGGTCTCGGGTCAGCGACCCGGCGTCGCGCCCTGGTGCCCGCTCACGGCTTGCCGCTCGCGTAGTAGAAGGTCGAGCTGCATGTGAACCCGGACTTGGGCGGGAGGACCCGCTGGAATTGCCCGTGCTCGATCCGGGCCATCACGAAGCAATTCGACGGGAGCTTGTTCGCCGGATCGGTCGGTGCAAGCAACCCCGACGCGTCGAACGAGGTGATCTTGTGCAACTGCGCGAGGAGCGAGCCGCGGGTCGGGTCCTTGCCTGCGGCCCGCAGCGCCTGGACGAAGAGCTGGGCGGACGACCACCCGTAGAGGGTGAACAGGTCCGGGGTCCACTTGGGTGTCACGGTTTTCACCCACTGCAAGAACAGCTTGTCCGCCGGCACCGACGACGCGTCCTGGCCCAGGTAGAGCGCCTGGGCCTGGCCGATCCAGTCGCCGTCCACCGCACTGGCGCCGCCGGCGGCGGCGATGAACTGGTCGGCGTAGATGGGCCCGCCCGACAGCACCACGGCGGGGTGCCAGTCCTGCTCGACCATGTCCTTGGTGATCAGGGCGGCGACCTGCCAGTCGAGGGCCGTGAGGTAGAGGACGTTGACGCCGGCGTCGCGCATCTTGATCACCTCGGTGGTGAAGTCAGATGTCAGCGGTTCGACCTTCTGCTGGTAGGCGATGGTGAAGCCGGCGTGCTCGAGCGCCGCTTCCTCGCCCTGCCACTGGGCCACCGCCGACGCGGTTGTCGAGACGATCGTGCCGACGCGCCGGTCGCTCGGGTACTTCTTGCGGATGTACTGGAGCGAGCCCAGCGCCAATCCGAGCGCGAGCGGCTGGGCGCTGAAGTCGTTCGGCAGGGCGTTGGTCCCCGGGTCCAAGGTGACCGACACGTCGGCGACCGCCGGGTTCTGGGCCAGGATCTTGCAGCCGTAGGAGTCGAAGAGGGAGAAGTTCCCGACCATGGCGAAGTCCGAGCTGACCGCTGTCTGGGTCTCCGACGCGTTCTGCTGGCCTGTGAACGCGTCGTCCATCGACTTGACTTCGAGCTTGCGGCCGTTCACCCCACCCTGCGAATTGACGTAGTCGAAGTACGCCTTCACCCCGATCGGCGCCCCTTCGAACAGTCCCGGCACCGGCCCGCTGATGGTCGCGACGTTCCCGACGGTCACCGAGTCGGCGGTGATCCCGGTCGTCGAAGCGTCCATCGCCGCAGTGACCGGGACCGGCTTCTGGCAGGAAGGTCCCGCCGAGGCCGTGGTCGGCTTGGCCGACGAGCCGGCCGACGACGAGCTGGTCGTGCTGCACGCGGCGAGCGGGAGACTGAGCGCAGTCAGCCCCAGCACGATCGCCCTCACCCGGCTGCGTGCGGGCCGGCCCTCGGCAGTCGCACCGGCCCCGTGCTGTCGGCGCACCGACATGGTGGTCCCCCTTCCCGTCTCGTCCCCGGACCACAGGCCGGAGACTGGTCCTGATCGAATCTGATGCTACGTCAGATCCGAGGGACGCGGTCGACGCCGCTCCCGCACGGCCTCGAGGAAGGCCACGACGCCGGCGGTCGTCGCCCGGCACCGCATCGAGGACAGCACGTCGAAGGCGTGCTGGGCCAGGGGCAGCTCCGCGTAGGCCACCGGGGCCTGCGACACCGCCCGCAGCTCGGATACGAACTGGCGGGCGACTTCCACGGGCACCAGGGTGTCGTTGGTCCCGTGGAGGACGAAGAACGGCGGCGCGCCGGGGTGGACGCGGGAGGTGGGCGACGCCTGCTCGAACACTTCGGGGTGCTCGGCCGACGACGTCTTCATCACCCTCTTCTCCAAGAGCTCGAGGAGCCCGGGCCCGTACTTGCCCGAGCCCTGCTGCGCGCCGGTCATGTCCATCACCCCGTAGAAGGGCACGCACGCGTCGACCGACGTGTCGGCCGTCTCGAAGCCCGGCTGCCACGCCGGGTCGCCGGCGGTGAGGGCGGCCAGCGCGCACAGGTGCCCGCCGGCCGAGCCCCCGCTCACCACGACGAACGAGGGATCGCCCCCGTGCTCGGCGATGTGCTCGCGCACCCAGGCGATGGCCCGCTTGCAGTCGACGATGTGGTCGGGCCACGTCGCCCGCGGGCTCAGCCGGTAGTTGACGGCCACCCCGACCCAACCGCGCATCGCCAGCTCGTAGAGCATCGGTCGACCCTGCTCGCGCTTTTCGCCCATGACCCACGCGCCCCCGTGGATGTAGACCAAGACCGGCGCACCGCCGGTCGTGCCGGTCGCCTTCACGATGTCGAGGCGGTGCCGTCGGATGCCATCGCCCCAGTAGTCGACGTCTCGTTCGATCTGCACCCGGCGGCTCCTGAGCGGGATGGCGCGGGCCACCCGCCACCACCGGGCCCACAGGGCGTGATCGGGGATCCGGGCCGGGTCGAGCGAGCCGGCCCGGGGATCTGCCAGGGCGGCGGCCACGACCTCTCGGGCGCGTGCGCCGGTCACGGCGAGCCCGGCCATCCCCGCCCAGCCGAGCACGGCCAGGCCCAGGCCGACGTCCCCGGGCCACGCGCCGAACGCGCCGTACAGCCCGAAGACCACGGTGACCGCCACCTGTAATGCGATCGTCTGGAGAGGCAGCTCGCCGACCAGCCATCCGACCACGAAGCTCACCACGGTGAACGGCTCTTTGCGAAGCGGGCGGTAGGTGAGCGCGACGGCCAGCACACCGAGGGCAGCGAGGGCGAGGAACGCGTACGGCATGGCATGCATCATGGCCCGTCCGGTGGGCCTGCCGCCCGTTGGGTCCGGTCTGCCGGCGGTCACCGTCGTGGGCCGCCGCGCCGGGCCGGCGGCGCACCCCGGCGGCCACCAGTTGCCTCGGCGGCGTCCAGGTGCGACGGTAGTGGGCGCAGCGCGGATGCAGCCGAGCCGAGGAGGGCAGATGACGACGGAGCGTTTGACCGGGCTCGACGCCAGCTTCTTGTACATGGAGACGCCGACGCTGCACATGCACGTCTCGATGACGGCGGTCTTCGATCCCTCGACCGTGCCGGGCGGCTACTCCTTCCGCCGGCTGCGCCGCCTCATCGACCAGCGGATCCCCCAGGTCCCGGTGTTCCAGCGCCGCTTGGTCGAGATCCCGCTGCGGCTGGGCCACCCCATCTGGGTCGACGACCCCGAGTTCGACATCGACAACCACCTCCGGCGAGCGGCCCTCCCGGCACCGGGGGGGATGCGCGAGCTGGCCGAATTCGCGGCCGACGTGAACAGCCGCCGGCTCCACCGCGACCGCCCGCTCTGGGAGATGTGGATCGTCGAGGGCCTCGAAGGCGGCCGGATCGCCCTCGTGGCCAAGATGCACCACAGCACGATCGACGGGGTGTCGGGTGCCGAGCTGCTCGGGATCCTGTTCGACCTCGAGCCGGAGCCGGCTGGACCGCCCCCCTTGCCCGAACCGCTCCCCGAAGGGCGGATCCCTTCGGACCTCGAGCTCGTCTCCCAGGCCCTCGTGGCCCGGGCCGTCCGCCCCTTCGAGATCGGGAAGATGGCGTGGCGCACCGGCCAGGCCGTCCTCGGCGTCCGGCGATTGCGCCAGCGTGACGATGGCCCCGGCAAGGCCGCGTTGCCGTTGTCGGCGCCTCGAACGTCGGTGAACGTCGCCATCACCGGCCGCCGCCGGGTGGCGTTCGCCGCCGCCAGCCTCGGCGACGTGAAGCGCCTCAAGAACCACATGGGGACGACCGTCAACGACGTCGTGCTCGCGATGGTGACCGGCGCGCTGCGCGACTACCTGCTCGCCGGCGACGAGCTGCCCGATATCCCCCTCGTGTCGGTCGTCCCGGTCTCGGTCACCCCCGAGGTTGCCGCCCTGAAGGGCTCGAACAAGGTATCGGCAATGTTTGTCCAGCTCCCCACGCACGTGGCCGACCCTTTGGAACGGCTCCGCCTCATCAATGCCGGCACGCGCGGTGCCAAGGAGGAGCACCAGGCTCTCGGGGCGAGCACCTTGCAGAACTGGGCCGAGCACGCCACCCCGAACCTCTTCGCCCTGGCCGCCCGGCTCTACACCGGGATGCGGCTCGCCGACCGCCACCGCCCGATCGCCAACCTGGTCGTCTCGAACGTGCCGGGTCCCGACTTCCCGCTCTACCTCGGCGGGGCCGAGATGCTGGCCGGTTTCCCGCTCGGCCCGGTCATGGACGGCATGGGGCTCAACATCACGATCATGAGCTACCGGGGCGTCTTGTACTGGGGGCTCGTCTCGTGCGCACGCGCCGTCCCCAGGCTGTGGGACATCGCTGCGGCCGTTCCCCGGTCGCTCGAGGAGATGATGACCGCGGCGGGGCTCGCAGGAGAACCGCTCGACGTGCCGCTCCACCTCGGCCCGGGGATGCCGGTCGGCGGGACCGAGGCGCCGGTCGGCGGGACCGGGGGCTCGAAGCGACCCGCGGTGAGGGGCTCGAAGGTGAGGGGCTCGAAGGTGGGGGGCTCGAAGGTGGGGGGCTCGAAGGTGGGGGGCTCGAAGGGTTCCGCGGCGAGCTGACGGCACGCCGGGGGCTCGGACGCGGACACGTGATCAACGTCCACTGGGTCGTCGCAGGGGCGGTGATCGGCCTGGCCGGATCGGCCGGGTACGCGTTCGACACGGTACGTGGGCGGACCCAGCCCAATCGTGTGACGTGGCTGCTGTGGGGCGCCGTCCCGCTGCTGGCGTTCGCCGTCGAGCTCCGCGCGGGCGTCGGCCTCCGTTCGCTGATGGCCCTCTCGGTCGGTCTCGGACCGCTGGCGGTGTTCGCCGCGACGTTTGCCAATCGCTCGGCGGTATGGCGGATCCAACCGATCGACTATGCCTGCGGCGCACTTTCAGTCGCGGGTACTGCGGTCTGGCTCCTCACCCGGGTCGGGCTTGCCGCCCTCTGCGCCGCCATTGCCGCCGACGCCCTCGCCGGCGTCCCCACGCTGCTCAAGTCGTGGCGGGCCCCGGAATCCGAGAACTCGCTCGCGTACCTGGGCGCGCTGGCCAACGCCGCTATCACGCTGCTCACGGTGACCACGGTCACCGCCGACGAAGTGGCGTTCCCGCTCTACATCGTCCTCATCGCCGGGATCGAGCTGGTCCTCGTCGCCGGGCGCCTCGGCCCGCGAGTCCGCTCTCAGGCCGACGCCAGCGCCGCCCAGAGGGCCCGGTAGCTCGGATAGGTGATCGCGTCGGTGACGTAGCCGGCGCGCTCCAGCTCTTGGTGGAAGCGGGGAAGGTTCCTCCAGGGGACCCCCATGTCCACGTGATGGGCCAGGTGCCAACCGGTGTTGTACGGGACCAGCCAGATCCGAGCTCCGATGGACTGGCGCACGTTGTGGGTGGTGACGCGGCGATCCTTTCCCGCCTCCATGCCTCCGTGCTCGGCGATCGAACGGAGCCGGTTCAGCACTCGCCACTGCGTCATCCACGGCAACCACCACAGCAGCGGATAGATCCACCAGCGACCGGTGGCGATCCACGCCACAGCCCACATCACTGCCTGCACCCCCAGGATCGACAGTCCGGTGCGCCGGAATTGCGGCGAGCGGATCGACCGGAGCAGCGGCACGAAGTTCTTCCACCCCGAGATCCCCACCGCGTCGCGCACCAGCCGGCGCAGCAGGACACGCCGGGCACACGGGTAGCCCCCGTAGAACGCGAGGTCCGGCTCGTCCGGGCCGAACTCCTGGCGGTGGTGGGCGAAGTGCCCCCGGCGGTAGAGCTGGATCGGCGTGAAGGCCGGATAGGCGATCAGCCACGTGCCAACCCAGTCGTTGATCGACTTGTTGGAGAACAGCAGCTTGTGCGCCGCTTCGTGCATCAATATGGCGAACCGCACGTAGATCGGACCCATGACCACGAACGCCACGGCGTAGCCGACCGGGTTGTCGATCCACACCGCCAGCGCCACGATCCCTGCGACCATCGCCCACAGCCAGAGCACCGAGAAGGCGTTGCGACGATCGTCGATCCGGCGAAGGTCGCGGCGCAGCTCGGGGCGGCACATCCCGTTATCGAGCAGCCTCTCGGTCGGCAGCACGTGGGGCCGGGACTGCGGGGGAGGGACGACGGTGGTGGCCACTGAGCTATATTACACTTCTCCTCCAGATGGATCAATTACGTAATACCCAGCGGACACGGTCGACGCGGCGGGCGCTCCTGTGAGCGACGGGGGCGGATCCGGCGATCGAGTGAGCGACAGGGGCGGGTCCGTTCGCCCGTTCACGGCCCGGTCGGTGCTGGCGAGCGCCCTGCTCGGGGCCGACCCGCCCGAGCTCCCGGTGGCTCATCTCGTCCACCTGGCCGGGCTCTTCGGGATCAACGCGAACAGGGCTCGAGTGGCGCTCAGCCGGATGTGCGTGTCGGGCGAAGCAACCACCGACGGCGCCGGGCACTACCGCCTCTCCGGCCCCTTGGAGGACCGCCGGGCCCGACAGGTTGCGAGCCGAGCCGGCGCCACCAGGGCGTGGACCGGGGCATGGCTGGTCGTGATCGTGACGTCCATCGGCCGCGACGCAACCGAACGTACGTCTCGACGCCGAGCGCTGGCGTTTGCCCGCTTGGCCGAACTGCGCGAAGGGGTATGGATGCGCCCGGAGAACCTCGACCTCCAGCTTCCCGGCTGGCTCGATGACGTCGTGACGATGACGGCGCACTACGAGGACGGCGCAGCACTGGCCGACCGCCTCTGGACATTGACGGGGTGGAGCAACAGAGCCACTGAGCTGCTGGGGCGCCTCGATGCTCTCCCACCGTGCGACTGGACCGACTTGGCTCCGGGGTTCGCGCTGTCGGCCGACGTGCTCCGCCATCTCCAGGCGGACCCCCTGCTGCCACGCGCGTTGCTCCCGAACGATTGGCCGGGGATGCTCCTCCGGCGGCGCTACGACAACTGGGACAGACGCTATCGAGCCGTCCTGCGCGACTGGGGCCGGGCCGCGTCCGACCGACGGCCGGCCACCCGAGCGAGGTCGACGCCCGACCACGTCGGGTGATCCAGCGGCCGCTGGGTGACACGGGGGC
>JAJYZN010000102.1 GCA_021799915.1 Actinomycetes bacterium
CGATCCGTGTTCCGCCCGTCGTACAACTTGGCGGTGAACCTGGTCCGGCGCTTCGACCGGTCCACGGCCACGGCTCTGCTTCGCCAGTCGTTCGCCCAGTGGCAGGCCAGCATCCGCCTGGCCAAGGCCTCCGGCAGGCCATCGGGTCCCGATCAGCTGGTGGACCAGCTGGCCCGGCGAATGGCCGTCCTCGAAGAGCTGCGCTACGTCGACGGTTGGCGTCTCACCGACTCGGGAGATCGGCTGTCGCGTGTCTACCACGATGCCGATCTCTTGGTGGCCGAGACGTTGAACAGCACACTCCTCGCCGGCGCCGAGCCGGCGATCCTGGCCGGGGTGCTGTCAGCCCTGGTCTTCGAGCCCCGACGGGCTCGTCGCAGCTTCGTGCACGGGCGCGGAGTCCGTACCCCCCGAGGTCGCAGCCCAAGACGTCCCGGTCCACCGCCCGCCAGGGGGTCGGTCGTCTCCCTCGGAACCCCTGATCCCAGAGCCCGGACACCCGAGCCCCCCCGTACCGGCCGCGGCCACCGCTCCGGGGGCGACCGGCTCGGTGCCGGTCGCCGGGCCGATCTCGACGCCCGCATGACCGCCTTGGAAGAACGTGCTGCGGCCGTCCGGGAGATCGAGACCGTCCACCTCGTGCCACCCCAGCGACGTCCCGAGAGAGGGCTGGCCGGAGCGGTCACCGCCTGGGCTCGCGGTGCACCGTTCCGGACGGCATTGGACCTGGCCGCCACCGACGTGGGTGAAGTGGCTCCCGGTGACTTCGTCCGCATCGTCCGCCAGGTGGCGGACTTGGCCGACCAGGTATCCAAGGCCAGCGTGGACCCGGTGATCGCCGCGGCGGCATCGACCGCGGCCCATCTGGTCCAGCGGGACGTAGCGGCACCGGGGACCCAGGACCCGGTCGTGGCATCCGCGACCGGGGGCGCCGAGCGGTTCTAATCTTGCCCGGGCATGCCCCCCTACGTGAGCGAGACCTTCACCGCCGAGGAGGCGGCCATCCTGCGCCGCTACGTCACGAACCTCGACCGTCCGGTGTTCGCCCTGGTCAACTTGCCTGAAGTGGTGAAAGGAGCCCTCTTCGCCCGCTATTCACGCTCATCGAAATCGCTCCGCCGCCTCTTCCTGGACGAGTTCGTCGGGGATCTGGATGTGTCGGGAGACGTGACCGTGGACGCCACGGTGGGCCTCCACCGGGCCCAGGAGCTCTACCGGCGGGTCTTCCTCGAGTATGGCGATGACTCGGTGGCCCAGCTCGGGGGCGTGCACCTGGCGTGCGAGCAGTCGTCGAACCTCCTGACCAAGGTGCTCGAGCGCAGCCGGCTGATGTCGTACCTGGAGCAGTCCACCCGCTACATCGGCTACGACAGCCGCCTGGCGACCGGTCACTACCGCTACTACCGCCCGCCCGAGATCCTCGATTCGTCCCTCGGCGCCCGCTACGTAGGGGACATGGACCGCATGTTCGACACCTACGCCGACCTCCTGCCCCGGGTGCAGGCGTGGGTGGCCACCCACCATCCCCGTGACCCTGCCGACTCGGACTTCGTCCACCGCCAGGCGGTGCGGGCCAAGGCCCTCGACGCCGTGCGCGGCCTCCTCCCGTCAGCGGCGCTGTCCAACGTCGGAGTTTACGGCACTGGACAGTCCTACGAGCTGTTGCTCGTCCACATGCGGACGCACCCTCTCCCCGAGGCCCGCCAGTACGCGGAGCTGATGCTCGAAGAGCTGAGGAAGGTGATCCCGTCGTTCCTCGAGCGGGTCGACCGACCGGATCGGGGAGGGGAGTGGTCGACCTACCTGGCGTCGACCCGTGAGGCAATGACCCGCACGACCGCTGATCTATGGCCGGACGCCGCCGGTGGTGCTCTGCTCCCGTCGGTCTCGAACGAGGTCGAGCCGACAGCGGTGTCGGGGGTGACGCTCTTGGACTTCGACCCCGACGGCGAGGACAAGGTCGTCGCCGCGGCGTGTTTCCCGTCTACGTCCCTCCCCGAGCCCGAGATCCTCCGCCGGGTCAGAGCCCTGGGCGCCGATGACCGGGTGCAGATCCTCAAGACGTACGTCGGCGATCGCCGCAACCGCCGTCACCGACCTGGTCGGGCGTTCGAGCGCACGGGGTACCGCTTCGAGATCGTCTCGGACTACGGGGCGTTCCGTGACCTCCAGCGTCACCGCATGCTCACCGCCGAGTGGCAGGAGCTGACCACCGGGCTGGGCTGGGAGAGCTCGGAGGTCGTCGAAGAGGCCGGTCTGCTCGGGCCCTACACCGAGTCACTGGCCCGGTCCAAGGAGCTCCACGCCGCCCTCCTCACGCACTTCCCGGCCCAGGCGGCCTACGCCGTGGCCCTGGCCTTCAGGATCCGCTTCGTGCTCCAGATGAACGCCCGTGAGGCCATGCACGTCATCGAGCTCCGATCCGGCCCCCAGGGCCATCCGGCCTACCGACGAATTGCCCAGCAGCTTCATCGGGCCATCGACCAGACAGCGGGTCACCACGCCATCGCCGCGGCGATGGCCTACGTGGACCACCAAGACGTCACGCTCGAGCGGCTGGGCGCCGAGCGCCGGGCCGAAGCTCGCCGGTCGGTCAGCGGAGCAGGCGGCCAGACGGGAAATCCGCAACTGTCTGACCAGGGATAATTCAAAGTCTTCCTGGTCAACGTGGTAGCAAGTCCCTTGACGGCCGTCCCCATGGTGCGCGTATCGTACGGCAGTCCCAGTCGCCCCGAGCGGAAGGAGCCGAGCCCCAGGCGCGGCCATGCCGACGGGGGGGATGCTGTGAGAGGCGGAGGGAGGCCCAGGGGGTCGAGTAGAGAACTTCCCGCCCGTGGGGCAGTCGCCCCACGAGTGGCGAGATGGCCCCAAAGACCCCTGGGCCCGGCCGCCTCGACCTCTCGGGCCGTGTCCACGACATGACCTGCCCGGCAGCCCGAGCACGACCAGCCCGATAGGCCCAGCACGACCGTGACGGTGCTTGACCGGCCAGCACCAGCGTCTATGCTCCCGCGTCACATCACCAGCGGGAAGGAAGGCATGGCAGACGATCTGGACGACGTGGCGGTACCCGACGACCTCGACGACGACGCCATCGTCCTCGAGGCGGTCGACGCCGATGAGGACCTCGACGAGGTCATCGAAGTAGACGGCATCGATGACGCCGACGAGGATCTCGACCTCGAGGAAGACGGGGACACGGTGCGGCCCGTACCGGCCCGCTCGGACGAGGCCGAGGAGGAAGAGGACGAGGAGGAAGAGGACGAAGACGTCGAAGCCAGCCTCGACGTGATCCTCAAAGAGCGTCTGGTGGTCGAAGACGAACCCGAAGACGACGAGGTCGTCGACACCGAGGACCGCAGCGAAGGAGTCGACCAGGTCCTCCCCAAGCAGCCCGGTGAATTCGTCTGTCGGTCATGCTTCCTGGTGAAGCACCCGAGCCAGCTGGCGGACAAGAAGAGGCTTCTTTGCCGAGACTGCGTCTGAGCGGCGAGGCGATCGACCGTGCCTGAGTCCTCGCCGGCACGCCCCTGGGCTCGACGAGTGATGGACCTGGTCGTCTTCGCTCCCCTTGGCTTGGTGACCAGCGCCAGGGAAGAGGTCCCGGCCCTGGCCGCGAGAGGGAGGGAGCGATTCGAGCTTCAGGTGCGCAACGCCAGGATCGTGGGGGAGCTCGTGGTGTCCGAAGGGCGCAAGGAGCTCGAACGGCGGTTCGGGGGAGGCGACGACTCTGCTTCGACGCCCTCCCGCCCGGTGCCACCCGGCAGGATCGACGATGTGGAGGGCGCCGCCGGTAAGGAATCGGTGACGGCGGCCGCCGGTGAAGGTCTGGAGACGACGCCACCGTCCGCTCCTGTCGACGGCGATCTCAGGAGCAGCGAGCCGCCCGGACCCACCGACGCCTTGTCGAGTGGGGTCGGGCGCATCATCTCGGACTACGACACGCTCTCGGCATCCCAAGTGGTCCGCCGGCTCGACGGACTGTCTCCCGGCGAGCTCGAAGGGGTGCGCCGCTACGAGGCCGCCGGTCGGCGACGGCGTACGATCCTCAGCCGCGTCGACGAGCTGACCGGTCACGTCGACGGCGGGCAACGGACCGGGGAGACCTGAGACGGCGTGGACGAGGTCCGCCCTGCTCGAGCCGACGACCTGGAACGCTGTGGCGAGCTGGTCGCCTCAGCACTCCGACACCTGACGTCCCGACGCGGCGGTGAGCTTCTCGAGACGTTCGGTCTCGGTGGACCCTGCGAAGATTCCCCGTTCCCCGTCACCGGCGAGGCCCTGCTGAGCTGGGCTTCGGGCGATCCCGATCGCCGAGTGCTGGTAGGACTCTTCGAACGAGCCGTCGTCGGAACGGCCGCCGCTCGTATCGTGGGATCACGCAAGGGGGGACCGGACCGCCTGGGCCAGATCGTCCTGTGCTATGTCGAGCCCGGGGCCCGTCAGGTCGGCGTGGGCTCGGCCCTCCTCGACGAGATGGTCTTGTGGTTTCGGTCCCGTCGCTGCACTCACGTCGACGGCCTGGCCCTCCCCGGGGATCGCGACACCAAGCAGCTCTACGAGCGCGCCGGGTTCAAGGCCCGACTCCTGGTCCTCAGCCGGCCGCTCGACTGAGAGGCGGTCGCTGGACCACGTTGCGGCGCGGTGGGGGAGGGGGGATGCGGAGCCCGAGGAGCTTGGCCAGCTCGGGCACGAGGCCGGCGGCATTCCGGGCCGCCTCCCGAACCGCTGCTGTGTCGGGAATGCCGACCGGCTTCACATTGCGTCGCACCGGCGAGTCCACGACGGCGCTCAGCAGAGCGAGCCACTCCTTCGGATCCAATGTCGACGTCAACGCCTCGCCGGTCTGCTGGGCCAGTCGGACCGCCAGCTCGGCTTCGAGCCTCGTAGCCGGCTCGGGCGGACGGTTGGCAGCCTGGAGGGCGGCCCGGGGATCACCGGCGTCGAGGTGCTTGCCGATCTTGCCGGCCCAGTTCTCCCGCAAGGCCGTGAGTCGCTGGTTCAACATCTCGTGGAGCACTCGGGACAGCTCACGACCTTCGTCGTCAAGGCTCACAGCTCGGGCCGCGGCCACCACCGAGCGCAGCTCACCCAGGCGCCCATGAGCCCCTTCGGCCCGAGCCGTCACTGCCCGGTCCTTCCAACTGGCCAAGTTCACCGCCGGAAGGAGCTGCTCGGCCATGGCCAGGATCGGTGCTTCGTTCACCTGTGCGGCCGGGTCCGCCCGCCGCTGCTCGGCCAGCGCCCGCCGTACCGCGGGAATGCCCCCTCGAAGGAGCTGCTCGGCCACCGGGAGCTGTTCGGGCCCGAGCGTGGCCAGATAGGCGTTGCGGTGGACGGTCGACACAGCGGGCTTGCGGTCGCGACCCCGCTCAGCTGCCACCCCCTCACCCCGACTCCGGGCCGCCTCACCGTGGCCAGCAGCGTTCCGGGCCGGACGTCCCGAAGCCGGACGTCCACGACCGGCGTCACCTCGTGCACCGGCGTCACCCGACCCTCGCCTCCCAGGCGCCGGGGTCTCGCTCGGGCCCGGACCCGTCGCGTCACGCCGCTCCCTGGGGAGGCGGTCCCGATCACCACGTCGGCCCCGATCCCCGGGCCCCGAGCGCGCACCACGTCGTCCGTCGTCGTCCCTCCGCCTCCGGTTGCCCGGCGCGTAGACGACGGTCACACCGGTGTCGCGGAGCAGGCGGGGAAGGATCTCGATCCGCTCGCCCGAGGACGCTGCCGGCTCCGGCGTGGAGATCGAAGTGAGACCGGTGACCTCCCAACCGTCGAGGCCCGAGGACACGTCGGCCTTCACGACGTCGCCGACGCCGGTCCCATCGGGCACCAGCGCATCCTCCACCACACCCTTGGGCTGCTTGGCCCCGGCGGCGCGCCACGTCCACACCCCGTCCGAATGACTGGTCAGCTCGATGTCGATGCGTCGGGCCATGCGGCGACAACGCTACCGCTTCACCGACCGACGTCGTACAATCGCCGCCACCACCACACTGCCGGCCGTGGGCCCCCCGATCGAGAGGTCGGTCAGGGTGCATGAATCCCACGGCCCGAAAGGAGCAAAGATGCGTTGGAACCTTCCTGCCGACCACCTGCCAGGGGCGTGGTTCAACGTGGCTCCCCACCTTCCCGAACCCCTCCAGCCTCCGCTCCACCCAGCGACGCGCCAGCCGGTCGGGCCCGACGACCTGGCCCCGCTGTTCCCCATGGCCCTGATCGGCCAGGAGGTGAGCACCGATCCCTGGGTGGACATCCCCGGCGAGGTCCTCGACGTCCTTCGGCTGTGGCGACCGACGCCGTTGGTCCGGGCCGAGCGCCTGGAACAGGCTCTCGGGACCCCGGCCCGGATCTACTACAAGGACGAGTCGGTGTCTCCGGCCGGTTCCCACAAGCCCAACACGGCCGTCCCCCAGGCCTTCTACAACAAGCAGGAGGGCATCACCCGCCTGGCCACCGAGACCGGTGCGGGGCAGTGGGGGAGCGCGCTCTCATTCGCCAGCGCCCTCTACGGACTGGAGTGCAAGGTCTACATGGTCCGGGCGTCGTACGACCAGAAGCCCTACCGCCGGCTCCTCATGGAAGTCTGGGGTGGCGAGGTGGTGCCCTCACCGATCGACGATCCGACCCATCCGGGTTCCCTCGGTGCGGCCATCAGCGACGCCGTACGCGACGCCGCGGGTCGTGACGACTCGCACTACTCGTTGGGGTCGGTCCTGAACCACGTCCTGCTCCATCAGACGGTCATCGGTCTCGAAGCCCGCGAACAGCTGACGCTGGCCGGCGAAGAGCGCCCGGACATCGTCATCGGTTCCTGCGGCGGGGGATCGAACCTCGGAGGCATCGCCCTCCCGTTCGTCCCCGACGAGCGCGTCGAGCTCTTGGCCGTCGAGCCCTCCTCGTGCCCCACCCTCACCGCCGGGCACTTCGACTACGACTTCGGCGACGTCGCCGGCATGACCCCGCTCCTACCCATGTACACCCTCGGCCACGACTTCGTGCCCCCGTCCATCCACGCCGGGGGGCTCCGCTACCACGGTGACTCGCCGATCATCTCGAGCCTGGTGCACTCGAAGAGGATGCAGGCCGTGGCCTACCCCCAGGGCAAGGTTTTCGATGCCGCCGTCCAGTTCGCCAGAACTCAGGGCACGGTACCGGCCCCCGAGACCAGCCACGCCATACGGGCAGTCATCGACACCGCACTTGCCGCCAAGGAGACCGGGGAAGAGAAGGTCATCTTGTTCAACTACTCCGGGCACGGCCTCTTGGACCTGTCGGCCTACGACGCCTACCTGCGGGGTCAGCTCGACCAGTTCTGAGCCGAGGCCCCTGGCGACCCTGACGCGCCCCGAGCCTCAGGTCCCGGGGGCCCAGCGTCGGTCCGGACGCTCGGGTGGGAGGTTCATCGGCTGGCTGGGCGTCCAACCGCTGACGGCGATGTCCTCGAGCACGTGGACCATGTTGTAGACGTCCTCTTCATAGGAGAACTTCCCGCCGCCGGCGTAGATCAAGCGCGAGTAGCCCGACTGCGTGCACGGCGAGCCGTCGGCCCGTCGGCCCGGGAGGATCTGGGTCCACTTCACCACGACGTCGTCCCCCTCGACCGCCGTGAACTCGACCGGGAAGCTCCAGTCGTCCAGGCCGGCCATGGACTCGACCAGCCAGCGGGCGATGGCCTCGCGGCCCTCGATCCTCCCCCACGCCGCGTCGACGTACACGGCGTCGTCGGTATAGAACGAGGCCAAGGCCCCGAACCGGTCCGGCTCCTCACCGTTCTCGATGCGGCGCCGCACCTCGTGGTACCGGTCGACGGTCGCTCGGACCTCCTCGGCTGGATATGGCACGTCCGCCCTCCCCGGTGTCGACGCATCGCGCGTACCGGGCAGTGTACGAGGCCCGTAGCCCTGAGAACCACCTCGGCCCCTCCGGGACCCCTCCGGGACCCCTCCGGGACCCCTCCGGGACCCCTCCTACAACGCCGATAATATACATTATGTCATCTTACGACCGGGTGGGTTCGGACAGGGTTGCACGGGATGGGAGCAGTCCGTCCCCATGCGGCGTGCCCGTCTCGCCGCCTCCTTCGACCCTCTCGCGCCTCACCGCGTCGTCCTCGGCGCGCACAGGCCGGGCGACGTCGCTCATGCCGGCGCTGGTATGATTTCAGTATGACTACGAAGATCGCCATAAGTCTTCCCGACGACGTGCTCGCGACCGCACGACAGGCGGTCAATTCGGGCCGGGCAAGCTCGCTCTCGGGCTACATCGCGTCCACCCTGGCCGATCGGCAGGACTACGAGGACTTGGGAGCGCTCCTGGCCGAGATGGCCGCAGATGCGGGTGGACCCTCCGACGAGGACCGCATCTGGGCGCGACGTGCGCTCGGTCTTGCCTGATGCCAGGTGTCACGCTCGACACCGGAGCCCTGATCGCCATCGAGCGGGCCGATCGAAAGATGCAGGCCTTGCTCGACGAAGCGCACGCGGCTGGTCTTCCCATCGACATTCCGGCCGGTCCGCTGGCGCAGGCTTGGCGGTCGGGCCCGCGCCAAGTCCGGCTCGCCCGGACGCTGCACCTGGCCAACGTCACCGTCCCAGCCCTTGACGAACCGCTCGCCAAGGCCGTCGGCATCCTCTGTGGACAGCGAGGTACTCGCGATGCAGTCGATGCCAGCGTGGTCCTCAATGCTCGCAGACGCGACCAGACCATCGTCACCAGCGATCCGGCTGATCTCCGCCTCCTCGACACCCACGTTCGGATCGCCGAGATATAGCCGCACACCTGGAGACGGTTACGCACCGTTGGAGCTGTGCGGCGGACGGCCGTTCGGCGGCGGCCCAGCCAACAGCGCGGCGTCCTCCTCCCGGTCGGACCTGACGGCCCGGCGCTCCTCCATGTGCATCCAGTGCAGGGCCACGGGCACCATGGGCCAGAGCATGAGGGTGTCGCCTCCGACCCACATGATCACCCCGCCGATGTGGAGGTCCTCGACCAGCGACGGACCCCAGGTCCGGTGGAACGCCAGGTAGGCCGGGAACAGCTCGTGGCTGGCGTTGTCGAGGGACAGGCCGGTGAAGGTGTCGATGGGGACGGCGAGGAACAGGTACAAGTACTGGAGCGCGGGGTGGAGGCGGAACCGGTTCGGCTCGATCCCGAAGATCTGGCGCCAGAACAGGTAGCCCACCAGCAGGTACACGATGTGCTCTGCATTGTGGACCGGCTCGTTCTCCAAGGTGAGGTTGTAGAAGCTCGTGAGATGGGTGAGCGGGATGACGACGGCGTAGACCACGAACGCCACGATCGGGTGGCCGAGGAACTGGGCCACCGGGGAACGCAGCACGCCGGTGAGGCGGCGGTGCAGGGACCCGGTCGTGCCCCGCCAGACCAGGGCCACCGGTGAGGAGTAGGCGAAGAGTGGACCGGCCACCATGATGAGCAGGAGGTGCTGGACCATGTGGTCCCAGAACAGCTCGCCGTCGTACACTCCGATGAAGCTGAAGATGGCCACC
>JAJYZN010000103.1 GCA_021799915.1 Actinomycetes bacterium
AGGATCCGGATCCTTCCCGGGGACAAGGTCCAAGTGGAGATCACCCCGTACGACCTGAGCCGGGGCAGGATCACTTACCGATACAAGTAGCAGCGAGAGAAGACGGAAGAAGCCAGCAGATGAAGGTACGACCGAGCGTCAAGCCGATATGCGAGAAGTGCAAGGTCATCCGCCGGCACGGTCGCGTCATGGTCATCTGTGACAATCCTCGCCACAAGCAGCGCCAGGGATAGAGAGGGAGCACGATCATGGCTCGAATCGCCGGGGTCGACATTCCCCGTGAGAAGCGGCTCGAAGTGTCGCTCACGTACATCTATGGCATTGGCAGCACCCGCGCACGTGAGATTTGCGACCGGGCTGAAGTCAACGCGAACACGCGGGTTCGGGACTTGACCGACGAAGAGGTGACCCGACTGCGCAATGACATCGATGCGCATCTGCGGGTCGAAGGGGACCTGAGGCGTGACGTGTCGCAGGACATCAAGCGCAAGATGGAGATCAATTGCTATCAGGGGGTCCGGCACCGCAAGGGCCTCCCGGTCCATGGTCAACGTACGCACACCAATGCGCGTACTCGCAAGGGTCCGAAGAAGACGGTCGCTGGAAAGAAGAAGGTCAGGAAGTAGATGCCCAAGACCACCAAGCAGCAAGGGGCGAGGCGTCCCCGGCGGCGAGAGCGCAAGAACGTGAGCTACGGGGTCGCTCACATCAAGAGCTCGTTCAACAACACCATCGTGGCGATCGCCGATCCCCAGGGGAACGTGCTCGCCTGGGCATCCTCGGGCAACGTCGGGTTCAAGGGCTCTCGCAAGTCGACTCCTTTTGCCGCCCAGTTGGCTGCCGAAGCGTGCGCTCGGCGAGCGATGGAGCACGGCGTTCGCAAGGTCGACGTCTTGGTCCGTGGCCCAGGATCGGGCCGTGAGACGGCCATCCGGTCGCTGGCGGCTGCCGGTATCGAAGTGATCGGGATCAAAGATGTCACCCCGATTCCCCACAACGGCTGCCGCCCCAAGAAGCGGCGCCGGGTCTGAGGAGGTCGGCATGGCTCGTTACATCGGCCCCGTCTGCCGGCTGTGCCGGCGGGAGCGCACGAAACTGTTCTTGAAGGGCGAGCGTTGCTATTCGCTCAAGTGCCCGGTCTCCGAAGCGGTCACTGATCGCCACAGCCGGGCCTACCCGCCCGGCGAGCACGGGCGTGATCGCATGCGCCAGGGCTCCGAGTACCTGAGCCAGCTTCGGGAGAAGCAGAAGGCCCGCCGCATCTACGGCCTCTTGGAGAAGCAATTTCGCAACCTTTACGAGGAGGCGAACCGCCAGCCGGGGATCACCGGCGAGAACCTGCTGCGGATGCTCGAGCTGCGTCTCGACAACGTGGTGTTCCGGGCCGGGTGGGGGGCGAGCCGCCGACAGGCTCGACAGTTCGTCCGGCACGGGCACGTCTTGGTGAACGGGAGGCGGGTGACGATCCCGAGCTACCGGGTCCGCCAAGGCGAGGCGATCTCTCTCAAGGGGCCGGCGCGCGAAATGTTCGTCGTCCGGCGCAACCGGGACACCTTGGACCGCCAGACGCCACCGTGGCTCGAGACCGCAGACGGCGGCTTCGAGGTCCAGGTGCTCAACCCCCCGCTCCGCGAGCACATCGACGAGCCTGTACGCGAGCAGCTCATCGTCGAGCTCTACTCGAAATAGCCCGCTGGGTGGGCCGGGCGCTCCCGGACCACTCGGCACGACCACGACCACCACGATCTCCCTATCCCATCCACCGAGGAGCCCACACCAATGCTCATCATCCAGCGACCGACTGTCGAGGCTGTCGACGAGGAGCGGGACCACCGCCAGCGATTTGCGGTAGGTCCGCTCGACCCAGGGTTCGGGCACACGCTCGGCAACTCCCTGCGCCGTACGCTGCTGTCGTCCATCCCCGGCGCCGCCGTGACCCAGGTCCGGTTCGACGATGCTCTCCACGAGTTCACGACCCTTCCCGGAGTGAAGGAAGACGCGACCGACATCATCTTGAACCTGAAGGACCTCCTCGTCCGGATGGAGTCGGATGAACCGGTTGTCATCCGTCTGGACAAGCACGGTCCAGCTGAGGTGACTGGTGCCGACATTCAACTGACCGCGGACGTCGAAGTGCTCAATCCCGACCTGCACATCGCATCGGTGAACGCGAAAGGCCGGTTGGCCGTGGACATCACCGTCGAGCGGGGGCGAGGTTACGCGTCTGCCGACAAGAACAAGAAGTCATCCACGATCGGCGTCATCCCGGTGGACTCCATCTTTTCACCGGTGCGCCGGGTGGCGTTCGACATCGAGCCGGTTCGGGTCGAGCAGTCCACGGACTTCGACCGTCTGGTCCTCGACATCGAGACCGATGGGTCGATCTCCCCGCGCGAGGCGCTGGCCTCCGCAGGGGACACCTTGCGCACGCTGGTCGGACTGGTCGCCGACCTGGAGGAAGAGCCTCGGGGACTGGCGCTGGGCGACACCGGAAGCAGCTCCAGCGGCTCGCCCGACCTGGATCTGCGGATCGAGGAGCTGGACCTTTCCGAGAGGCCGCGCAATTGCCTCAAGCGGGCGCAGATCAACACCATCGGTGAGCTTGTAGAGAGGACGCTGGACGACCTTTTGGGCATCACCAACTTCGGCCAGAAGTCCTTGGACGAGGTCATCCAGCGACTGGACGAGCGAGGGCTCTCGCTCCGGACGAGGGACTGACGGAGACCGCAATGCAAGGACAACCGAAGCGAGGCAGGAGGTTCGGTGGCGACGCCGCCCACCAGAAGGCCATGATGGGCAACCTGGTGGCCTCCCTGATCGGGGCCGGGTACCTCGTGACTACCGAGGCGAAGGCCAAGGCGCTGCGCCCGGTCGCCGAGAAGTGCATCACTGCAGCGCGCAAGGGTGGTGTGCACCAGCATCGGCAGGTCGTGGCGCTCATCCGGGACAAGGACATGGCGCACAAGCTGTTCGCCGAGATCGGCCCTCACTATGCCGATCGCCACGGGGGGTACACGAGGATCCTCAAGCTCGGGCCGCGCCCAGGGGACAACGCCCCCATGGCCCGAATCGAGCTCGTCTGAGCTCAGTGCCACAAGGCGCGGAGCCGTCGCTCCGGCGCTGGCGACTGCTGGTCGCCTACGACGGGGGGGCGTTTCGGGGCTTTGCTGCCCAGCCGGGAGTGCCGACGGTTGCCGGGGTGCTCGCGTCGGCGCTCGCCCGAGTAGCCCGGATGGCAGAAGATCCGGTGATCGTCTGTGCCGGCCGAACCGACGCCGGGGTCCACGCTCGCGGGCAGGTCGTCCACGTGGACCTGCCCGATCCGCTGCCAGCGGCGAGGGGCCGCGACGGCGATCCTCTGACCGCTCAGGACGTGAAGCGGGCGGTGAACCGCCAGCTGGCTCCCTCGGTGGTGGTTCGAGAGGCTCAGCCGGCACCGGCTGGGTTTGATGCCCGGCGCGCCGCGTCGAGACGGCACTACCGCTATCTGGTGCACGCGGCCGAGGTGCCCGACCCTCTGCTCGCCCCTCTCGTGTGGCACGTCCCGTTCGCCCTCGACCTGCAGTCCATGCGGGCCGCTGCCGACCCCCTGGTCGGCGAGCACGACTTCCGCTCCTTCTGCCGCCGGGCCCCGGGGACCGATCCCGCCGAACCGGTCAACCGCAGGGTGATCTCCGCAGACTGGAGCGAGGTGGTGGGTGCACCGGTCGACGGCCGGCTGCTGCGCTTCGACATCGTAGCCACCGCCTTCTGCCACCAGATGGTCCGGTCGATCGTGGGTGTGCTCGTCGCAGCGGGCCGGGGAAGGGGCAACGCCGCGACGGTGATGGAGCTCCTGGCGGCGGGGAGCCGGGCCCAGGCGGCCGAGCCGGCACCTCCGCACGGCCTGTGTCTCGTCGACGTGGCGTACGCAGACACCGTGACATCCCTCCGCCCGACCTCCCTCCGCCCGACCCGAGCTTGATCTCGATGGACCCAGCTTCTATCCTGTGTTCCCGGCTGGTGACGGTCGCGTCGCCGCTTCTGGATGAGACCGGAGCGCCGGTCAGCCCATAGAGGATCCCTACTGTGCCCACGTACTCCCCCAAACCCCAAGAGATCGCCCGCGAGTGGCACCTTATCGACGCCGACGGCATGGTCCTGGGACGGCTGGCGACCGAGGTGGCACGGATCCTCCGGGGCAAGCACCGCCCGTACTTCGCTCCGCACATGGACACTGGTGACCACGTCGTGGTCGTGAATGCCGCAAGTGTCGTGCTCACCGCCGGCAAGGGAGACGCCAAGTTTGCCTATCGGCATAGCGGGTACCCCGGCGGCCTCAAACGGGAGAGCTACGCAAGCCTGCTCAAGACACACTCCGACGAGCTCGTGCGCCGCGCTGTGCGAGGGATGCTCCCGAAGAACACGCTCGGCCGGCAGCAGCTGGCGAAGCTCAAGGTGTACCCCGGGCCGGACCACCCCCACGCCGCCCAGCGGCCCCAGCCCTTGGACCTCCCCGCCGCCCGACGGGCCGGCTGACCCCCGCAGAGAGGACGACATGCCTGCACCACTCAGCCAGACCACCGGGAGGCGCAAGCGGGCCGTGGCCCGTGTCCGGTTCCGCCCCGGACAAGGTGCCATCACCGTCAACAAGCGGCCATTCGAGGATTACTTCCCCTCCATGACGCATCGAATGTTGGTCACCGAACCGCTTCGGGTGACTGGCACCGCGGATGCGTTTGACATCGACGCCACGATGGATGGAGGCGGGATGTCCGGACAGGCCGGTGCCCTTCGCCTCGGAATCGCCCGAGCACTGTGCGAGCTCGACCCGGAGCGACGTGCGGCGCTGAAGCGCGGCGGGTTCCTCACGAGAGACGCCCGCGAGAAGGAGAGCAAGAAGTACGGTCTGAAAAAGGCGCGCAAGGCTCCCCAGTACTCCAAGCGGTAGCTGGGTGGCGATCGCCCGGTTCGGCACCGACGGGGTTCGCGGAGTGGCGAACGCCGACCTCACGCCGGAGCTGGCCCTCGCCCTGGGCCGAGCTACCGCACGCGTGCTCGGATCCCCCGAGTTCGTGATCGGACGGGACACCCGGAGGTCCGGGCCTCTCTTGGCATCTGCGGTGTGCGCCGGGCTTGCCTCAGAGGGTGCCGACGTCGTGGATCTCGGAGTGCTCCCTACGCCGGGTGTCGCATACGTCTCAGAGGCGAGGCGGCTCCCGGCCGTCATGGTCTCGGCGTCACACAATCCTTACGAGGACAACGGCATCAAGCTCTTCAATGCGGGGGGCATGAAGATCTCGGCCGAGCTCGAAGGGTCGATCGAGCTCGAGATGGAGCAGCTGATGCGCGAACCGGCCGGGGGAAGAAGTCAGAGGACCGGCACCGGAGTCGGATGGATCTCCTCCGATCCGTCAGCCGGCGATGCCTACGGCCGGCACCTGCGATCCGTGATAGGAGAGCGCCGTCTCGACGGTCTTTACGTCGTGCTCGACTGTGCCAATGGGGCGGCGTCGGCTTTGGCCCCAGAGATCTTCGCGTCGTCCGGGGCCAGAGTGACGGCGATCTCGTGTGATCCCGATGGCGTGAACATCAACGCCGGATGCGGTTCCACCGATCCCAGTGCCCTGTCGGCGGCGGTCGTGGCTGAGGGGGCTGATCTGGGATTGGCGTTCGACGGAGATGCTGACCGCCTCGTCGCCGTCGACCATACCGGGACCGTCGCCGACGGCGACGTGCTCCTGGCCCTCTTCGCGGTCGATCTGGCCGCGCAGGGCAACCTCGACGGCGGGGCAGTGGTGGTCACGGTGATGACCAATCTCGGGTTCCGGCAGGCAATGGACCAGCGCGGCATCGGTGTCCGAGAGACCCCGGTCGGCGATCGGCACGTGCTGGCCGAGCTCGACGCCGAGGGCCTCGTGCTCGGCGGGGAGCAGTCCGGTCACATCATCTTCCGCCGGCTCGCGACCACCGGGGACGGGATGCTGACGGGGCTCTTGCTGGCGGATCTGGTCGTGCGTTCTGCGTCGCCGCTGGCGTCGCTGGTCTCGGGGCTCGTCACCCGCCTGCCCCAGGTGATGACCAACGTTCCCGTCCAGGACCCAGGACGGCTGTCAGGCGCGTCTGCCGTGTGGAAGACCGTCGCGTCGATCGAAGAGGAGCTGGGTCCGCTCGGCCGGGTGCTCCTCAGGCCCAGTGGGACCGAACCGGTCGTACGGGTCATGGTGGAAGCGGCATCGGAGGACTTGGCGGCGCAGGCCGTTCGCCGCCTGTGCCGGGTCGTGGAAGGGGAGCTCGGTCCGGTCTCCGGCTGATCGCCTGCAGTACGGTTGCTAGCCTCCCCACCATGTGCGGGATCATCGGCGCGACCGGGATCGATGCCGTGCCGGCCTTCCTCGTCGAGGGGCTCGGGCGCTTGGAGTACCGGGGTTATGACTCGGCCGGGTTGGCGCTGGTGGAAGCCGCGGGCATCTGGCGGGCGCGGGCGGCCGAAGGGAACCATTCGGTCGAGGACCTGGCGGTGTTGGTCAGGGGCGCACCGCCCAAGGCGCACTGCGGGATCGGTCATACGAGGTGGGCCACCCACGGGGCGCCGACGGTCGAGAACGCGCATCCGCACCTGGACTGCACGGGGAGACTGGCGTTGGTCCACAACGGGATCATCGAGAACCATGCCGAGCTGACCGATGAGCTCGTGGCCCGGGGCCACACGATGGTCTCGGGCACCGATTCGGAGTGCGTGGCGCACTTGATCGAGGATGAGCTGCGGCCCGGTCGTACGCTTCCCGATGCCGTCCGAGCCGCGCTCGGCAGGGTCCGCGGCTCGTTTGCCGTCGCCGTCGTGCATGCCGACCTGCCGGAAGTGATCGTCGCGGCCCGGCGCTCGACGCCGCTTGTGGTCGGTCTCACGGATGGCGGATCAGTACTGGCATCGGACGTTCCGGCCCTTCTCGGGACGACGCGGAAGCTGTTCGCCCTCGACGATGACCAGATCGCCGAGCTGTCTCCCACCGGTGCGCTCGTGAGCACGCTCGAGGGTGAACCGGTCGAGCCGGCTCCGCTGGTAGTGGACTGGGACAGGGATGCGGCGCAGAAAGGCGGCTTCGACGACTACATGTCCAAGGAGATGCACGAGCAGCCCAAGGCGCTCGCCGATACGCTCTTGGATCGCCGCGCCGGGGATCGCACGCTGCAACTGGATGACGCTCGGATCACCGACGACTATCTCCGCTCGGTCGAGCGGGTATGCATCGTCGCCTGCGGAAGCAGCTTTCACGCCGCGATGGTTGCCAAGTACGCCATCGAGCATTGGGCCCGGCTGCCGACCGAGGTCGACATCGCCAGCGAGTTCCGCTACCGCGACCCAGTGCTCGACGAACGAACGCTGACGGTCGGCGTCAGCCAGTCAGGCGAGACTCTCGATACCCTCCAGGCGCTCCGCGAGGCACGCCGATGGGGCTCGAGGGTGCTGGCGGTGTCGAACGTCGTCGGCTCGTCGATGGCCCGGGAAGCAGACGGGGTCCTCTATACGAGAGCGGGTCCGGAGATTGGGGTGGCTTCGACGAAGTGTCACCTGGCTCAGGTTGCAGTCTTGGAGATCTTGGCCCTCACCCTTGCCCAGCGGCGCGGCACGCTGACCATGCCCCAGGTCGACGCGGTCATGCGCGGGATGCACGAGGTCCCGAGCCGGGTGGCCGAGGTCCTCGCGAGGGACAAGGAGATACGAGACGTCGCTGATGCCCTGGTGGGTGTCCGCGACTTCTTCTACCTCGGGCGCGGTGTGGGGTTTCCGGTGGCGATGGAGGGAGCCTTGAAGTTGAAGGAGCTCTCCTACCTGCGCGCGGAGGGATATCCGGCCGGCGAGCTCAAGCACGGTCCGATCGCTCTCGTCGAACCGGGGACCGTGGTCGTGGGCGTTGCTACCCAGAGCCCGCTGTACGAGAAGATGCTCGCCAACATCGCCGAAGTGGTAAGCCGGGGCGCCACGGTGGTCCTCGTCGCCGACGACGGGGACGAGCAGGCGGCCGGCGTCGCCGACCACGTGCTGTGGGTACCGGCGACCGACCACCTCCTCTCTCCGATGGTGGACGTGGTCCCGCTGCAGATCCTCGCCTACCACCTCGCGCGTCGGTTGGGCAACGATGTCGATCGCCCGCGGAACCTGGCCAAGACGGTGACCGTCGAATGACGGGCGATGTCCCGGTCGCCGCAGATGGTGACCGACCGTGTGAGGCCGGGGACCTCGGCGTGGGGACCGTGCAGGGCGTGATCGGCGTGGGGGTGGACGCAGTCGACGTCACGCGGTTCCGGACGGTCCTCGGGCGGCGCCCCGGCCTGGCCGAGCGGCTGTTCACCGACGCGGAGCGAAGCGACGCCGGGACTGCCCGTGACCCGGCCGAGCGCCTGGCGGCGCGTTTTGCTGCGAAGGAGGCGGTGATGAAGGCTCTCGGGAGTGGCCTCGGGAGCTTTGGGATGCGTGACGTCGAAGTGGTGCGGAGAGGCGGGGCCGGCGCAACGAGCGGCGCGCCGAGCCTCCGGCTCTCGGACGCGGCGGCAGAGCTGGCACGCCGCCGAGGTGTCGAGCACTGGCATGTGTCGCTCACCCATACCGCGCAGTTGGCCGTCGCCGTCGTCATCGCCGAGGGTCGGAGCTGATGCTTCCGGTCGCCACCATCACTGAGATGCGAGCTGCTGATGCGGCCGCTCTGGCCGATGTCGATCACGCGACGCTGGTGGACCGGGCCGGTACCGGTGTGCTCCATGCCGCTCTCACGCTGCTGGGACCGGCGTACGGGCGGCGGGTCGTGGTCCTGGCCGGCAAGGGCAGCAACGGTGCCGACGGGCGAGTGGCCGCCCGCTTGCTCGAGCGGCGGGGGGCCCGGGTCGTGGTCGTCGGAGCCACAGGAGCACCCCGAGACCTCCCGCGCGCCGATCTCGTGATCGACGCTGCCTACGGCACCGGCTTTCGCGGCGTGTTCCAGGCCCCGGTGGTGCCGCCGGGAGCACGCGTGCTCGCGGTGGACATCCCTTCGGGAGTTGACGGGGACACCGGGGTGGTATCGGGCCACCCGATGGCCGCTGATCGGACGGTCACCATGGCGGCGCTGAAACCTGGGCTCCTCCAAGGCGACGGCCTCAGGCTCGCCGGGAGTGTCGACGTAGTGGACATCGGCGTCGACGTCGGACGGACCGGGATCAGGTTGATCCAAGACGCCGATGTCGCGGCGCTGCTCCCCCAGCGTGATCCCCAGGCGCACAAATGGAGCTCAGCGGTGGCGGTGGTGGCCGGGTCGCCGGGGATGGAGGGTGCGGCGGCGTTGGCCGCGACCGCGGCGGCGCGTGCCGGCGCTGGCATGGTCCGTCTGGCAGTCCCCGGGTCGGCCGGCGGGGGTGCGGCCGGCGGGGGTGCGGCCGGCGGGGGTGCGGCCGGCGGGGGTGCGGCCGGCGGGGTGGCTTGGCACTGGCCGACCGAGGTGGTGCGCGTCGCGCTCCCTTCGGTCTCGTGGTCGTCCGACGCGCTCGCGGCA
>JAJYZN010000104.1 GCA_021799915.1 Actinomycetes bacterium
GAGCACGCTCTCACTGGCCCACGGCGGCGTCGGTGGTGCCGGGCTGGGCCTCGACCGATTCACCGGAGACATCTTCGGCATCACCACAGACGTCGTGTTCACGGCGGTGGGAGAGGGCCTCGGCCTGATAGGAGCCTCGGCGGTCATCATGGCCTTCGTGCTGTTCGTCGGCACTGGGCTCCGGATCGCCCAGACGGCGCGGTCGGACTTCTCCAGGCTGCTGGCCACCGGCCTCACCGTCATCATCGGCTTCCAGGCGTTCATCGTCATGGCCGGGGTCATCCGCATCCTGCCCTTCACCGCCGGGATCGCCCTCCCGTTCGTGGCCTACGGTGGTTCGTCCCTCATTGCGAACTACATCCTGGTCGGCATGCTCATGCGGATCTCCCAGGAGGGCTCCACGGGGACCTCCCTCCCAGGGGACGTGGACTTCTTGGTGGCCGCCTGAACCTCCCGGGCTCGGCGAGTGCATCGCCACGCGTCCCGGCACGCTCGTCCGCGCTCGCCGACCCTGCTCGCCGACCCTGCGATCAACCGGGGGTCACGTCGCCGTCGTCGGTGAGCAGGCGCTCGTCGGCCAGGATCGGGGCCGACACCGCCTGGCGGAGGGCCAACACGACGCCGTCACTCGGACGGCACGGCACCACCTCGCGTCCTCGAGCGGCCATGAGGTCCAACTCGGCGAGATACGTGCCGAACGTACGACCCACCAGTCTGACGGCCACGATGTCGACCGAATAGGCCTGCAGCACCTTCGAGAAGAGCTCGTGGGTGAACGGCCGGGGCGTCTCGAGCCGGCGCAGGGCGTAGGCCAGCGCCACCCCCTCGGGCATACCGACCGGGAACGAGAGATCTCGGAGGGGCGGCTCCGCCTCCTGGAGCCGCAGGATCGGGAACTGGCCCGGGAGGTCGAGGGTGACCGACATGACATCCATGACCCGGAACACCGGGGGCCGCGGTGCACGCCCCACGTCCTCTGGGCTCGTAGCGACCGGTTCCCGTTGCGGCGCGTTGCCGGTGCCCAGGTCGCCCGTGCCCAGGTCGCCGGTGCCCAGGTCGCCCGTGCCCAGGTCGCCGGCGCCCGGGTCGCTGGCGGTCACGACGGCATCCGATGCCGTCGCACGCTCACCACTACCCCGACCCCGATGAAGAAGCAGAGCACGGCCGATCCCCCGTAGCTGATGAACGGAAGCGGGATCCCGGTGATCGGCATGATCCCCATGGACATACCCGCATTCTGGAAGGTGCTGAACGCCAGGAACGTGAAGATACCGGCGCAGAGCAGGCGCCCGAACGAGTCCCGGGCCAGCTGGGCTGCCCGCAGGACGCGCCAGGCCACGAGGCCCAGGAGGGCCAGGACGATTGACGAGCCCACGAACCCCAGCTGCTCACCGACGGCGGTGAAGATGAAGTCCGTCTGCTGCTCTGGCACGTACCCGAGATTGGTCTGGGCCCCGTGAAGCAGCCCCGTGCCCCAGAATCCCCCCGCCCCGATGGCGTTCTTCGCCTGGGTCAGGTTGTAGAGCGCTGTCTGCTCGGCCTTGCTCGGGTTCGACGAGTCCTGGTGCAGGAACGACGTGATCCGGGTGATCTGGTAGTGGTGGAGCAGGCCTGACGCCAGCGCCAGGACCACCACCACGACCGCACCCACTATCAACAGGACCAGGATCCGCGTGGGAAGCCCGGCCACTGCCAGCATGACCAAGAGGACGATGGCCATGATGATGCCCGTCCCCAGGTCCGGCTGGACGATGACCAGGGCGATGGGTAGCGCCCCCATGACCAGGACCCGCAGGACATCGGGCCAGGCCAGACCTTCACGACGTCGAGAGCAGTACGTGGCGATGGCGAGGATCAAGGCCAGGACCGCGAACTCCGATGGCTGGATCTGGAGCGGCCCCAGGCTGAACCATCGCTGGGAGCCGAGGGCGTGCTTGCCGAGCCCGGGTACCAGCACGGCCAGGAGCAGGAAGATGAACAGGCCGTACACCGCCATGCCGAGGGACTCCAGACGGCGGTAGTCGAGGACCGCCATCACCACCATGGCCACGAGCCCCAGGGCCACCCAGACGAGCTGGCGCTTCAGGTAGTACGTGGGGCTCAGCCCTGTGGCCAGGAGGGCCCCCCGGGTGGCGGTGTACACCATCACCACCCCGAGGAGCGACAGCGCGGCGCTCACGCCGACGAGGACCAGGTCGATGCCCTGGAAGCGCCGGCGGGATACCGATCGTCGGGGAGCCGTGATCACTGCGCCTGCACCGGTGGAGAGGATAACCCCCCCGTCGTCGTTCACGTCGCCGGACCAGGCCGGTCCTTCAGGTCAGCGATCCCCCCTGTCCCCCCTGTCCATCCTGTCTCGTCGGTCCAGTCGCGTCGGTCCGGCGGGCCAGGACCCGGTACGTGTTGGAGCGCCGGCTCCTCCGGACGATCAGGGCCAGCACCTGGTCGGCGAGGAACGCCCCGACGAAGACGGGCGCTGCGACCACGAAGGCGGCAATCCTCCACACCCGCTGGACCAACGTGCTCGGAGGGCGCCACGGAAGATCCGGCGCCGGCGCGAGTCGGTTGACGAGGAACCAGACGGCGAACAAGAGGTCCACCGGCTGAGCGGCTATCCCGCGTTGGGTCGTCTCCACCGTCATCCCCTTCGCCTCGATCACCGCCTCCAGGTTCCGCATCGAGAGCAGGTGCTGGTGCTGGGGCTGGAACCAGGGGACCCAGTACTTGCCCAGCACGCCTCCGTAGACAGACTCGGGATCGGGAAGCTCGATGACCAGGTACCCACCGGGCTGGAGAACCCGGAGCGCCGCGTCCAGTTCCGCACTCGGATCGCGGGTGTGCTCCAGGTAGTGGTGCATGCTCACCACGTCGTACCGGTCCTCGAGCTCGTGCGCCAGCTCCGGGAACAGGCCCCGGTAGCCCTTCGTGACCCATCCCCGACGTTCCGCCTCCTCGATGCTCTCGCTCATGTCGAGGCCGTCGAACCTGGTCGCCGGCCACTGCTCGCCGGCCACCAGGCAGAAGTGCCCGTGCCCGGCCCCCACGTCCAACCACGCCCGCGGCACGTGACGTCCGTGCAGCAGCGAAGCACGGCCCCGATACGCCGCATCGGAGGCGCCGAACACGAACTCGAGTTGGTCCTCCCCCAACCCGTCGTAGAAGTCCCGGTAGTAGAAGTCCAGACCCTCGAGCGAGAGCCGCGGGTTCTGAAAGATGTGCCCGCACTGCCCACAGACCATCAGCACGAACTCCCCCGGCTTGTGCTGGAGCAGGTCAGGGGTACGGAGCTTCTCTCGGAGCAGCGTCGAACCACACAGCGGGCAGTCGGGGCGGGGCGGCTCGAAGAACCGCTCGATCCCGGCGCTCAACAGCTCGTCGTAGACCGGACGCAGCGTCTCAGGGTCTATGCCCGTCTCCCAGCCCGTCGAAGGCTCCCGGCGTCCGAGGGCGGTGCGCACCAGGTCCACCGGGTCCAGTGCCCACCGCAAGACCGAGCGCACCCACAGATCGCCCGGCGACAGCGGCGAGCCGAGGAAGGTGAGGACCGGCTGTGCGCACCACAAGGCCAGGGCCACCAGTCCCCACGCCGGGGACACGTAGAGGCCCGCCAGGAGCACGACGTCCACCGCCGCCGGCAAGATCACCGCCAGCGGCCAAGCCGCGCCGTAGCGGGCCCTGAGGAGCGCCTTCCGGCCGGCCGGGACTCTCCTGGGAGCCCCGAGCCCGTCCACCACCACCAAGTCGGTCGACGACGGAGCGCATCGCTTGAGGAGGACGACCCAACGATGGAGTGCCGCCGGATCGACGCGCGCCGTCTCCTCGGGCGGCCACGAGCCGGCTCCTGGCTCACTGCTCCCCCGACCTCCCGTGAGCAGGGCACGTCGGCGGGCCGCGGAGCGGGCCGATGAGCGGGCCGACTGGTCGACGGACCTCTTGGCCGCGACGGCGTACCCGGCCGTGGCTCCCGACGCCAGGCGGCGTGACCGGTAGGACCGGGGGTTCACGGCCCGCAGGAGGTCCATGCCGGCGGCCGTCGGCATCTTCTTGGGCACCAGGTCGACGACGTCGAGGCCCCGCTCCTCGGCGTGCCGTTCGACTCGGCGACGGACGGCGTCGGGCACTTCCACCCCGCTGCCTTCGAACCAGGCCCACGCGTCGGGCCCGGGACCACCTCCCTTTGGATCTCGCCCGTCACCGACGCCCGACGTGGGACCTGAGACCGTGACCCGTTCGAGCCCGGCACACCGCCGGCGGAGCCGCACGCCGTTCGCCACGAAGCTCGCGGCCAGCATCCACCACACCCAGGCCCAGTTCACGCCAGCAGCTCCAGCAGCCGGTCCGCGGCCACCTCGGCACCGCCGGCCGCGGAGAACGAACGCTGTACCGCGGCGGCGGCGGAGCGGAACCTGTCGTCGAAGAGCACCGAGTCGAGCACTTCGCGGAGCTCTGGCGCCCTCACCCTCCCGAAACGGACGCGACGGCCGGCTCCGGCTCGGACCACCTGCTCGGCCACTATGGGTTGGTCGTCCCGGATGGGCGCCACGACCAGGGGCCGGCCATAGGCCAACGCTTCACAGACGGTGTTGTGACCGGCGTGGCTCACCACGGCGTCCACCTCCGCCAGGACGCTCAGCTGGGGCACGAATCGACGGACGACGACGTGGCCGGGCACCGGCCCGAGCAGCTCGGGTGGTGCCACCATGATCAGGCTCACGGCTTCGTCTGCGACTGCCTGGATGCACGTCCGCATGAAGGTCGCCCCGACTTCGGCGTTCACCGTCCCGAGGCTCACCAGGACCCGCGGCTCCTCCCGAGCCATCCAGCCGGCGGGAAGCTCGGGGTCGCCGTGACGCGGGTCGTCGCCCCCCGGAGCCTCGAGCGACGGACCGACCATGGCCACCGGGCCCGATCCCGGCGGAAGGGTCAGCGGCCCGGTCAACGCCTCGGTGGTGAAGGCCAGCACCAGGTGCTCGGAGAAGCGCAAGTCCCTCGTGTCGCCGGCGTCCAGCCCGCCATCGGCGGCCAGCCGAGCCATACCCCGGCGAACCCATTCACCCACTTTCGGGAGAGGGGCGAAGGGGTCGACCAGTTCGGCCGAGGTCGTGGCCGACGTGGCCCAGGGCACCTCCCGGCGTCGAGCGACGACAGCACCGGCCAAGGCCTGTTGGTCGACCACGACAAGGTCCGGCGCGAAGTCTTCCACCGCGGCGTCCACCGCCGGGAGCATGGCCGACGCCAGTGGGAACAGGAAGTCCTCCCAGAGGAACTTCAACGCCGCCGCGCCCCGGAGCCCCGACGAGCGCTGTCGGATCGACGCCACGGTGGTCTCCGAGATGCCCGCCACCCCACCCGTCACTGTCGCTCCCTCGGGCAGGAGGCGCCGAGTGACCTCACCGCACCCCACCCACGAGACGACGTGACCTCGCTCCTGGAGCCGGGCAGCGAGGGCGATCGTCGGGTTCACGTGCCCCGCCAGCGGGGGCACCACGACCAACACGCGCCCCACGGTCCCCCCTCCGCTCCTCAGCCCGCCGAACTGGCCAACTCGAGAACCAGCGAGCGGACCTGAGCCGTCGCTCCCATCAGTACCGAGTGGTCCATCCCGTCGATGACGTGCAGGTCGGCGTTCGGGAGCAGCCGCGCCAGGATCTCAGCTCGGTCGAAGATGTCCGAGTGCTCCCCGAAGACCAGCTGCACCGGACACTCCACCTGACCGAGGGACTCCTCGGTGAACGGAGGTGAGCTCCGCAGATCCCCGACCAGGGTGGTGTGGTAGATCAGGTCCTTGGCCGACGTCGCCATCCGGTTCAGCTTGCGTCCACCGAGGCTCTCCAGCCAGCGGTTCACGTCTCCGTCGTCCAGCACCAGACCGGCCAAGTCCAGCCCCTCCGCCAGCTGTCGGCGGGCCTTGGCGTGCAGGGTCTCCACGGCTGCATGGGCCTCCACCAGGATGAGCCCCTCGACCCGCTCGGGATGGGCGACCGCCAGAGCCAGCCCCACCACGCCTCCGTAGCTGTTGCCCACCACGTGCACCGGACCTTCGATGCCCAGGCTGTCGAGGAGCCCCACCAGGTCGTCCACACTGTCGGTCACGGAGTAGCCCTCCCGAGGGCGTTGGGAGAGCCCGTGACCACGGAGGTCGTAGCACACCACCTCAGCCCGGGCCGCTGCGGCGTTGGCGACCGTGTACCACCAGCTCGACAGGTTGTCCATGACCAGACCGTGGACGCACACGATCGTGGGTCGGCCCCGGCCCAGACGCTGGTAGAACAGCCGGACCCCGTTGGCATCGGCAAAGGGCAACTCAAGCCTCCAGGCAGGCCGTGATGTGGTGAACCAGCTGCCCCACGCGCAGGTTCATGATCTCTTCGAGCTCCATCTCCCCCAGCCAGGTGATGAAGTCGACTCGATCCCCATAGTGCTCCATGAGCTTCTCGGATAGTGCCACGAACTCGATGCTCTCGAGCTCGAGATCCTGGTCAAACGCGGTGCCCATCCCCACCTCCAGGTCCTCTAGGTAGTCCTCCCCCACCACTGCTCCGATCATGGTGATCACCGTGCGCAGCACCACTGCTTCCCCACCCTCGTCAGCCATCACTCGATCACCCCGCCGGTCCGTCGGTCCAGGCCACGACCACGCTGTCGCAGAGGAACGTTCTCACCCGGACGTCGTCCACCGTCAGCGTCCCTGTCTCCCGCCCGGTGATCCGGAAGTCCTTGGGCCTCCCACCCAGGCCGGTTCCCCGCATCTTGGCCACTGCTTCCTTGGCCGTCCACGCCGCCGTCAGCACACGGGATCGTGTGCCGGGCTCGGCTCCCTCCAGCAGGAGCGAGAGCTCGTTGGGTTCGAACGCCGTCGATGCGAAGGCCTCCGACCTCTCCTCGACCCGCTCGACGTCGATGCCCACCGGTGCACCGTCGTCGACGAGGGCCACTCCCAGCCACTGGGTGTGGGAGATCGAGACGTGGAGGGTCGGTTCACAGGGAGCACGCAGGAGTGGGCGACCCGTGGCGTCGTTCTCGACGGTGATCTCCACCGGCCATACCGGGCCCGCTCCTTGCTCCCAGAGCCACCGCCGGGCCGCGTCCTTGGCCGCAATCCTCCCGAGGAGGAACAGCCGTTGCACTCTCGGATTGAAGGTCGCGTACCGCGCCTGCTCCTCCTGGGAGAGGTAGCGGCGCATCATCAGCTCCCGGGCGGCCGAAGAGCCCCAACCCTCTTCCACCAGGACCCACCCACCATCCATGGGCCGGGCCAACGTCTCGGACTCCGGCCAGATGAGCACGGGCCAGATGACGTCGTCGGACTCGAACCGCCGATCCTGCCAGCCGTGGACTCGGGCCCATACCCGACGGCCGTGGGACAGCTCCATGTCGGCCCGGACCGACACCGCGTCGACGTGGGTGACCCGGACTGACGCCGACACCACCTCCTCTTGGTCGGGCATTGGACCGAAGAGCTCTATCCGCTCGATGGCGGTGGGCAGTGCCAGCCGATCCCTGTCATGGCGGAGCATCACCCACAGCCCCATGAGCTGTCCGGCGTTGTCCAGGAGCATCCCCGACGCACCCCCGACCCGGATGCGCCCGTCGATCCCGGTGGCATCGATGGGACCGACGTCGACCACACCCTGGTACGACGGACCGTGGAACATCCATCGGTCGCGGTAGAGGGCTTCGGCCGTCACCAGAGCTGGCTCCGGCGCCACCAAGGGAAGCGTCACCGGCGGCGGGGCGGCGCCATACCCTGGCGCCATCAGAACGGTCGCCCGGGCGTAGTCGTCGACCGATACCCTCACCTGGGTTCTGGTCCCGGAGCCGCCAAGCTTCTGCCCCCGAACCGTGACGGTCACCGGAGGCTCGACCGCCAGCCAGCGCACGGCCCGGATGTCGGTCACTTCCACCGGTACCCAGCCCGGCACGACCTCCGAGGCCGTCTCGCACATCATCTCGACCAGTGCCGTCATCGGGACCACCGGGAACCGGTCGGCCATGACCGACCACCCCGGCGGCTGGCGGTAGAAGCAGTGGTCGGCGAGCTCCGGGGCCGAATGGGTGGACAGCGTGACTTGGCGGACCACCCGGCCGGCACGGGGTACCCCGTCGGAGCGGGGCGGACGTTCGACGGCCCCGTGCGCCCACGCTCTCGCCACCAGCTCACTTGAGGTCGCCAGCTCCTCGTGCAATGCGGCCAGCTCCCGATCGACCGCCCCGAGCGATCCCGCGGCCTTCGGCGCCGAGGACCCTCCCGGCGACGACGACGGCGTCGACGTCCCGGCGCCGGGGGGAGTGGCCGAGCTGCCTGACCACGGCCCCAGTCGCACCATCGGCGTGGCCAGCGGAAGGGGCCGGAGGGTGCCGGAGCCGCCGGTGACCCCGACGGAGCCGCCGGTGACCCCGACGGGAGCGGGGGGGGACGGCGGGCCCGGATTTGGAGGTGCGAGGCCCACCCGGTCCAGGAGAAGGCCTTCGACCCCCTCGACCCAGAGGGCCGCCACAGCCCGCCGGAGCTGTGCCATGCCTGATCGGCGAGCCACGTTCAGCCCCACAGCCAGGACATCGTCACCAGCCAGCGTGTCCTCCACCAGGCCGGGCAAGCTGCCCACTCCGACCTGCACGAAGAGGCGGACACCCTCGTCCCGGAGCGCCGTCGTCAGCTCGCGGAACCTCACCCTTTGCACCAGATGGGCCAGCGCCAGCCGTCGCACTTCGTCGGGATCGTCAGGGTAGGGCGCGCAGGTGGTCGCCGACCAGAGCGGCACCACTGGCACCTGGAGCGGGAGGCGATCGAGGGCGGCCCGGAAAGGCGCCAGGTACGGCGCGAACATCGCCGTGTGGAAGCCCGATCGGAACGGGAGCACCTGGTGGAGCACCCGGGCCTGCACCGTCCGGGATCGGAGCTCGGCGATCTGCTCGGACGGTCCGCACACGATCGTCTGGTGGGGGCAGTTGTCGTGGGAGATCTCGAGCTCAGCTAGGTCGGCCATGAGCTCCTCGGCCACCCTCAGAGGAGCTCCGAGAGCGAGGAACTCGACCCCGGGCACCTCGAGGCTGCCCGGTTGGATCCTGGCGATGAAGTCATCCACCTCGTCGGCGGGGATCATTTCGGTGGCGATCATCCCGCTCCACTCTCCGATGCTCTGCCCGGCAACCACGTCGGGGGTCAGGCCGACAGCCTGGGCCGCAGCATGCAGGAGCCGGCCGGCGGCCACGATCGCCCTCCCTAGTCCTTCGAGATCGCTGCCGGCGTCACCGGGCAAGACGTCGGGCACCGGCCACCCGAAATGCTCGGCCACGTCGTCGAGGCGAGGGGCGAACGTCGGTTCCACTCCGGGGAAGAGGAACGCCATTCGACCACCCTGGTCCGCCAACCCTCTCGGCGAGAACCACAGGTCGCTCCGCCCCCGCCACGGCTTCTGCCGCTCGACCACCCTGGCGGCCAGGGCCAGCCGCTCCTCGGAAGGGTTC
>JAJYZN010000105.1 GCA_021799915.1 Actinomycetes bacterium
GATCTCGGTCTTCCCCGAGCTCGGCGGACCGACGAGGAGGAGCCAGAGCGGGTCGCCGGGCAGTCGGTTGGCAGCGACGGTCCCGAGCACCAGGTGCACGACGCCGGGATCGGGCAGCCACATGGTCCGCTGGAACAGGTCGACGACCGTTGCGAGGTCGGGCCGAGTCATGGCCTCGTCTCCACGTGACCACAGGCCGGGCACGCACCGGGTGCGGCGGCTCCGAGGAGCCAGCCCCAGGAGGGCTCGATCCGACGCAGAGTGCGGGGCGCGAAGGGAACATCGAGCGGGAGGTCGCACCCGCCGGCGACGTACGTCGTGTAGAGGAGGAGCCGTTCAGAGTCGTTCTCGGTGAACTCCACCTCGGTCGTCAGGTCGATGGCGACGGGGAGGGCGAGCCCACCGTTGTAGTCGGTGTGGTCGCCCAGGATGTTGACCCGACCCGGGGCCCGTGCCACCACAGTCCGCCACGCCCCCGGGGTCGGAGGCGGACTCGGTGCCGGGGCCTCGTCCTCGGGAAAGGGCCACATGGCGCTCATGACACGAGCACCGACCGATCTCCGCGGCGCAGTCCGGCGATGACACGGCGATAGGTTCCCGCAGCGTCCACGCCCATGGCGTCGCACCGGCCGATCACCAGACCTCGATCGCGGTCGATGTGGTACAGCCCGAAGCGCGGTTGGTAGCTGCCCCATTCGTAGTTGTCGGCCAGGGTCCAGTGCCAGTACCCGTTGACCGGCACACCTTGGTCTATAGCGTCGACAACGGCGGCCAGGTGCTCGCGCAGGTAGCGATCTCTGGTCCAGCCGTCGAGGCGCGTATACGAGCGGCCGTGACGGACGCGGTTGCACATCCCGTTCTCGACCAGCCACACCTTGAGATCGCCGTCGGCCACCTCGTGGAGAGCCTGGGTCAGCCGGGTCGGGTCGGGACGATCGTCCCAGAGGTCCCGGGCCGGATTGAAGGTGCGACCTCCGGCCGTGCGGCGCCCCGGGCAGCGGAGGTGGTCAGCTGCTCCGGGGGCGTAGAAGTCCACTTGGGCCACGTCGAGGTGGCGGTGGCGTGGGGACTCGTAGACGGCCTGGGTGGCCCGGGGGAGGGCCCGGTCCGCAGGGACGGTACGGGCGGCGAGGGCCCGGAGCGCGGCTTCGAGCGGGCGGTGAAGCCCCTGGGGACCGGGTGTGGTGGATTCATGCTCTTGTCGCCGCGCCTGGAGCCACCGGCCAAGGTCCGGCCGGGAAATGCCGTTCGGCCGGGCGAGGAGGAGATCCAGGGGAAGGCGGTCGAACTCGTAGATGGACAGGCAGTAGTTGTTCGTCCCCACCACGGCGTGGGGTTGCAGGTCGTGTATGACGTCGTAGGCGAGGACGTGCGCGGTCACCAGATGATCCAGCGCGGTTGCTGCTGTGCGGACCCGACCAAGACGACCAGGAGGAAAGGTGCCGGTGACGAACGACTCCAGGGCCAACACGTTGAGCTCGTTGGTCGTGATCCAGTTCGCGCAGAGGTCGCCGAAGGCGTCGACGGCGGTCCGGACCCAGCCGGCGAAGCGGTCAGGAGCGTCCGAACCGAGCCAGAAGTCCTCGCCGAGCCAGGCCGGGTGGGTGAAGTGGTGGAGCGTGACCAGGGGCATCATCCCACGCGCCCGGCAGGCATCGAGTATCCGGCGGTAGCCGTCGATGGCCGCCTCGTCGAGGGCTCCGTCCTCGGGCTCGGCCCGTGCCCACTCGATCGACATCCGGAACGAGTCGCACCCCAGGCCGGCGGCCAGGTCCAGGTACTCCTCGTAGCGTTCCCAGAACCCGATGGCCGATCCCGACGGCTCCACGCGACCTTCGGCCTCCCAGCGGCACCAGTTGTTCGCCGGCTCGCCAGGGCCGTTGTACCCGCCTTCGATCTGGTAGCCGGCAGTGGCCACGCCGAAATGGAACCCCTCGGGGAGCAGCGCCGCGCCCGCGTGCTCCGAGTCCCCTCCGCCGGTTCCCGTTTCCACCGGTGCAGAGTGTGGCACGGCGGAGCACCCGTGTGCACCGGTTTGACCCGGCCCCCCCCGAACCGGCAGCATCAGCCGGTGCCTGACGCCGGTATCAGGGGAATGGGGGTTGATCGATGAGTGGACCGCTGGCGGGGATCAAGGTGATCGAGTTGGCCGGGATCGGACCTTCGCCCTATGCCTGCATGCTGCTGGCCGACGCCGGAGCCGATGTCCTGCGCCTGGAGCGGGCGCCGACCGGTGGGGCACCGGCCGGCGACGGGCCGTACTGGGACCTGCTGAACCGGAGCCGTCCGTCGGTGGGGGTCGACCTGAAGCAGCCGGCGGCAGTGGCGCTGGTCCTGGACCTCGTCGAGCAGGCCGACGCTCTGGTCGAAGGGTTCCGGCCCGGTGTGGCCGAGCGACTTGGGCTCGGGCCCGAGGAGTGCTGGAAGCACAACGCCCGGCTGGTGTACGGGCGCATGACCGGATGGGGTCAGGAGGGACCGCTGGCCGACTCGGCTGGCCACGACATCGACTACATCGCCATGTCGGGTGCGTTGTGGCCCCTCGGCCGCAAAGAGGAGCGCCCGGCGCCCCCGCTGAACCTCGTCGGTGATTTCGGTGGAGGAGGGATGCTCCTGGCCTTCGGGGTGGTCGCGGCGCTGCTCGAAGCCGCACGATCGGGACGGGGCCAGGTGGTCGACGCGGCGATGACGGATGGGTCGGCCTCGCTCATGACCATGATCTACGCCTTCCGGCAGTTCGGATGGTGGAAGGAGGAGCGTGGGGCGAACCTCCTCGACACGGGAGCACCGTTCTACGAAGTCTACGAGACCGCCGACGGCGGGTACTTCGCCGTCGGTGCTCTGGAGGCGAAGTTCTACGCCGCCCTACTCGATGGGATGGGACTGGACCCTGCGGACCTGCCGCACCAGATGGACCGGGAGCGCTGGCCCGAGATGAAGGAGCGGTTCGCCGCGGTGTTCCGTTCCAGGACCCGCGACGAATGGGCGGAGGTGTTCGAGGGCACCGACGCCTGCGCCGCCCCGGTGCTGTCTCCATGGGAGGCGCCGAACCACCCCCACAACGCTGCCCGCAAGACGTTCGTGGAGGTCGACGGGGTCGTGCAACCGGCGCCGGCGCCCCGGTTCAGCCGCACTCCTTCGGAGGTGAGGCGACCTCCTTCGCCTCCGGGGGCGGACACCGACGATGGGCTCACCGGGTGGGGGCTGTCTTCTGACGCCATTGCCGCTCTGCGTTCCGCAGGCGCCATCTCCTGAGCACCTCAGCACCTGACCGCCCGCGCCGGCGACGGGACCCCTAGCGCGGCCCTTCTTCGATCTGCTCCATGAACTCGAGCCGTATCCCTCCGGGGGCCTCCACGAAGGCGATGCGTCGCACCCCGAAGGGACCGCTCACCACGGCCGGGCCCCACAGGACGGAGTGCCCGGTCAGCTCGTCGTCGAGGTTGTCGACCAGGAGGGCGGCGTGGAGGAATCCCTCGGCGGGCAGGGTGGCGGCATCCTCGTAGACGGCCCGGGTGAACAAGGTGATCTGGAGGGGACCCAGGCTGACGTCAGCTCGCCGCGCGCCCTCCCAATCGATGGGCGCGGTGACCTCGGCACCGGCACTTCGGTACCAGCGACATGCGGCATCGAGGTCGCCGACCTTCACCGCCAGGTTCGTCAGCTTGGTCACCACCACGGCGCCGATCGTAGAACGCGGTGGGATTCAGTGCCCGTGCGGTCACCTCACCTCGCTCTCTCCCGAGGGAGCGAGGGGCTCCCGCCGGAAGATCGTTGCGAACGTATCGGCAAAGCGGTTCATGGCTTCGACGGCATCTGCCGATCTAGCCCATGGGCGGACGATGAGCCGGTCCACGCCCGCGTCCTCCCATGCCGACAGGTCGGCTGGGGTATCACAGGGTCCGCTCACCGTCACTTCCAGCGAGTCCGGTGACCGCCCTGCTCCTTCCAGGATGCGCCGTAAGCGGGCGACCTGTGAGGCAGCGCTCGTCGGCGTGTGCGCCATGCCCAGCCAACCGTCTCCCAGGCTCCCCGCCCGCTCGAGGGCCAGCGGAGACTCTCCCCCGACGTGGATCGGGAGCGGGCGCTGGAGCGGCTTGGGCTCGAAGGCCACCGGGCCGAAGTCGAAGTGCTCGCCGTGGTGCTCGATGACCGCCTCGGTCCAGAGGGATCGGCACACGCCGATCGCCTCGTCCAGTCGGCGGCCCCGCGAGCGGGGATCCAGCCCGGCCGACTCCCACTCGGCCGTGAGCCATCCGGCTCCGACCCCGACCGTCGCCCGGCCACCGGAGACGATGTCCAGCGTCGCCCAGCCCCGGGCCGAGGCGAACGGGTGGCGGATCCCCAGCAGGTACACGTAGGTGCCCAGGCGTACCCGGGAGGTCATGGCAGCCAGGTGGGAGAGGTAGACGATCGGCTCGTACACCGGGGTCTCGGGGGGGATCGGTGGGTGATCAGCGTCCTGGAAGGGGCTCCCGGTCATGTCCACCGGCAGGACCAGGTGCTCGGGGAGCCACACCGACTCGTAACCGAGCAGATCGGCGGCCTGGGCGACGGGAATCCAGTACTTCGGCGAGACGGACCCGAAGGTGACGCCGAACTTCACCGGGGCAGTTCGTCGGAGTCGGCGAGTGGATCGGTGTCACCCGCAGGGGCAGTGGCGTCGGGCCGACTACCGCCCCGACGTGTACGGGAGCGTCTCAGAGGTTCACCACCGGGCAGGTGATGGTCCTGGTGATGCCTTCGACCCGCTGGATCTCGCTCACGATCAGCTTCCCCAGCTCGTCGACGGAGCGGGCCCGAGCCCGGGCGATCACGTCGTAGGGTCCCGTCACGTCCTCGGCGGAGACCACACCTTCGATGCCGGCGATCACTCGGGCAGCGTCGGCCGCCTTCCCGACGTCAGTCTGGATGAGGACGTAAGCAGTGACGGGCATGGGCGCCTCCTGCGGTCACGATAGCGCCCGGTGACGGCCGGGAGCCGCCTCCTTCGTTCGGACCACCTGGACGCCTCGTCAGGACTCGAGACCAGATCGGCGTGGGACAGATCAGCACGGCACGGGCACCTACGCTGACCACCATGGCCGTGGGAGACCGGGTGGACCAATTCCGCGCCCTGGCCCGCCTGGCGCTTCGCGATCTCTTCGATCAGCGGAAGCCGTTTGGCCGGCTGGCCCTGGTGCAGGTGCTCATGTTGGCGGGGGACACTCTGGTCACCATCTCGCTGGCCGGCTCGCTCTTCTTCTCGATCTCCCCCCACGAAGCCAAGAGCAAGGTCTTGCTGTACCTCCTGCTCACCCTGGCGCCGTTCGCCGTGGTCTCACCCCTGCTCGGTCCACTCATCGACCGCTCCCGGGGAGCACGCCGGGCGATGGCCGTGCTCTCGGCGACCGGACGGTGTGTGCTGTGCCCGTTCATGGCCTCGGACACCCACAGCCTCCTGCTGTTTCCCGAGGCCTTCTTGATCCTGGTCCTCTCCAAGCTCTACCTGGTCACCAGGGGGGCGCTCGTCCCCGAGATGGCCGCCTCGGGTTCGCTCCGGTTGCCCGGGCGGAGGGGAGACCTGGGGACCGCCCGGGAGACCGGGACGGCCAGCAGTGCTGGGGCTGTAGGGGCTACCGGGGGCGCCGGTCCCGCCGGTCCCGCCGGTCCCGCCGGTCCCGCCGGTCCCGCCGGGGCTGGCTCGCCGGCGGAGTACGCCACGCTGAACGCACGCCTCACCCTCCTCGGGACGCTGGCTGGGTTCGTGGCGTCGATCCCGGGGGTGGTCCTGCTGAAGCTGACCGGGGCTCCCGGCGTCCTGGTGTTCGACGCCTTCGTGTTCGCCGGTGCCGGCGTTGCCGCGCTGCGGCTGCCGATCTCCCGCTCACGACGGGCGCCCGTCCGCCCCGCGGGCCAGCCCCAGGCTCGGACACCGGGCCGGGGGACATCGACCGGACCGGTGTCCGGGCGCTCGGAACGATCCTCCCGCTCGGGGAGATCGGAGGGTGCTCCGGGCGTCGAGCAGGCGTGGGCGGGGAAGGGGGCCGGCGACGACTTGCAGGGGCTCCAGCCCGTGGCCCATCCCGAGGTGATCTTCGGGCTCACCACGATGTCGTTGATCCGGGGTCTGGCCGCCTTCTTGGTGTTCATGCTGGCGTTCGGCCTGCGGCGGGAGAACGCCGCGCTCTGGTGGTACGGCCTGGCACTCGGGGCCAGCGGCGCCGGATCACTCAGCGGTTTGCTCCTGGTGGCTCGTCTGCGGCGCCATCTCGGGGAGCAGCAGATCCTCCTGGCCGCGATCTGGCTCATCGCCGTCGCAGCCATGGGGGCGGCGCTGTGGGGCACGTTGGTGGCCCAGGCGGGCCTGGCCCTGTTCGTGGGCGTCGCCGGAGCGCTGGGGCAGCCGTCCTTCGACGCCATCGCCCAGCGCTTCGTGCCGCTCCCGGCCCAGGGCAGAGCCTTCGCCCGGTTCGCCACGCGCCAGCAGCTGGTGTGGGTCCTGGGCGCCCTCATCCCGGTCGTGGTGGCCTTTCCATTCCCCGACGGAGACGTGGTGATGGCAGCGGTGGCGGCGGCAGGTGGGCTCTTCTACCTGTCGGGGCGGCAAGCTGTGCGACACCGCGCCCTCCCGCGCGGTCACCGTCCCATGGACCGGTGATCAACGATCTCGGGAGTGTCGCCGGGCCGCCGGCGCTCAGGTGGACTGGCGGACGTAGACGACACCCAACGAGATCTTGCCTCCTGTCGAAGAACGTGATCCGCCAGTGGCGCCCGGAACTGTGATCGGACTGCCGAATGCCATGCCGTTGGCGGCCGTGTAGCCGCTGCCGGCGTAGACCTCGCCCTCGACCACTGTGGCATGTCCGGTCATGGAGATCGAGCACGGGGTGAAGAAGAGCGTGTCGACTCCTGTGTGGATCTTCCCCGTCATGTTGATGTCCCCGTTCCCGCCTGCGCACGACACCGGAGTCCCGGCCGAGGTGTCGGTAGGGACGATGAGACCGAGGTGCACCGTGCTGCCGGCCGGGGACGATGTCACGTGGGTGGGTGTCGGGAGATCGAATCCAGCGGTCGAGAACACCATGAGGCTCCGGGCCAGGACCAGCTGTGTGCAGTAGTAGGGGTTGGCTGCCCACGACGGACAGTATGTGTGGTTCTGGGGCAGCTCTATCGGGCACGTGGTGTACAGGGCCACCGGCTTGGCTGTCCCTGTGGGTGTGGTGGTTGTGTGCATGGCGAACATGGCCTTGTAGGCGGCACCGCATGTGGAGTTCGCGATCACCACCCGGTAGCCGTCGGTAGCCCACCCCGTCGGTGTCCACGGTACGGTGGGGAAGGACTGGGTGGGAAGCGATCCCAGCGACGAGTCGTTCTGGACGATCCGTACCGACGGGTGTGTCTTGGGCCACCATGACGGGTACGTGACTTTGGTCTTGGCTACGACTCCGCTCAGTGTCGGGTTCCCACTGATGGCGATCCCGGGTGTGGCCGAGGCGTAGGAGGTGAGTGTCGAGCCCACCGAAGGACTCCCGCTCGGGATTGACACCTTCCCACCGGCTTCGGCGGTACCGTCAATGGCGCAGTCGCCTGTGAGGGTGAGGGTGCCGGTGGCGATCAGGGTGCCGGTCATCGACCCCCCTGATCCACACGACACGTTGCCGTTCACGTACACGGTCTTCCCCTTCGTCTTGAAGGCATCGGCTCCCGAGATGGTGAACCCGGCCCCGACGTAGGCAGCGTCACCGAAGACGGTGCCCATCGGTGCGACGGCCACGTCGGCCTCGGAGACCATCCGGGCCGTCTGGATGCCGTCAACTCCCTCGGATGTGAGAAGGACGGCTTGCGGGATGGTGCCGGTGGCCAACGCCGCGCAGGTGTCAACGGACTTCGCTGTGATTGTCTGGTAGTAGGTCGCGGTCACCGAGTACGAGGAGGGCTCCGGGGTGCTCCCCAGTGTCCCGGCGACGGCGTTGGAGCCGCAGGGTGCGGCGGCCATGGTGGCGCCCGACTCGATGCGCTGGAACGCGACGTCCACTCCCGACGCCGCGGCCTGGAGAGCTTGCTGACGGTCCACGTTGGAGACCGTGGACGAGCTGGCGGCGACCACGAGCTGGGCGCCCACCACCCCGATGAGCGAGAGGATGCTGGCCAGGATGACCACGGTGGCCAGCACGGCGAATCCGACGTCGTCACGTCCGTCCGGCACTCGACCGGAAGGTTGCGGCCCCCGGCCAGCACGTGGGCTCATTGGGTGTGCAGCGCGCATCACTGGCCTCCTCGGGCTCTTCTGCCCGGTCTCACGGCGTCCCCGGTGTCGGGGTGGGTGTGCAGAATTGGGTGTCCGAGGGCGAGAAGAACTGGGCGTCTGTCGCCGAGAAGGACGTCGTCACCCGAGTCGAGGGTGCCGTGGGCCCACCTGTGCGGACCACGAGGTCCACGCTCAGCACGCGATTGTCATAGACCGATGTCGTGGCGAGGACGAAGGGCGGACGTGTGGTCGGGTTGACCACTCCCCGGATGACTTCCCTCCATCCCGAGACCTGATCGGGGCTCCCTTCCGGCCAGGACCGCTGCTCCAGACGAGTTGTTACGACCCTCCACTGCTCGCACGTTGTCCCCGATGCAGTCACCGAGAGCAGGCGAACTGAGAAGCCGGCGGGGATCCCGGTGCCGGCCTTGGCGGCCTCTGTGGCCGGATTGAACACCAGGTTCGCCGAGCTGGTCTGCTGCTGGATCTGGATCAAGGCGTCGTTGGCAAGCTGGTTCTCGTGGTTGACCGCCACCGATTCGTTGTTCGTCTTCAGGTCCACGGCCAGGGAGGTGGCCACCAGGGCCAGGACGATCGTCGCCACTCCCATGGCCACCAGGATCTCGACCAGGCTGAAGCCCTGCTCCCCGGCCCGCTCCCGCCGACGCTCCCGGATTCGGTGTACCCAGATCTTCACGACGCCGCCTGGTACGACGTTGTGGCCACCACGCTGCCCAGGTTCACCGTGATGGTGAAGTCGCAGATGACCGTGGACCCTTGCACGGCCTGGTAGGTGATGACCGCCTGGATCGGAGATGGCACTGTCATTCGTGCTCGGCACGGGGTTTTGCAGGACGGTGTTGTGGACTGCTGGGTGGAGATGGCATCCACGGACAGGACGGTTGTCATGGAGACGGTCACTGCTCCCCCCGGGGCCGATGCGTCCTGGGCCGTGACCTTGGGCACCGTGATTGCCGGTGCACTCCCGGTGAGGGCCGTGGTGGTGTACCCGCTCCCGTTCCAGTAGGTCAGCTGGGGGCTGGGAGCTGTGGGGATGGGGACGGTGGCCTTAGAGGCTCAGCGGATAGGGACGATGGCACGTGACCAGCGGTTCCGGTAGTCGATCAGCTTGGCGGTGAGCAAGAAGACGACCGCCAGCGCCAGCTGTGCAAGCCGGTGAGAGGTCGT
>JAJYZN010000106.1 GCA_021799915.1 Actinomycetes bacterium
TAGCCCGCCAGTTGAACCTCGTGAGCTTCGACGAGCGCGGCACGGGTGCCAGCGATCGGCTCACATGCGGTCCCTCCCCCGCGGCGGCAGCTTCCGTGGATCCGGTGCCGACCCGGCCCGGTGCCCCACTCCCGGGCACCGGACTGTTCGAAGACCTGGCGAGGTCGTGCCGGAAGGCCTACCCGTCGCTCCTCTCCCACATCGACACGATCGACGCCGCACGGGACATGGACCGGATCCGCCAGGCGCTCGGCGTCGACCGGATCAGCTACTGGGGGCTGTCGTACGGGACGGTCCTCGGAGCGGTGTACGCCCGGATGTTCCCCCGGCACGTCCAGTCGATGATCCTCGACGGCGCGGTGGACCCGACGCTTCCCCTGGCCACCCAGGCCCGCCAGGAGGCGCCGGCGATCGCGTCCTCCCTCAGCCACTACTTCACCACGTGCGCCGCCACCGACTGCCCGCTCGGCCCCCACCCGGCCGCCGCCTTCGATCGGTTGGAGTCGTCCCTCGAAAGAGAGCCCCTCCCCGCCCCCGGTCACGGCGACAGCTGGCCCGTCACGGTCGGAGATCTGGCAACGGCCACGCTCTTCGCCCTCAGTGTCCCGACGTTCGCCGGCACATTCTCGAATGCCCTGGTGGCCGCCGAGCACGGGAACGGCGCACCCCTGCGCGCCCTCTCACTCGAGTTCGAGCTGGACCTGAACGGCACGTCTTTGGTGGGCCCGCAGTGGGCGTACACGTGCAACGACTCGACCGCGCATCCCAGTGCCGGCGCCGCCGGTCGGCTGGCCCGCTCAGTCGCCGGCCGGTACGGCCTCATCGGCGCTTACGCCGTCACCTACACCCTGGGTGGCTGCGTGAGCTGGCCCCGGCCGAGCCGGCCGGTGACCGGTGTCCGGATGACGGACGGTCCACCCGTCATGGTCATCGGCAACTCCGGCGACCCCAACACCCCCCACCTGGCGGCGGCCGAGCTCGCCTCGGCTCTCGGTCGGGCCCGGCTCGTGACCTGGGACGGCTGGGGCCACACGTGGCTGCTGAACGGCTCGTCCGATCCGTGCATGGTCCGGATCGTGACGTCGTACCTGGTTGACCACGTGGTGCCCCAGAGCGGCACCACGTGCCACTGAGCCCGGGTCCGGGACCACCCTCGAGCGGCGAGAGCAGCTAGAGCACACCCTGGGCGGTCGAGCGAGACAGGTCGACCAGGTCCTCGAGGACCACGTCGAGGAGCCGGAGGAGCGGGGACACGTGGCCCTCACCGGCGAGCGGTCGCCACCTGGCTCCGTGGACCTGCCCGGCCAGCCAGGCGCCGTGGGCCGTCGGCACCCACGGGTCGTCGGCGCCGTGCCACACTGCGAACGGCACGTCGATGGTCGAGACGTCGAAACCCCAGTCGCCGGCCAGTCCCCTCACGTCGTCACACCACCCGTCCAGACCCAGGGCCAGCGCACTCCGCAGGGCGTCACCGAGGGGCTCGGAGGCGCCCCCGACCATCGCCGCCACGTCGGCCGCGGCCGGGGCGGCCCCGAACACCGATGCCAGCTCCGTCAGTGGATCAATGGCCTTCCCGTGGTGCGCGGCCTCTGGCCCGCGGTCCAGCAGTCGGGCACGGGCCTCGACGCTCCTGACCAGGTCGGGCATCCCCCGATCGGCGGCACCGAGGGCCTCGGTCAGCCCCGGGGCCATGCCGGCGGCCCAGTCGATCCCCTCGGCCGCCATCGGCGCCAAGGAACCGAGCGTTGCCCCGGCCAGGCACCGGTGACCCAGTTTCGCCGCGCACGCCAGAGCGCACGGCCCTCCGGCCGACCACCCGATCGTGTAGAACGACGTGTGGCCCAGGGCGGCCAGGACCGCCTCGGCGTCTGCCGCCGTGTCGGACACCGTCCGCGGCGTCTGCCGCGTCGACGACGAGTAGCCGGGCCGGGACCACGTCACCCATCGCAGGCCGTGCTGCGTGGCCGCTTCGGCCGCCGCCGGCCACGGTGCGGCGGCGAACGGCGTCCCGTGGTGGAAGAGGACCGGCGTGCCCCAGTACGGGCCGCTGGCCAGGACCTCCAATACCCGCCCCCCGGGAACGACGACCTCCCTGGCCTCGACTCCTGCCCCCACCCCGGGGGTGCGGACCTCGGCCGGGACGACGTCGGCGAACGAAGGGAGCTCTTCGGCCTTCCGTGCCGCGACTTCGGGATCCGGCGCGTTGGGGTCCTGATACGCGGGCAGGGGCGGGGGCGGGACCGCCTGGCCCTGGGGGTGGAGCTCGGGTGGGTACCACCGACCGTCCGAAGCCACCCACCAGCCCGGACCCTGAGGGGTATCGCTCACCTCAACCTCCGCTCCCTGAAGATCGGCTGCAGCGTACGTCTAATCGGCGGCTTCGGCCAGCGCCTCGGCCAGCGCCGGGTGCACCAAGATGCTCTCGGCGATGTCGGACGCACGCAGCCCGGCGGTCACGGCCACGGCGAGGACGGAGATCAGCTCGGCCGCGTTCTGTCCCACGATGGACCCGCCCAGCACCACCCCGGTCGCCGGGTCCGAGATGATCTTGACGAAGCCCCGAGGGTCGTCGTTGATGAGGGCCTTGGCGCTGGCGGCAAACGGCACCTTGGTGACACGGATCTTGCGTCCCTCGGCGAATGCGTCGGCTTCGGCCAACCCCACGTCGGCGATCTCGGGCTCGGTGAAGATGGCCGAGGCCGCCTTGTCGTAGTTGAGGTGTCGATGGGCGACCGAATGCCCGCCGAGGACGTGCTGGGCGATCTTTCGCCCCTGCATCGAGGCCACCGAGGACAGCGGGAGCTTCCCCGAGAGGTCACCGGCGGCGTAGATGTGGGGGACGTTGGTCTGGCAGTGGTGATTGATCGGCACGTAACCGGCGTCGTCCACGACCACACCTGCCGACTCCAGGCCCAGGCCCTCGAAATTGGGAAGAGAGCCGACGGCCAGGAGCATGTGCGACCCTGCCGCAGCCCGGCCGTCGTCGCAGTGGACGACCACACCGCCGACACCGATCTCGACACCGACGGCCCTGGCCCCTTTGAGCAGGCGCACCCCTCTTCGGAGGAAGTCCTCCTCCAGCACCGCCGCCACTTCGGGGTCCTTTCGGGGCAGCACCTGCTGACGGCTCACGATGAGGGTGACCTCGCATCCGAGCGAGGCGAACATGTGGACGAACTCGACGCCGGTCACCCCCGATCCCACCACCACCAGGTGCTCGGGAAGGACGGCGGGAGGGTACGCCTGACGGGTGGACAGGACCCGCTCCCCGTCGGGACGGGCCCAGTCCGGGACCCGGGGCCGCGACCCGGTTGCCACCAACACGGCGTCAGCCGCCACCCTCCGTGCTCCACCTTCGGTCTCGACCACCACGTGGTGCGGCCCGTCCAGGCGGCCTTCCCCCGCCACCATCTCCACGCCCTGGCTGCGAAGGATCGACACCAGGCCATCCTCCAGGCGGGTCACGATCGAGTCGATCCGGTGCCGCAGGCCGGGGAGGTCCAAGTGACCCTGGATCGGATCCAACCCCATGCCCGAAGACCGGTCGACGAAGGCCATGGCTCCACCCGTCGCGATCATCGCCTTCGAGGGGATGCAGTCTCGCAAGTTGGCCGCTCCTCCGATGATGTCGCGCTCGACCAAGGTCACGTCCACACCGGCTCGGGCGGCGTGCATTGCCGCGTTGCTCCCCGCCGGACCACCTCCGATGACGACGAAACGCATGACGGTTTCCTCCTGGCTCAACCGGCGTCGACCGCGCGTACCCGATCGACCGATGCCGGGGTCGGCGATCAGGCGATCTGGTGCCGGTAGACGTTGGTGGTACGCGGGACGAAGCCCAGGCGGACGTAGAGCCGGTTCGCCGACTCCCGCTCGGGACGGGACGTGAGGTCCACGGTCCGGGCTCCGGCGCCGCGGGCGATCTCCACAGCAGCCCCGACAAGGGCCGAGCCCACCCCCGAGCCGCGGCTCCGCCCGTCGACGACAACGTCTTCGATCCAGGCCCGTAGCCCGCTCGGGACGCGGAACGTGGCCAGGGTGAGCGACCCCACGATGACCCCACCCGGGTCCCGAGCCACCAGGAGCGTCGTGGCCGGTGTGCGCACGAGGCATTCGAGGTGGGCGACGGTGACCTCGGGTGCCGACGACGACAGTTGCGGCAGCAGGCGTCCCATGGCCGCCACCAGCTCGTCGTCGACGACCTCGACCTTCTCGACCCCGCACTCCACTCCGCCGATGCTCATGACCGCGCTCAGCGATCCTGGTCGCCCGTATCCCGCCACGTCGGGAGTCGGACCTGGTCGTAGAGCACGTCACGGTGCTCTCCGGCCAGGGCGGCGAATACGTGCTCACCCCAGCGCTCGACACCTACGAGTGGCGACGGCAGCGTGTCGCGAGTGAACCAGCCCACGTCACGGCACTCGAGCGGGTGGGGCGTGAGCGTTCCTCCCTTGGACCGGCAGTGGAACACCAGTGAGTACAGCGGCACCCGGGTGAAGCCCAGGCGTAGCCCGTCCAGCACGGCGATCAGGCGGACCGGCTCGACTTCGATCCCGGTCTCCTCGCGTACCTCCTTCACCACCACTTCGGCCGCCGAGTACCCGACGTCGCACCAGCCGGTGGGGTAGAGCCACACCCCCGAATCGGCCCGCTGGATCAGCAAGAGCTCCCCCCGGTCGTTGCCGACCGCCGCCCCGACCGCCACCTTGGGCGTGACGTACCCGGGCACACCCCGCCCCACCTCGCTCAGCCACTCTTCGACCCGGCCCTGGGCGTCTTCGGGCACGTCCCCGGTCCCGTCCACCTCGGCCCGGATGTCAGCCGCCACGTGAAGGATCTCCTCGAAACGCTCCTGCTCGTAGAGACTTTCGGTGAAGCCGAGCCCGGTCTTGGCGATCGCCGCCAGGCTCTCGCTCCACCGCAGGAGGGTACGAGTAGGCACGACCTGGTCCATGACGACGACGCTACCGCGCCGCAGCCGGCGACGGTTCCGCTTGCCGACCCTGCACACCGACGGGTCGCACCGTGGACCAGAATGTGGCGTGCCCGTGAACGACGACTGCCGCCACTACGTCATGCAGACCACGCCCCGGCGCGAGAAGCTCGAGCGATGCCGGGTCGGAGCCAACGAGCCTCTGCCGTTCTCCTGTCCCGACGGATGCGTGTTCTACGAGCCTCGCAAGGTGTCGTCGGCGGGTTGGCACGTCGCCCGGGAAGATGGCCCGTCCGACACTTCCCGGTGACATCGGTTCCGTTCCCGACACTCAGCGCCGGACCGATCCGACTGCGCCGGTTCCAGCTCCACGACGTGACCGCGGTGGTGGCAGCAGGTGCCGATCCCGTCACTCCGCTCGTCTCGTCCGTGCCCCCGAATTGCTCGGCGCCCGAAGCGGCGGCGTTCGTCGAGCGCCAGCGTCACAGCTTCCAGGACGGGACCGGCTACTCCTTCGCCATCGCCGACGCCCGGTCTGACCGCGCTCTCGGTGGGCTCGGGCTGTGGCTCCGGGACGCGGACCTGGGACGAACTTCGGTCGGGTACTGGGTGCTGTCGGAGGCTCGGCGGACGGGGGTGGCCGGGAGGGCGCTGGACGCTGCCTGTGCGTGGGCGCACCGCACACTTGGGATCCCCCGTATCGAGCTCTACGTCGAACCGTGGAACGTGGCCTCCATCCGGACCGCCGAGCACGTCGGTTTCGTCTGTGAGGGCCTCGTCCGGAGCTGGGAGGAGGTAGACGGCGAGCGACGCGACATGCTCATGTACTCGCTGCTCGCTTCCGACCGGCCCTGACCGCGGCACCGGCCGTCGGCCAAGCGAACGGTGACGGCGTTCAGCTCTCCAGGACGTCCCCGAGGAGGTCCACCCGGATCCCCTGCTGGCGGAGCCAGACCAGGGCCGCGTCCACAGCCTCCCCCGAACCGTCCAGCTCGCACACGATCCATCCCTGGTGGTCGTCGACGTTGGCACGGCGGATGTTCGGCTCCACGTCGAACCGCCGGACCATCCGGGCCAGGATCGGAGCCTGCACCAGGCTCTCGGGGAACGTCAGCTTCACCCTCACCTGGATCACGCCCGTCCTCCGCCTTCTTCGATCGCCCCGGAGACCGTGGTCGCCCCGGGAACCGTGGACGCCCCGGGGACGAGCATCCGGTTCATGCTCCCAGAGCGGAAGCCGTCGAGGTCGAGGGCGACGAACGCATAGCCCGATGATCGCACCGCGGTGACCACGTCGGCTCTCCTGGCCAGCACGTCGGCCAACTGCTCCTCGGGCACCTCGACCCGGGCCGTCGGGCCGTGGTGGCGCACCCTCACCTGGGTGAACCCCAACCGGCGCAGGGCAGACTCGGCCCGGGCCACCGAGCCCAGGGCCCCAAGGGTGACCGGCGTGCCGTAGGGAAGGCGGGAGGCCAGACAGGCGGCAGCCGGCTTGTCCCAGGTCCGGAGGCCCAGCCGACGTGACCAGCTCCGCACGTCGGACTTCGTCAGCCCGGCCTCGGCCAGCGGGAACCGTGCACCCCGTGTGGCAGCAACCTGCTGGCCCGGTCGGTAGTCCCCGAGATCGTCCACGTTCACTCCCAGCACTACCGTCGCCCCCTCGGCGACGGCGACCGGCTCGAGCGCGCCCATCAGGGCATGCTTGCACCGGGCACACCGGTCGGGTCCGTTGGCCACGTAGGCCGGGTCGTCCAGCTCGTCGGTCACAATCGCCCGCCAGCGCAGCCCCCACTCGGAGGCCAGGGAGCGGCAGTCCTCTCGCTCTTCGGGGGCCAGCGACGGTGAGATCGCGGTCACACACAGCACCCGGGACGGCCCCAAAAGGTCGTGAGCCACCCAGGCCAGGAATGCCGAATCGCTCCCCCCACTGAACGCCACCACCACCCGGTCCAGATCTTCGAGGACCCGGCGCAGGGCGGCGAAGCCGTCCTCGTCCCCCCCGGGCGCGGCCCGGGCCACCGCGGTCCGGGTGACGCCAATCATCCTGGGCTCCCGGCGGTCGGGGCCACCCCGGTCGCCTGAGCGACCCCCGACAGGACCTCGGGCAGGTCTCCGACGACCCCGGTGTAGAACGGCCCGAACTCGGCGAACACAGCCGAGGCTTCGTCGAAGCGCATCTGGTAGACGCAGTCCTTCAGATCGTCGGGATGGACGCCGAACAGCGTGACCCCCCACTCCCAGTCGTCGAGACCGGTGGAGGCGGTGATGAGCTGCAGGATCCGATCGTGGAAGGTCCGGCCCAGCGCACCGTGACCCATCATGAGGCGCTTCCGCTCCTCGAATTCGAGGCTGTACCAGTTCTGGTCGGCCGCCCGCCGCTTCGACATCGGATAGAAGCAGAAGGCCCGCTTGCCCTCTGGGGGGAGCTCTGGGTAGAGGCGGGCCTGCTTCATCGCGTCTGGGATCCCCGCTGCGTACTCGGAGAGCTCGGTCACCGACACGTAAGAGGCCACCGGCACCAGGCCGGCACCGTGCACCGCCGTCTGGAACTCCCGTTGCCCCCACAGGTCCGAGCCGAGCACCACGAGGCCGACATCCGCCTTGTGGCCAAGCATCGCCACCGACACCACGTGACCACCTTGCTCGCCGACGTGGTCCACCGCGTCCCCGATCCGCACGGCGTCCAGCGCGCCTGCCACCCGGCAGAAGAGATGGAGGACGCTCACCCCGACCGAGGGTCGAAGTGGCTCTCTACTCGAGCCTTCGGGCGTCGTTCCCATGGCCTCAGCTTACGGAAACGGAGCCGGTACGCGGTCGAGGGGCGCCCGCAGGCGCCCCTCGACCTTCACGACACGTGCCGATGGAGGCGATCAGTAGTCCTCCATGCCCCCGCCGGGCATGGCCGGGGCCTTCTCTTCGGGCTTGTCCACGATGACCGCCTCCGTGGTGAGGAAGAGCGCGGCGATCGATGCGGCGTTCTGGAGGGCCGACCTGGTCACCTTGGCGGCGTCGATGACCCCGGCCTTGAAGAGGTCACCGTACTCGCCACTGGCGGCGTCGAGCCCTTCGGCACCCTTCAGGTTTCGCACCTTCTCGACGATCACTCCACCTTCGAGGCCGGCGTTCACCGCGATCTGCTTCAGCGGCTCTTCGACGGCCCGGGCCACGATCCTGGCACCCGTGGCCTCGTCCCCTTCGAGCTTCTCGCTCCGCTCGAGAACTGCGGCCTGAGCCCGGAGGAGAGCCACGCCACCTCCGGGCACGACGCCTTCCTCGATGGCGGCCTTCGTGGTGGACACAGCGTCCTCGATACGGTGCTTCTTCTCCTTGAGCTCCACCTCGGTGGCGGCGCCGACCTTGATGACGGCCACCCCACCGGACAGCTTGGCCAGCCGCTCCTGGAGCTTCTCACGGTCGTAGTCCGAGTCGGTGTTCTCGATCTCGGTCTTGATCTGGTTGATCCGACCCTTGATGTCAGCCTCGTCACCGGCCCCTTCGACGACGGTGGTCTCGTCCTTGGTCACCACCACCTTGCGGGCCTTGCCCAGGAGGTCCAGCCCGACGTTCTCGAGCTTCAGGCCCACCTCCTCGGTGACGACCTGGCCTCCGGTCAAGATGGCGATGTCCTGGAGCATGGCCTTGCGCCGCTCTCCGAACCCCGGGGCCTTCACCGAGACGCTCTTGAAGGTGCCACGGATCTTGTTCACCACGAGGGTCGCCAGCGCCTCTCCTTCGACGTCTTCGGCGATGATCACCAGCGGCTTGCCGGACTGCATGACCTTCTCGAGCACCGGGAGCAGATCCCGCACGGCGGTGATCTTCGACCCCACGATGAGCACGTAGGCGTCTTCCAACACCGCTTCCATCCGCTCGGGATCGGTCACGAAGTAGGGCGAGATGTACCCCTTGTCGAAGCGCATCCCCTCCACCAGGTCCATCTCCATCCCGAAGGTCTGGGACTCTTCGACGGTGATGACGCCGTCCTTCCCCACCTTGTCGATGGCTTCGGCGATCATCCCGCCGATCTCGGTGTCCGCCGCCGAGATCGAGGCCACCTGGGCGATCTGCTCCTTGGAGTCCGTCTCCTTGGCGATGCCGTGGATCGAGTTCACCGCTTCTTCCACCCCGGCCTCGATGCCCTTCTTCAACGACATCGGATTGGCTCCGGCGGCGACGTTCCGGAGGCCTTCGTGCACCATCGCCCAGGCCAGCACCGTGGCGGTGGTCGTACCGTCCCCGGCCACGTCGTCGGTCTGCTTGGCCACTTCCTTCACCAGCTCGGCACCGATGCGCTCGTAGGGGTCTTCGAGCTCGATCTCCTTGGCGATGGACACGCCGTCGTTGGTGATCGTCGGGGCCCCCCACTTCTTGTCGAGGACGACGTTGCGGCCCTTGGGGCCCAGGGT
>JAJYZN010000107.1 GCA_021799915.1 Actinomycetes bacterium
CACCGATGCGGCTCGCCACCTGACCGAGCGCCCCGGGGCGGTCGGTCATCTCGATCCGCACGCAGTACCTCTCCATCACGCTGTCCTGTGGGGGCCGGCGGCGGCCGCCAAGAGAGAGATCATCGCCCCAGCGTAAACCGAGATCGGCTCAGGCGCCGCTGCGCTTTGGCACGTACTCGTCCACGTAGTCTCGCTCTGACAGCCGGGCGATCTCGCGCATCACGTCGTCGGTGAAGGCGCGGCAGAACGTGTGGTCGTGGTCGGCCATCGGATCGTCGGGGTCGGCAGCAGGGGTCATCTGCATCGGCGCGCCAAAGCGGATCGTCACCTTGTGGAACGGCCGCATCAACCTCGCTCGCACCGGCTGCACCGCCTCGGTGCCCAGGATGCCGACCGGGATGACCGGGACTCCGATTTCTCGTGAGAGACCGGCGACGCCCGTACGACCGCGATGGACGCGCCCGTCCATCGAACGGGTGCCTTCGGGATAGAGCCCGAGCAGCTTGCCGCCGGCGAGCACCTGGCGGGCAGTTGCCAGCGCTCGTTCCGACGCCGACCCGCCCGAGCGCTGGATCGGGATCTGCCCGGCCGCCCGGAAGAACCACGCCGTCTTCCAGGAATCGAAGTACTCGGCTTTGGCCAGGAACGCCACTTTGCGGCGCACGACCAGCGGGAGGAAGAACGAGTCGCAGAACGACTGGTGGTTGGCCGCCAGCACCGCCGGTCCGTGGGTGGGCAGGTGCTCGCGCCCCTCGACCTTCACCGGCCACAGGAGGTAGAAGACTGGGGTGAGCAGCACCTTGAGCACCCAGTAGGCCACGGGCCACCGTACCTCTGCAGAGCAGCCTGTGGCGGGGACACGTTGGGGCGGCGGGCGGCACGGGGCGGCGGGCGGACCTCGCAGTAGGTAGCGTGGGCCTGCCGTCGGCCGGGCACGACCGATCCGAGTTTGCCCGGCGCAGAGGAGGAGCCCATGAGCGACGCACCGATTGACCGCCACGCCGAGCCCTTCGTCGACGGGCTTCACTTCGGGGAGTCGCCCCGCTGGCATGAGGGTCGCCTGTGGTACTCGGACTTCTTCGACCACGCAGTCTTCTCCGTGGACGAGGCCGGTGATCGGCGCCGGGAGGTGGAGCTGGACGACCGTCCTTCGGGGCTGGGCTGGCTGCCTGACGGCCGCCTGCTCGTCGTCGCGATGCAGGCAAGGGAAGTCCTGCGGTGCGAGCCCGACGGCCGCCTGGTGCCTCACGGCACGCTCACGCCCTGGGCCACGTTCCACGGCAACGACATGGTGGTGGACGCAGCCGGCCGAGCGTACGTCGGGAACTTCGGGTTCGACCTGTACGCCTTCTACGCCGGGAAGGCGTCCCCGTGCACGACCTCCCTGGTGCGGATCGACCCCGACGGCACGTCCACGGAGGCCGCGGCCGATCTCTTTTTCCCGAACGGGTCCGTGCTCTTCCCCGACGGACACACGCTCGTGGTCGCCGAATCGATGGCCCTGCAGCTCACGGCGTTCACCGTGGGTGCCGACGGCACGCTGCAGGACCGGAGAGTATGGGCGTCGCTGGAGAACTGCGCGCCTGACGGGATCTGCCTCGACGCCGACGGCGCGATCTGGGTGGCCAACGCGCTCGGTCCGGAGTGCCGCCGAGTGGCCGAGGGGGGCGAGGTGCTGGACCGGGTCGCCACTTCCCAGACGTGCTTTGCGTGCATGCTCGGCGGCTCGGACCGGCGGACCCTGTACTGCGTGACCGGGCCCACGAGCGAGGAGGAGCCGGCGGCAGCGGCACGGCACGGCAGGATCGAGACGTGCCGCGTGGGCGTGCCCGGAGACGGTCGGCCCTGACAGCGCCGCGGCCGGCCGGCCCTGAGACCCGAGACGGCCGCCTCAGCCGAGCTTCGTGAGCGCCCGGCGGAGGTTCCTCACTGCCTGGAGGGTGCGTTGCTCGTTCTCGATCAGCGCGAAGCGCACGTGGCCGTCACCGCCTGGGCCGAACCCGACCCCGGGGGAGGTAGCGACCTCGGCATCACGCACCAAGAGCTTTGCGAACTCGAGTGAGCCCATCTCGCGATAGGGCTCGGGGAGCCTGGCCCACACGAACATCGTCCCCCTCGGAGGGGTCACCTCCCACCCGATGCGGCTGAGGCCGTTGCACAAGGTGTTGCGCCTGATCTCGTAGCAGTCCCTGATCTGGTTCGGGTAGTCGGACGCCTCGTTCATGGCGACGATCGCGGCGATCTGGATCGGCTGAAACGTGCCGTAGTCCAAGTAGCTCTTGAGCTTGGTGAGCGCCTGGATGATGGCGGCATTGCCCAGCATGAAGCCGACTCTCCAACCGGCCATCGAGAACGACTTGGTCATCGTGTACAGCTCCACTGCCACGTCCTTTGCTCCCGGGACCTGCAGGATCGAAGGAGGGCGGTAGCCGTCGAACCCGATATCGGCGTAGGCGAAATCGTGCACGAGCACCACTTCGTGCTCCCGGGCAAACCCGACCAGGCGCTCCATGAAGCCGTACTCCACGCACGCCGTCGTCGGGTTGTGCGGGAACGACAGCACGATCACCCTGGGCTTGGGCCACGTCGACTCCCACGTCTCCATCAGCGAGTCAAAGAACGCGTCCCCCGGGTCGAGCGCTCCCGAACCGGCCTCGCTCCCGGCTGTGCTGCCGGGCCCGTGGAGCGGGACCTGGCGGATGTCCGCCCCCGCGAAGAGCGGCGCGTAGATGTGGATCGGGTACGACGGTGAGGGAACGAACGCCGTGTCGCCTGGGCCCAGCAGCACCCACATGAGGTGAGACAGTCCCTCCTTGGCGCCGATGGTGGTGACCACCTCGGACTCGGGGTCCACCTCGACGCCGAACGTCCGGCTGTAGAGGTCGCTGATCGCCTGGCGCAGCTTGGGGATGCCCTTGGAGGAGGAGTACCGGTGGTTCCTCGGGTTGTGGGCCGCCTCGGCCAGCTTGTCGACCGCCACTGACGGGGAGGGCAGGTCGGGGTTGCCGAACCCGAGGTCGATGACGTCCTTGCCGGCTCGCCGAGCCTCCAGCTTGAGGCTGTCGATAGTGGCGAAGACGTACGGCGGCAGGCCGTTGATCCGGCGGAACTCCATCCACTCAGGTTAGTGCGCGCCAGATTGCGCCCCGACCGCTCGAACCAGCGGCTCCATCGGCACCGGCCAGCCGTACACGATCCACGTGGCCCCGGCGGCAGCCAGTTGCAAGACGGAGGAGTCGAGGGCCGCCGCGTCGGTGATCGCCTCGTCGGTCGCGGCGGCTCCACCCGTCGCGGCACCCGGCACCGGGCCGGCCCACGTCACTTCGGTCCTCTGGGACAACGAGGCCACCTCCTCGGGGGAGGCGTCCCACACGTTCAGCGCGACGCCGACTTCCTCGGCCACCGCCGTCGTCGCCCGCGCTCCGGCACCGATCCACACCGGCACCCCGCGCGCTTTCAGCGTCCGTGCGACCCGCCGCAGCGCGTCGCGGCGTGTGGCTGCCGGAGGGAAAGGGATGCCGTAGGCCCTGTTCTCCTCGGCGCTCAGGTGATCGCCGGTGCCCAACGCGACGACCACTCGGCCAGGAGCCAGGACCGAGAGCGTGTCGATCTCGGCGAGGAGCACCTCGTCGGGGACCAAGCCCACCCGGGCCACGAGCGTCCCGACCCACAGCCGTTCGGTGCCGGCGGCGATCGTCGCGAGCACCGGGAACGGGGCCAGCGCCGGACGGTCCGGCCGTCCCATCGGCCAGAGGTGGTCGTAGCAGAACACGCCCGAGACACCGGCGGCTTCGGCTCGGCGGGCAACCTCGAGCGCCGGACCCGCCTCGTCGCAGAAGGTCGGGAGCACCACGCCGGAACGGACCGCTGGGGTGCCGGGCGGTACCGGGGTACCGGGCGGTGCCGGGGTGCCGGGCGGTGCCGGGGTGCCGGGCGGCTTCATCCGAGCCCGCCGGTCCGGGCCATCATCGCTGCGCCGACGGCGCCGGCACGCTCTCCCAGCTCGGCGACGAGGATCTCGATGTCGGGACGGACGACGGCTCCTTCGGCCAGGTGGGCAAATGCCCGACGGGTCGGCGCCAGCAACATCTCCTCTGCCTCGCCGAGCCCACCGCCGAGCACGATCCTCTCTGGATCCAGGATCGCCACCAGGTTGGTCAAGCCCAAGGCGATCCACCAGCCGAGCTCGTCCATAACCCCGAGCGCGCCCGGCTCACCCCGACGAGCGGCGCGCGTGACGTGCTCGCCACGGACGAGCTCGGGGTCACCACCTGCCATGGCCACCACGTCGCCAAGCCGTCCGGCATAGGCCGCCTCGCGGGCCAGCCGGGCCAGGCCGCCCCCCGACGCGTAGCGCTCCCAGCAGCCCCGGCGCCCGCACGGGCACGGAGGTCCTGCCGGGTCCACCACCATGTGACCGATCTCCCCGGCGAACCCGAACGCGCCGAGCACGACCCGGTCGCCGCGCACGATGCCCCCGCCGATCCCGGTCCCCAGCGTGACCACGACCGCGTCCTCGGCGCCGCGGAGCGCTCCATGCCGCAGCTCAGCCAGGGCCGCGCAGTTGGCGTCGTTCTCCACGACCACCGTCGTTCCGGGCATGCGGACGGAGATCAAAGCGTGGAGGTCGGCTCCTGCTGCACCGGGCAAGTTGGGGGAGAACCTCAGCACACCGTCACGATCGAGCATCCCCGGAGCGCCCACTCCGACCGGTGCACGAGTAGCGCTCCGGTGGCGGGTGCTGGGACCGGTGGCGGGTACTGTGCCTGGTGTGGCGGGTGCCGGGCCTGGTGTGGCGGGGTTGGCACGTCCTGTGCCACCTTCGATCTCGAGGCGTAGCAACCGCACTACCTCGACCACTGCGTCGGCGACGTCAGTGCCCGCGCCTCTCGTGCCCGGCGCGCCCGCGCCTCTCGTGCCCGGCTCCCCACCTTGCTCGAGCGCGCTCGCAGGCTGCTCGAGCAGGTCGAGTGCGGCGTGGGGCGTGGGAACCCGGGCTTCGGCGACGATCTCGTCGTCGGCGTCTATCGCCACACCGAGCATCTTCGTGCCCCCAATGTCGATCCCGAAGGCGAGCCCGCGGCCCGCTCCGGTCACGTTGCGGACCCGCCGGCGCGACCGTGAAGGCGCCCGGAGAACCGATCTCGGGCTCACGCCTCGCTGGGAGCGCGAAGGGAGCCGGGCACTCGGGTTCACGCCGTGGACTCGACCCGTGCCTTGAGGTCGCGCAACGCGGTGGTCATGATCCGGCTCTGGGCCCGCATCTTGATGAACCCGGGGATGGGGACCCGCAGCTCGACTTCGAGGTGGTAGCTGATGTCGGTGCCACCTCCGTCGGCCGCGTCGAATTCATAGCTGCCGTCAAGCTTCGTGGTGATATCGCCTTTGGTGAGCTTCCACGAGAGCACGCGGGGTGCTTCTGAATAGTCATAGGCCAAGGTGTAGCTCGTGCTCCTCCCGAACGCGGCAGCCCGGAAGGTGACTGAAAGCGGACGCTCCTCGTCGTCGCGCTCGAGGACCGTGACCTCTTTGATGTCGGCGGCCCACTCGGGGTACCGCTCGATGTCTGCCACAACGGCAAAGCACCGCTCGGGCGGCGCCGCCACACTGGTGTGCTCCGTAGCGTTGTCCGGCACCTGGTCCTCCTCTGTCCAGCATCCCGTGTACACCCGGCATCTCTCGGCCGCCGGCACCGCCTCCGGCTCCGGGATCAGACCCGGCGCCTGACGGCAACGGCTCACCCTAGGCGAGAGCGCACGGGTCTTTGATGCCCGCTCGTCCGATGCCCGCTCCCGTCAGGACCCGTAGTTCGAAAGGGCCTCGACCAGCCTAGGGGCGAGACGGTCGTAATCGAAGGATGCCACTGCCCGGCGACGCGCAGCGGCACCCATGCGCCTGCGCAAGGCAGCGTCGGACAGCAGGCGTCGCAATGCCTCGGCAACGGCTCCCGGGTCACCGGGCCGATCGACCACCAATCCGGTCTCGCCGTCCTCCACCGCTTCTGCCGCTCCCCCGCTCGACCCCGCGACCTGCGGTACCCCGCACGCCGCCGCCTCCATGAACACGATCCCGAAGCCTTCCTGCTCCAGGCCCAGCCAGCGGGTCCGGCATGCCATGACGAAGACGTCGCACGCGCCGAGCAGCATCGACTTCTCCTCTTCGCCAACCCGACCGAGCAGGTGGACCGGCGCGCCCGAACGTCGGACCTGGGCGGCGAGCGCCGTCTCCTCACGGCCCGTGCCCGCAATGGCCAGGGTGATGTCGGGAAACGACGAACGAAGCCGGCGAACCGCCTCCACCGTCACGTCCATGCCTTTGCGAGGGACCAACCGGCTCACACTCGCCACCAGCAGGCCATCGGTCGGGAGGCCAAGACGATGCCGGGCAGCGGCCCGTGCTTCGCCGTCGAGCGGCGTGTACCTCGTGCAATCGACTCCAGGAGGGATCTCGACCACCGGGGGCATCTGCTGTCCGGCGGCTCTCCTCCCCTCGGCTGCGGGATACCCACCGGCGGAGATGGCGAGCGACGCGCCCGCGAGGACTCGAGCCAGGGTGGACCTCATGCCGGGCACGCGAGCGGGAACCGTGACCTCCGCTCCGTGGAGGACGACGCCGTAGGGGATGCCGAGCTCGGGACCGATCAGGCCGAGTGGCACCGCGGGGTCGAGGATCACCAGCGAAGCCCCCACTTCGCCGGCCAGGGTCCGCACCCGCTGGCGAGCCGAGCGGGTCGGGAAGTAGAGGATCCGCTGCGGCACCCGCTCGATGCGGACCCCGCGCTGCGCTTGCTCGGCGTCGAACGTGCCCGCGCCCGGATCCGAGCTCGCGCTGAGCACGACGTAGCTCTCGGGATCGAGCCGGCTCCACAGTTCCCAGAGGTAGCTCTGGATGCCGCCGACTTTGGGAGGGAAGTCATTCGTGACAAGGAGGTGGCGGCCAGGCTGGCCGTGCCCACCGGGCTGGCCGTGCCCACCGGGCTGGCTATGGCGGCCGGGCTGGGGGTGGCGGACAAGTCGCTGACCGAGGCGTCGCGCTCCCAGACCATCGCCGGTCATCACCGTCGCCGCTCCCGCTGCTCAGCCGCTCCGCGTCTCGAACCGGAGACTCGGCACGAGCCCGGCGCGCTCGAGCATCCGCATCGCACGAGCTTCGGCGGCATCGACAACCACCGCGTCGTCCGGCTCGCGCCCGAGCAGGTACGAGACCACGCAGTCATCGCACATGGCCGTCGCCTGCCATGCACAGCTCTCGCAGTCGATCGTGAAGCCATTCGTGTCCATGAGTGTCTCCTTCCCGACCAGCCGATGCTCGATCTGAGCCCTCGGCTGCATGAGACAGTGTGCACTGGGGGTGTATTAGCCACCGAAGACGGTGCCCGGTGGCGTTGTTGGGGCTTCACGGCGTCCTGGGAGACTGTCCGAAGGCGATCCAGCCGGCGCGGCCACCGGCGCGGGGGCGGGTCCGGCTACTGCTCCACTTGTGGTCGAATGCTGCGCAACGGCACGGCGAACGTCTTCGGCGAGCTGGTCGACCCCCCAGACGACTCCTTCGGACACCACTCGAGGAGCCGGCCCGAGCGCGCAGGTACCGCCATGCTGGGCAGCCGCCGCTCCCCCACGCCCGACCGTCGCACCTTGAGGACTCCGTCTCGCGTCTCGGCCGTCGACCAGAGAGAAGAACGGTGGGCCGTGGACCCCGTAGGCGTGCCACACGGCATCGGACATGACGATACGTGCGGGGGGGACCGCCCAACGCCGGACAGCGCCGGGGTCTTCGTGACACGGATCCCGGGTGACACCGACCAGCTCGTCGGAGACTGAGAGCCCGCAGGCTTGCGGATCGGACAGCACCTCCCACAGCGGTCTGCAGCCATGACATGAGGACGAGAGGAACACCAAGAGCGTCCAACGACCCGAGCCGACGATGGAGATCTCGACCGGTTCGCCGAATGGGTCCACGCCCGAGATGTCGGTCGCGATGGTCGCCGGAGACCCCCGGTACGTCGGGATGGGCACCAATTCAGCAGCCACGACCAGCGGTTCTGCAGTCACGACCGGCGGCCGGACGGTACGCGGCTGCATGCGCCGACGGGTCACGCCGGAGGAACGTTCCCCGTTCCGACCACCCGACCGGCACCATGTTCGCCGTCGACCAGTTCGACTTCACGGCCGTGGCCACACCACCGGCACTCCACCGACTCGACCACTTCGGACGTGACGTCCTCGTGATCGACACGCAAGTCGCCGCCCACCGAATAGTGGTAGAAGGCCCGCGTCGTCCGGGTGACCGTGACGTCGAAACGCGTGAGGTTCCCGCAAGCGTTGCAGCGATATCGACGGATTTCCACCGCCCTACGGTAGCGTCGGCGGCACCAGCCCGGCGTCAGGCGCAGCGGCAGGGGCGCCAAGCGGCCCGGAGAGCCACACGTGGCGGTGGCGGCACACCTCACATCCGGCCCAAGAGCTCAGTCTTCTTCGCGGCGAACTCCTCATCGGAGATGATCCCCCGGCGACGGAGCTCGTCGAGGGCGATGAGCTGCTGTGGGATCGACGCGGTGCCACCCGCCTCACCGGTTCTTTCACCCACCTCGTCGGAGGTGAACCTGTTCACCCCTCTTTCATGGTCCGGCGCCGCGGGGGGAACGACCGATCCCGCGGGTGCCATTGAGGGAAAGGCCGCCGGAGGTGCAGCACCAGTCGCTCCGGCGGCGAACGGCTCGATCCCGCCTGGCCCTGGCGACCCGTGCACGGACGGCGTGCCGCTCGGCGGCGTCGAGTCCGCTCCTGGGGACGGGGCCCAGCCACGGGGTTCGGCGGCGGTGCGCGACGGCTCGTAGTCAGAACCCCGGTGTGACCGGACGGCGCCATTGGGCATGCCGGACTGGAGCGCGTCGAGCTGGCGCGTGATGACCCTTTGGAGGGCAGCGGGGCGGCGCACGTCGTCGATTGCCATGGGCCCGTCTCCTTCGACTTCGATGACCATGCGTCCCGTGCCGACGAGGCGGTCCACGAAGGTTTGGGTGCAGTGGACCTCGGTCACCCGCTGCAAGCGGAGCTGGACCAGATCCCGGCCCAAGATCCCCTGGCGGTAGATCAGGCGGGTGGTGGTGACGAGGAGGCTGATGCCCATCCACTTGAACAGTCGCCCTGCGAGCCAGAGGACAGGCACTGCCACCATGACCGCCAGGACCCAGGCGACGAAGACCGGCGCCTTGGGGTAGCGGACGACCACCGTGACGGCGGCACCGAGCTCCCCGCGCTCGGCGAAGTTGGCGGCGAAGGCGTCACGGACCGGGGCGAAGCGCTCGTC
>JAJYZN010000108.1 GCA_021799915.1 Actinomycetes bacterium
CACGCCGGCGATCCGAAGAAGGGCGCGCCGAAGCTGAAGATCCCCCCGTCGGCGGCCACGAACCAGTAGCCCTTTCCCGACGGGGTGGTGGCCATGCCCACGATGGGCTTGTCCAGCGCCACCCCTGTCTCGTCTCCATCGGAGGGGAACGCCCCGTAGGAGAACAACCGCCCGAACGCCGTCACCAGGCCGTACCCCACCGGTGTCCGGCCCCCGGTGCGTGTGGGTGTGCCTGTGGTGGGGTTTGTGATTGAGCCTGTGGCGCTCACCACCCCGCCAGCCGCCGATCCGGCGATGGCAGCCATGGCCACCGTCTGGCAGTTCGTGGCCGGTGAGTCGCACGGGGGGGTTGGGAAGGCGTCGGTCCAGCAGGGCACGTCCTGTTCCGCCGTGCCTGTGTCGTTGGCGCTGGCCGTAGTGCACGATGCTGTGATCTCCCACGGGGGGACGCACGCCACCACCCGGCACAGGATTCGCCCTACCACCGGGACGTTCTGGTTGCACTGCCCGTAGCGGAACTGCAGGCATCCCACCAGGAAGGAGTTACAGCCTGTCGCCCCGCACGCACAGGTCAGCCCGTCGCATGTGGTGGAACAGAACCCCGCGTACTCCCCTGTCTGGCAATGGCACGTGGCATTGCAGTCCATGTAGTACCGGGGGCCTGTGCCGCAGTACGAAGAATTGTCGGCCTTCCACCAACCGCCCATCACCGTTCCGGCGGGACAGTAGTTGTAGCCGCCGTTCACCGCGCAGCAGAATTCGGTGAACCCCGAACAGCACGTTGTGCCGCAACCGCATGTCCCGTTGCCGCACTGGCAGATATAGCCGTACGCCGTCCCGGGTTTCAGGGCCAGGTCCAGCCCGGCGCCGATGACCACCGCACTGCCCGCCATGGCCGACCGGGTGATAAAGCTCCTGCGGGAGACATGCCTGCCGACCAGGCGTGATGCCCCTTCGGCCAGGCCGGCGGTGAAGCTCACCTTCCCGGCCTCCACGTCGGCATCCCGGGGTTGCGGGCGGCTTGCACGGCGGGCATCACGGCCATGGCCACGTAGGCCACGGCAGCTCCCAGCGCGCTCAACCCGAGAAGCGGCGCCCCGGACCACGGCTGTCCACCGAGCACGGTGAGGACCGAACCCCGGGCCGGGTCGTGCCACACCAAGAAGCCGAGAGCGACGAGCCCCGACCCGGCGGCCAGGACGGCGTTGATGACGAGGTGAAGCACCGTGGCCGGCGTGTCCGCCCGGCCAAAGCACCCGCAACTGGCCAGCACTCCCCCGGCCGACCGGGCCGCAGTCACCACGGCCGTGAACCCCAGGTACGACACCGCCACCGCCAGCGCCGTCCACGGGCGGGGGAATGCCAAGGCACAGAGCCCGATCCCGAACTCGATCACCGCCCCGGTGCGTACAGCCACGCGCAGGCGCACGTGGTGGCCGAGGGGTCCGGGCACCAGGTCGGCCAGGGCCCGGGCGGTGTCTCCCGGGCGCGCCGCTTTCATCACGCCGGCCACCACCAGGAGGATCGCACCCGACAGGTACACACCCAGGAACGGGGACACCGTCAGTTCCACGCCGCCCACCGCTCCAGGGACGTGGGGGCACTCGTGACCCGGGCCACCTCCCTCGTCGACGCGGGCTGGACGGTGATGCCGGCGAGCACCGAGTTGACTTTGGGCACGGTGACCGCGCGGCGGGCGCTGCTCCCGACGACGGCGTAGAGCGTGAACGGCCGTCCGCTTTCGGTGAAGAACTGCTGAGTACCGGCGTGCCCAGGAACGCCCCGGCGGAGGACGGTGGTCGAGAAGTCCGACGGCGCGAGGTACCGCGGTATCCCCTGGCGGGCGAACAGCGCCGTGCCGATCGACTCCGGCCCGTACTCGAAGAGCACCACGAACACGTCATCTCGGCCCATGAGCGTCACTGCGCCCCCGCCGAAGTCGGCCACCTCGTCGGGGAGCGGAAAAGTCGCCACGTGCACCACCGCGTACGTGGTGCTCCCGGCGACCGGAGCCCGTCTGAAGATCCTCCCTTCGAACCCATCGGGCATGGTCACCGAAAGGCCGTGGGCCCTGAGACGGGGCATCACCGAGGATCCGTGCCCTTTGGTGCCGGATGCCGGTCACGGGCCTGCGGTCGGGAATCCATGATGTCCGAAAGCGCCTTCGGGTAGAGGCTGGTGTGCCCCGGGGGGATGCCGGCGGCCATGAGTATCCGATCGTTCTCGCGCTCGCGCCCAGGGCCGTCGAGGCTGTCATGCTCGCGTGTCCCTTCGACGACTCGGCGATCCGGACCGTTCACGTCCCCGCCCACCGGCACTGCGCCGTCGGCCCGCAGGGTGAACGGCTGGGCGTCGGCCCGGGCCCGTCGCACCATCTCGGCCACCTGGGTCAGCTGGTTGGCCACTCCTTCGCCGATCCTCCGACCCCGCTGCCCGTCCACCAGTACGAAGAACGGCGACCCGGGCACCTCGTAGTCGGTCCAGGCTTCGGAGGACATCACCACCTTTACGTGCGGACCGGCTCTCTCGGACACCTCGGAGCGGACTTCGAGCTCGGGCCCCTTGGTGATGACGACGAGCCCGACGTCATCGGGCAGACCCCGTCGATCCGGGGTCGCCAGGTCCGACCAGAACGCGGCACACGTCGCGCAGCCCGACGAGAGGAAGGCCAGCAGCGTCAGGCGCCCCGAACGCCCGACGTCGATCGCCAGGGCATCCCCTCGTGGCGTCACCCCCGACAGCGGCGGCGCGGTCGTCGAGCTCCGCTCGGAAGGGAGGCGCGGTCCCATCGTGATCAGTACCGGCTCCTCAAGGCCTGATGCCCTGCGGCCGCCGGCACGGGGCGCCCTGGCCGGGTCCCCCACCCCGGCCCCCAGGTCGTGGAGCGCCCTCAGGATGTCGGCGTGGCTCCGAAGCAGGCCGGCCACCAGCACCGTCAGGAGTAGCACGATTCCGGTCAGAACCAGGACCAGAGCGAGCATCGGACCTCCTGTCGACAAATCGGGAACGCGGCACCCGTGCGCTGTATCCCTTTCTACCTCGCCCGCGCCTGCCGACGAAGCCTTTGCCCGGTGCCACTTTCGGGGTCCTCGTTCCGGCTCGGCCCTCTGGGGTGGAAGACTTGACACCATGGACGTCGCTGATCTGCTGTGCGAGCTCTACGGACGTATCCCACCCCTGGTCCGCACCGCGCTCGACGACTTGAGCGCCGACGAGTTGAGCCGTGAACCCTGGCCTGGCGCCAATCCGGTCGGCTGGCTGATATGGCACCTGACCCGGGTGCAGGATCACCACGTGGCCGAGATCCTGAGCACCCAGCAGCTCTGGGAGACCGGGGAGTGGGCCACGGGTTTCGGCCTCGAGGCCGATCCGACCGACACCGGGTACCGCCACTCACCAGATGAGGTGAGAGCGGTGCGTCCCGACAGCCCCGACGTCCTCACCGACTACCTCGACGCCGTCCAATCCCGAACCGTCGGCATGCTGGGCGAGTTGGTGCCGGCAGATCTGGACCGCGTGGTAGACCGGCGCTGGGACCCACCGGTCACGCTCGGCGTCCGCCTGGTGAGCATCGCCGACGACAGCCTCCAACACGCCGGCCAAGCCGCCTACGCCAGAGGGGTCCTTCTGGCTCGCAGGCATCCCGAAGGAGCCGGTTAGCTCAGGGACGCGGGGGTGGGAGCGTCCGGACTCTCCACGTGCCTCCAGGTGCGGACACGGCGACGACCGTCGAGCTCTGAGGCGGCCCGGGGCGCCAGGAGGCGGCGACGCAGGGACCAGCGACGGAACAGGTCGACGTACCGGTAGCTCCGAACGACACGTCACTGGGCAGGACCGCGCCACGACCCCAGCTCCGGGCCCCGTCGGTCGAGACGCTGGCCATCACCGTCGTCGAGGTACGGCGCTCCACCCGCACGCAGGCGGTCACCGAGCAGGACAGGCGTTCGACGGCTCCGGCCATATGCACCGGCTCCCCCCACGAGGCGCCTGTGTCGATCGAGAGCACGGACGTCGGACGGGCCGACATCACGTCGGTGGCCTCGCACGCCGGAGGCGACGAGCACAGGATCGGAGCCAGGTGGTCGCTCTGGGGGATCGACGCTCTCGAGCTCCAGGTCTGCCCTCCGTCCGTCGTCGCGTCCACGACCTGTAGGGAAGTGCAGTATGTACCGGTCGTGACTGATCGGCATTCCTGGGCCTTCGCCGACACCGTGACCAGGCACGATCCGTAGGCCGTGCACCATGGTCCCCGGACAGACGTGAGTGCTGTCGTCCCCACCCGGCCCCGAACCACCGATCCGGGTGGAAAGGGAACGGGCACGGCCCGCCACAGTGCCCCTCCATCGGAGGTGGACAGGGCCGTCTCGCCCGGTGGTTCGGTTCCCCGCGACCTTCGAACGGCCGGAGCTGAAGCCGATGCTGTCGCCGGGGGAAGGGAACCTGTCGAGACGACGACCAGACAGTCCTCTGCCGACCAGCAGTTGCCGTTCCAGTACGCCAGCCCGGTGAACTGACGAGTCACAGCGTGGCTCACAACGGTCGGAGCCCCAGAGCTCGCGATGACCACTGACACGATGGCATATTCGGCCGCCCCCCGGTGTGGATCGAGATTATGGGCCCACCCCCAGCACCTGTTGGCTCGGCACGTGAGGCCGGTGGAGCTGAGCTCGACCCCGCTCGCAAGGAGCGCCGACCGCCACGTCCGACCGGCATCGGCAGTGGCCGCGACCCCCTCGTACTGCGCATCCGACGCGGGAAGTCCGTGCACCGACGTCACCACCACGCAGCGGTTCCGGTCGCCGCAAGCGACATCGTACGCTCCGACCAGGCGCGGGGCGGGCGCTGCGAGCACTTCGGCAAAGCCTGTAAGAACCACGGACTCGCCCAGCGGTGAGCCAACCGCGGTCACCGCATACGGGGCCGCGGTGCCGGCCAGGACCACGATCGCCGCGATCGCGTTCACCGACCACGGTCCACGCCGCAGGGCTTCCCACCGGCGTCGGGGCGCTGCCCACACGACGATGAGGGTGGCGAGAGCCACCACGACGACGGTGCCGGCGGCGATGACCAGCTCGTGCTCGACGAAGGTGAACACGGAGGGGTTCCCGGTGCTGGCAAAGCCCAAGAGGACGAACGACAGGGCTCCTGCGGGGAACAGAAGCGCGCCGTGCACGACAACCTGGGCCAGCCAGCTCTTCGCGCACGGGGTCGTTCCTTCGGATGCCGTGGACTCCCGAAGGACCACCGTTCCGGCGAGCGCCAGCAGGACCACGTCGGCACCGACCAGCACCGTGAACAACACGAGGCGCGGCCACTCGATCGAAACCCGGTACCCGCCGGTGGTCACGGCCGCCACGAACCCACCCACCGGGTCCGTGCCCACGGCCGAGAGCACGGCCAGCAGGGCCAATGCCACAGCTCCGGCCAGAACCCAGAGCGACCCGCCAACCACTCGGGATGACGCCAAGCGGTACAGCGCTCGTTCCTTCGCCGGCAGGTCCCGGTCCGCTCCCTCCTCCTGGTTCATCAGGTCACCGCCACATGCTGCAGGACCAATCGCGAAGGTTGCCGGCAGGTCCCCATTGGATGGTGGCCATCGTCAGGTGGCTATCGGCCGGTGGCTATCGGCCGGTGTCCAGGTCCGCTGACGGCGCTCGGTCACGTCTCGAGGGTAGTACTGGGGAATGCGCTCAGCCTAGGGCGGCTCGCCGCTCGGGCCACGTAGTCGGGATCGCCGATCCGACCATCGTGTGAGTGGTGATGCGAGTCTGCCCCATCAAGAGACCGAGCCTGGCAATGATCCGTCGGTGCGGATCGCTGGAGGCGAAAGAGCGAAGGTGTTCATCGTCGGTCCATACCGAAAAGGTCCAGAAGACCCTTCGGAGGAGGTTGGCGTCGCGGGAGTAGCCCACGAGCCCTTCGGCCGTCGCCAGCTGCCGGCGGACGGTCAGCATGTCCCTTAGGAACCCGGGGATCGAACGAGTCTTACGCAGCGGGAGGCCGGCATGACTTATCCTCGCCGGTGAAGCAAGTGGAGCTCACACTTCAACAAGTGCTCGTGGAGGCGGTTCGAGTCGGCAGGCCAGTGCGGTCGTCCTCCAAGCCGCCGGTCGCGGGATCGAGGTCTCCCCCGGTGCCGCCTACCGGTGCGCGAAGCCGAGCCGAAGACGAGCCGTAGACGAGCCCGACGGTGAGCGAGGACGGCTCCAAGTGATGGGAAGGGGAGCTGTTCGACATCCTCGTTGAGCTGCTGGACCTCCTGGTCACCGCGGGCGACCACCTCCGAGGGCCGTGGGCTGCGTTTTCTTCCACGACATCCGCACTCACCCCGAAGCGTGGTCGAGATCGTTGCGTGGGAGGCGTTCGCCGCGCGGCCCCTGGGGCGTGCGCTGGTGCGACGGCGCGGTAATGTGTCCCCAGTACGCGGACGTGGCTCAGTTGGTAGAGCATCACCTTGCCAAGGTGAGGGTCGCGGGTTCGAATCCCGTCGTCCGCTCTCGTGTTCCGTATTCGAACTCGGGCACGTGAAAGATGTCGTCGAAGGGCGGACGGTATTCCTCGTGGCAGATCCGGCCGTCCTTCACATCGAGCCGTTCCAACACCGCGGCGTTGAACTGGCGGCGGGTGCGGTCGGTGGCCATGCGGTAGGCGTCGCCGCAACAGCTGGCGAAAGTGGCGGCGAGCTCCAAGATCTCCTGCCACTCGGTGAGGTTGGCGTCGAGGTCGGCGAGACGATCTTGGGCCGTCGCGAGGTCGACGCCGATGCGGGCCTGTTCCACCTTCAAGGTGGGGACGTCGATGCCTTCGCCGTAGTAGGCGTCGAGTAGCTTGCGCCGTTCGGGCTCGGCCTTGGCCACCCGGCGGATGAGCAGTTCTCGCTGGGCGGCATCGGCGCGCTAGCGCTCGATGACCTCGGCGCCCAGTTCTTCGCGCAGGCGTTCGGCCCAAAAGGCTGGTAGCTGGATGGCGGTGTAGATCTGCTCGACTTGGGCTTCGAGGTCGTCGGCTGCAATGTAGCGCTCCCGGCAGGTGCCGGTGGGGTCATTCTTCTGGCCGAGGCAGAAGAAGTAGGTGTAGCGGCCCTTGGAGAGCTGGATCGAGAGGCGCCTTCCGCACACCCCGCGGTGCAGGACGCCTTTGAGGTAGTGGGGGTGCTTGCGCTCCCGGGTGCCGCGCACCGAGCGCGCCGCGAGGAGCTCTTGGACCCGGCGGAAGGTCTCGGGGGTGGTGAACGGCTGGTGGAGGCCGGGGTGCTCGACCCCACCCCAGCAGACGACGCCGGTGTAGATAGGGTTGGCCAGGATCTTGGCGAGGCCCTGCCAGGTGATCGTCTTGACCGGGCGGTCGCGCCGTCCTCGGTTGGTGAGGCCGCGATGTCCCAGTTCGCCCGCCAAGCGCCGGAGGGTCCAGTCCCCGCTGGCGTAGTGCTCGAAGGCAGCCGTGACGAGCGGGGCGCGCTCTGGATCAGGGACGATGCGGGCCACCTGGCGTCCGCCGACGAGGTCCTTGACGTTCAGATAGCCGATCGGCGCGCCGTGAGGGAAGCCGCCGAGCTTGGCCTTTTGCACCATGCACTTCTTGATCTCCGCGGCCAGGTTGGCCGAGTAGAACTCGGCCATCAGGGCGTGGATGCCTTCGACCAACCTGCCGGAGGCGGTCTCTTCCACGTTCTCGGTGACCGACACCAGCGCCACATCACGGCGTCGCAGCAGCACGCGGATGGCCACGTGGTCCTCCATGTTGCGGGCCAGGCGGTCGATCTTGTGGACGACGACGGCGTCGACGTCGCGCTCTTCGGCGATGCGGGCCAGCATCGCCTGGAGCTGGGGGCGCTCGGCGCTTCTGGCCGATTCGCCCCGGTCGGCGTACTCGTCGACGAGGTCCCATCCGGCGTGTCGGATATGGCGGGCACAGGCCTCCCGTTGGGCCGGGATCGAGAAGCCCCCCTCCCCTTCGCCCTTCTCGGCCTGTCCGCGGGTCAAGACCCGCAGGTAGATCACACAGCGCATCGCATCACGCTCCTTCGCTCGATCCCCTCCATGAGGGCTCCGTCCGTGTCGGGTTGCAAGTCCTTCTCCGTCAGCTCGCCTCCTCGCTCCATTGGCCGGTCCGGCGGTATCGGGCGGCCTTGGCCAGGCGGGCGGTCGAGGCCGCCGACCGGGGCCAGGCGGCCAAGTCGACGAGGCGAAGGCGGGTCCCGATGGCGTCGAGCGGCGCCCACACGGCGTCTGTCGGCCGGACGGCGTCGGAGTGGGTAGTGGTGGCCATCGCGAGGCCTTCTCCGGACAACACCGCCCTGGCGCCGGTCTCCCGGCGCGGGCCGGGGACGACGACGAGCACCCAGAAGGGAACGCCCCAGGCGACCTCCAGACGGGCGTAGTCGACGGCCTTGGCGGCCAGGCGGCCGAGGGGCTCGCTGCCCCGGTCGTACTCGAGGCAGAACGTGACCGACCCTCCGGCCTCGTGCCACACGCCGAGACCGTCGTGACGGACCACCTCTCCCAGGACCGCCTTGGAGTAGCGCTCGCCCCACCAGGGCACGAGCTGGGCGACGGGATCGTGGCGGGCGGCGGCGACGACTCGGACGAAGACGTCGTTGGTCCCCACGGTGTGGGCGAGACGCTGGCTGGTGGCGATCGAGAGCGCCTGGTCGGTGTGCCAGCGAACCTTGACCTCCCGGTCCGGGTCACGGTTGGCCATCACGGCGAGGACGTAGGCGCCGAGGGTGTCGAGCACGTAGTGATACTCGCCGTCACGGCCCTGGCGCAATGGTCGGAAGCGCTCCACGAGACGCAGCTCGTAGAGGCGGGCCATCCGGTGCTGAGCGGTGTTGCGGTCACCGAAGAACATGGCATGCACCTGGCTGGTGGTGAGCACCCGATGCCAGCGAAGGAGGCGAAGGATCTGTCGGTCTCGGTCGGTCAACGAGGACGCAACGTCGAGGACCAGCCGATCGCTCACCCGGCCCGGCCGGCGCCCACGGCGAGAGGACACCGCAGTCATGAACAATCACCCATACAGTCGGGATTCACCACTGGCGGTGCCCCAGCGCCTCTCACCTGCGAGGACGCGACCTCACAAGGGGTCCGCCCAGGAGTGGCGGGAGAACGGAGCCCATAACGGAGCCCCGAACGGAAGGGGTGAACGACCCCCGTCTCGGGCATCCGCAAGCCAACGCCCTGCTTCGGGTAGCTCGTGCCAAGCGGGTCTCCCCGTGCGGCGTGCACCTCGGCCGCCACCGAGAGCAGTGCCCGGGCGAGCGGGCGCAGTGCACCGGGGG
>JAJYZN010000109.1 GCA_021799915.1 Actinomycetes bacterium
TGCCGGTACGAACGACACCCGCCACTCGATCGACCTGGCGGCCACGGCTGCCGATGTCGGCGTCGATGCGCTCTTGCTGGTCACCCCCTACTACAGCAGGCCCTCACAGTCGGGCATCTACGAGCATTTCGCAGCGGTCGCCGGGTCGACCGGCCTCCCGGTCATGCTGTACAACATCCCCGTCCGGACTGGTCGCCTGATCTCCCGCCCGACGATCGTGCGCCTGGCGACGGAGGTGCCGAACATCGTGGCCGTGAAGGACTCCACCGGCGACGCTGCAGGTGCTGCTCGCCTCATGGCCGAAGCGCCGGGAGCCCTGCAGGTCTACTGCGGCGACGACGCTCTGACTCTTCCTTTCCTGTCGGTCGGTGCCGTGGGGCTGGTCAGCGTGGCATCCCACTGGGCGGGCCGGGAGATTCGGGAGATGATCACCGCCTTCGAGTCCGGTGACGTCACCGGTGCCGCCCACTTGAACGCCCGGCTCGTGGAGTCTTACGGGTTCGAGTCCTGCGACGACTTCCCCAATCCGCTGCCGGCCAAGGCGGCATGCCGGATTCAAGGGCTTGCTGTGGGCCAGTGCCGGCTTCCCCTTGGGGCGTCTCCGCCCGAGCTCGAAGGCGAGGCGCGACGGGTGATCGCACGTCTGGCGGTGCCGGCCCTGCACGGTGGTGGCGGTGGCTGAGGGCGCCAAGCGCCGTAAACCGAAGGCTGTCCGGGGTGATCGGCCCCGGGCCGAAGATTCGGATCCGCAAGACTCTGACGGTGTCGGTTCGACCGGCGGGCCAAGTCCCCGGTCGAAGGAGGGACCCCGATCACCGGCAAGACCCCGGTCGAAGGAGGGACCCCGATCACCGGTCCGGATCGTCTTCCTCGGGGGGCTCGGTGAGATCGGCCGGAACTGCGCCTGCGTCGAAGTAGACGGAAAAATTCTGGTGCTCGACTGCGGCATCATGTTCCCGGATCCCGACATGCCCGGAGTGGACCTGGTACTGCCGGATTTCTCCTACCTGAAGGAGAACGCCGACCGAGTCGTGGCCGTGGTGCTCACTCACGGTCACGAGGACCACACCGGGGGCCTGGCCTTCCTGCTACGGGACCTCGAGGTACCGATCTACGGGTCCGCGCTGTCGTTGGGACTCGCTCGGAACCGGATCGACGAAGCCGGCCTGAGCGGTCGGGCCGAGTACGTGGTCGTGGCCGACAACGAGCGACGGAGGATCGGGCCGTGCGACGTGGAGTTCATCCCCGTGACCCACTCCGTCCCCAGCGCTTTCGCGCTGGCCTTCCACACGCCCCAGGGGGTGATCCTGCACTCGGGGGACTTCAAGCTCGACCTGGAGCCCGTCGACGGCCGGCGTACCGACCTGGCCCGTATCGGCGCCCTGGCATCCGAGCACGGCATTCGCCTCCTCCTCGGGGACTCCACCAATGCCGAAGAACCCGGTTTCACCCCTTCGGAGAGCACGGTCGGAACCACCATGCGTCGGGTCTTCCTCGAGTCCTCCGGTCGTCGGATCGTCGTGGCGTGCTTTGCCAGCCACATCCACCGTGTGCAGCAGGTGGTCGACGCCGCGATCCACAGTGGGCGCAAAGTGGCCACCCTCGGCCGGTCGATGGGGAAGAACGTGGAGCTGGCGAAGCGCCTGGGCGTGCTCAACGTCCCCGATGGTGTCTTGGTCGACATCGACGACATCGACTCGCTTCCCGATGGGCAGATCTGCGTGATCTCGACCGGCTCGCAGGGAGAGCCGATGTCGGCGCTGTCGCTCATGGCCACTGGGAACAACAAGCGTCTTCAGATCGAACAGGGCGACGTCGTGGTGATCAGCGCCCATCCGATCCCCGGCAACGAGTGGTCCGTCGGCAGGGTCATCGACGAGCTGCACCGACGGGGGGCCGAAGTGATCCACTCGGGCTCCGAGAAGGTCCACGTCAGCGGTCACGCCCGGCAAGGGGAGCTTCGCACGCTTCTCTCTGTCGCCCGACCGGAGTCGTTCATCCCGGTCCACGGAGAGTACCGGCACATGGTGCACCACGCGTCCCTGGCCCGCAGCATGGGTGTGCCTGCCGACTCTGTGCTGCTGTGTGAGGACGGTGACGCCGTTCGTCTGGACGAACGTGGTCTCCACCGTGACGGTTCGGTACCGGGTGGGTACCTCTACGTGGACGGCACCGTTGGAGATGTGGGGCACGGGGTCCTTCGTGACCGCAAGGCTCTGGCCGAGGAGGGGGTGGTGATGGTCGTGGTGACCGTGGACCTCCACAAGGGCACCCTCAGCGGGAGCCCGCAGATCGCCACGAAGGGCTGGGTCCACGCCCCGGAGGCGGAAGCCCTCCTCGACGAGGCCGGGAAGGTCGTGGCCCATGCCGTGGAAGCAGCCATGGCCGACGGAGCGCGTGACTCCGAGGTGCTCTGCCGGCACGCCCGCAAGGCACTGGGGAAGCTGGTGGGGGATCGCACCCATCGGCGCCCGATGATCGTGCCGATCGTGATGGTGGTCTGAGCAACTCCGGCCAGCGGGGCCGGCACGTCCACCGTTGCGTGGACACCGAGCGGTATCCTGGCTGTGTTGTGGTGACGACCCAGAGCCGACCGCCGGCAAAGCGCTCCGCGACTCGGTCGAGCTCGACGTCCGGGAAAAGGCGAGCCTCGGTGCCCAAGGGGAGGGGCTCCGCGCCTGGTGATCGCCGTCGTCGCGGCCCTGCGGGTAGGGGTTCGGAGGGTCGCAGTATCTTCGCCGACCTGAAGACGGACCTCTGGGCGATCGCTCTGCTCGCGCTCGGCATCCTTCTGGCACTGGCGACGTACGGGGCAGGCGCCGGGTCCGTGGGCCGGGGGATCGACCTGGGGCTCGGGGCGGTGGTCGGCTGGACCCGGTTCGCCCTGCCGCCGGTGCTGATCGCAGGTGGTGCGGTCGTGGTAGCCGGGCGCCGGCGATTGGACCCGACCCGGGCTGCAGTGGGAGCGGGCGTGGGCATCGTCGCCGTGAGCGGTCTGGCCGAGTTGGCCGGCGGTTCCCCCGGGATCGGGGCGTCACTCGCCCGGCTTCGAGCGGCCGGTGGTTGGATCGGAGCTGGCGTCGGGAGGCCTTTGGAGGTGGGCCTGGGCACCGCCGGGGCGGTGGTGGTCCTTCTCGCCCTGGTGGCCGTCGGTGTGGTCTTGTGCACCGGCGTTCCCCTGGTCGAGCTCGGCCGGCGCCTCGCCGGAGCATTCCGAGCCGTGGGACGCGTCTTGGCCCGCTGGCGGTCGGGCGCCGCGGAGCGTCGGGCTGCCGGAGCGGGAACGCTCCACCAGCATGACGTCGTCGGCGACGCGGAACCGGGCCGGGTCCCCTGGGCGAGCGATGTCGACGAAGAATTGGAACCGGCCACCGTTCCAGACGACGGTGGGCCACCTCTTGACGTGGTCCTCCCCGCAGCGGACGTGGCTATGCCCCCGGCCCCCGTACCGGATCCGCGGCCGGCTCGCCGGGGTCCAGGAGACTGGGAGTTGCCGCCGGCTGACCTCCTGAGCCGGTCTGCTCACGAGCGTCCCGACGATAGGCTCATCGACGCGGCCGGCGCCGATCTGGTGGCCGCCTTGGCCGCTCACGGGGTCGAGACGCGGCTCGTGGGACGCACGGTGGGACCCACGGTGACCCGATTCGAGCTGGAGCTGGGTCCGGGGGTGAAAGTCGCTCGGGTCACGAGCCTCTCGAAGGACATGGCCTATGCCATGGCCACGTCCGACGTACGGATCCTCGCTCCCATCCCCGGCAAGTCGGCCATCGGAGTCGAAGTCCCCAACCGCCGGCGTCAGCTGGTCTCGCTCGGGGACATCTTGGGGTCGCCCGAAGCCGCGCAAGCCCAGCATCCGCTGGAAGTCGCACTGGGCCGAGATATCGCCGGCACCCCGGTGATGGCGAACTTGGCCGAGATGCCGCACGTCCTGATCTCCGGGGCCACCGGAGCCGGGAAGTCCTCCTGCATCAACTCGCTTCTGACGTCGATCCTCATGCGCTCCACCCCAGAGCAAGTCCAACTGATCCTCATCGATCCCAAGCGGGTCGAGCTCGGCCAGTACAACGGGCTGCCTCATCTCCTATCCCAGGTGGTCGTCGATCCCAAGAAGGCAGCGAATGCCCTGGCGTGGGCCGTCAAGGAGATGGAACGTCGCTACGACCTGCTGGCTCGCTACGGAGCGAGGGACATCACCGGGTACAACGAGGCGTTCGATCACGGAGCTCTCACCAGGGTCTCCACAGGGTCTATGCCGGTCGCCGCACCGGCGCCCACTTCCGTGGCCACAGCCCTGCCCTCCCTCGACCGAGCACCGAGCCCGACGACCGAGATCGACGACCCCACCGGCACCCACGACGCCGCCAGCACCCACGACCCCGCCAGCACCCACGACCCCGCCAGCACCCACGACCCCGCCAGCACCCACGACCCGGGCACCCACGACCCCGCCGGCCCCTCTGGGGGGGGAGAAGCGGATAGCGAGGCCGAGCGGCTGCCGTTCATCCTCGTCGTCGTCGACGAACTGAACGACCTCATGATGGTCGCCGCCCGGGACGTGGAGGACTCGGTGTGCCGCATTGCCCAGATGGCCCGTGCCGTGGGCATCCACCTGGTCCTGGCCACCCAGCGGCCGTCGGTCGACGTCATCACCGGGGTCATCAAGGCGAACGTGCCCAGCCGGCTGGCCTTCTCGGTGTCGTCGCTGGCCGACAGCAGGGTGATCCTGGACCAGCCCGGTGCCGAGCGGCTCGTAGGGAAGGGTGACATGCTCCTGCTCACCGCGTCCTCCAGCAACCCTGTCCGGCTCCAAGGACCGTGGGTGTCCGAGTCCGAGGTACGGGCCGTCGTCGGGCACTGGCGTCGGCAGGGGCGCACCACCGAGCCGGTGACGTCCATCGGCGAGGACGCCGAGCGGCCCGGTACCTCGGGTGACGAGCTCGACGGAGACGACCTGCTGGCCGACGCCCTTGAGCTGGTGGTTCGTAACCAACTCGGGTCCACGTCGATGCTCCAGCGCAAGCTTCGGGTAGGATTCGCCCGGGCCGGTCGCCTCATGGACTTGCTGGAACGGCAGGGAGTGGTGGGGCCCTCGGAGGGGTCCAAGGCCCGGGCGGTCCTCATGACGCCTGAAGAGCTCGACTCCCGCCCGCGCTGACGGGCGGGCGACACACAAGCACACACCCCATCGATGACACGTCCGTCGCGGTTCGCACGCCTGCTCCAGAGGTCTCGGGGACCCCGGTCACGGCACCCGGCCCTCGCCGGGAGCACCCGGGACCTACGCATGGCTCACGCCCGGCGCCGCCGATTGCAGAGGAGGCGGGCGCTGGTCGCCGGCGCGGCCCTGGTCGTCGTGGGGGCGGTGGTGGCGTTGCCCACGTTCGGGGTGCTCCAGCTCACCCGGACGCCGCCACCGGTGCCCCTGGCCTCGATCCGTCCGGACCCGACGCCCTCGGTGGCCGTACCGCCGGTGCCGCAGAACCTCCCGTGGCCGGCGAGCGGGGAGGCGGCCGTGTCCGTTCCCCTGGTCGGGTTCAGTGCCCAGTCCGGTCCCGAGCAACCGGTGCCGGTGGCCAGCATGACGAAGGTGATGACGGCGTACGTCGTGCTCCACGACCACCCGCTGCCGGGGAACGAGAACGGTCCGAGCATCACCATCACCGCCGCGGATGCCGCCAACTACTCCACAGACATCGTGACCGACCAGTCGAGCGTCCTGGTGACCACCGGCGAGGTGCTGTCGGAGCGCCAGATGCTGGACGCCATGCTCGTCCACTCGGCCAACAACCTGGCCTACGCGTTGGCCTGCTGGGATGCCGGCACACTCGGGAGCTTCGTGGCCAAGATGAATGCCACGGCGGCGTCGCTCGGGATGTCCCAGACCCACTTCGCCGATGCCAGCGGGTACACACCCCAGTCGGTGTCGACCGCCGCCGACCTCTTGAAGGTCACCGCGCTGGCGATGGACATACCGGTGTTCGCCGAAGCAGTGAGCATGCCCGACTACACACTTCCGGTGGCCGGAATGGTCGCCACGTACACGCCGTTACTGGCCGGTGGGACACAGGGCGTCGCCGGAGTCGTGGGTGTGAAGTCGGGGTACACGACAGCGGCCGGCGGCGGCGACATCCTGGCCTTCCGGAGCACAGTGGACGGGGAGCCAGTCGAAGCCCTGGCCGCCGTGACTTCTCAACAAGGCCCCAGCGTCCTCCTGCGGTGCGGCCAGATCGACCTCGGGCTGGCACAGGCCGCCCTGGCCGAGGTCCAGCCGGTCCAAGCGTTGCTCCGGGACCGTCAGGTGGCGACCATCTCCGCAGAAGGCTCGAGCTCTCCGGTGGTCACGACGGCACCGGCGACGCTGCTGGCGATGCCCGGTCAGACGGTCACCGAGTCGCTGGTGGTCGACCACCATCCACGGGCCGGGGCCCGGGCCGGGACGCCGGTGGGGATGGTCCTGTGCACCCTGGGCCAGCAGCAAGTGGCGGTCCAGGTGCGCTCGGTGCGACGCCTCCGGGCCCCGCCACCGACGCACGGCCTATTCTGAGGAACAGTGCGTGCCCGGGCCCCCGCTTCCGCTGCCAACCTCGGCCCGGGTTTCGACGCTCTCGCCGTCGCCGTCGACCGATATGTCGAAGTAGAGGTGGAGCCGGCGTCCCGGCTCATCGTGCGCAGTGAGGGCGAAGGGGCCGGGATGTCCGACGATGCCGGCCATCTGGCCGCTCGGGTGGCCATCGACGTCGTCGGGCACGATCGGATCTCCATCAGTGTCCGGTCCCAGATCCCGGTGGCCCGGGGACTGGGGTCTTCGGCGGCCCTGGCCGCTGCCGCTGCCGCCGCCGCCGGGGCGCGAGATCCACTGGCCGTTGCTGCCCACGTCGACGGCCATCCCGAGAACGCCGCCGCCAGCGTCGTCGGCGGGCTCGTGGTGGCCGGGATGGTCCGGGGTGCGGTACGGGTGGCCAAGGTGCCGATGGACCCGGCGCTGGTCCTGGTGGCCGTGGTGCCCGACCGTTCACTGCCGACCGCCAAAGCCCGTCAGGTCCTTCCTCCCCAGGTGAGCAGGGAAGACGCGGCGTTCAACTTGGGACGGATGGGGATGCTGCTGGCCGGTCTGGCCGACCACCGGGTCCTGGTGAGGGAGGCAGCCGAGGATCGGCTCCATCAGGACTACCGGGCTCCGCTGTTCCCCGAGGCTCCGATGATCCTTTCGGGGCTCCTGGACGGCGGTGCCCTGGCCGTGTGCTGGTCCGGGGCCGGCCCGACGTTGCTCGGCATCTGCACCTCGACACACGCGCCGGCCGTGCGCCGGGCCGGTCAGGGTGCGCTCGGCGACGCCGGCGTACCGGGTCGGGTCCTGGTGCTGAAGCCCGATCGGATCGGCCTGGTCACCGGCGAAGAAGCACGCCTCGAGGCCGTGGACGTCGGGCCGGACACGCTCGAAGCTGCCGGTGGGAGCGGTCGGGAGCCGCCCGGCACCAAGTCCGGCGTCGGACGCCGGGTGTTCGACTTCGACGCCGGCAGTTGAACGGCCTGTCGTCGCCGAGCCATCCCCGGTACGGGCGTAGAATGCCGGGGTGACCCGGAAGTTCGTCATTCGCACCTTCGGGTGCCAGATGAACGAGCACGACTCCGAGCGCCTGGCTGCCCTCCTGGTTGCCGACGGCCTTGAGCCTGCCGAGGAGCTCGGGGAAGCCGACGTCGTGGTCCTGAACACCTGCTGCATCCGCGAGAACGCCGACAACAGGCTCTACGGTCACCTCGGGCATCTGAAGTCGTTGCGTGAGGCCAAGCCGGGCCTCCAGATCGCCGTCGGTGGCTGCCTGGCCCAGAAGGATCGTGACCTCATCCGGCAGCGGGCCGGGCACGTCGACGTGGTGTTCGGGACCCACAACCTGGATCGGGCGCCCACCCTGCTGCGCCAAGCCGCAATCGAAGGACCGGTGGTCGAGATCGTCGACGCCGGGTCGGCCGCGCCGGTGGGTGTGGACCCGGTGGCGGCGGCGAACGACCCGCTCCCCGGACCGTCGGCGGCGTTGACGCCACCCACCCGGAGCGGGCTCCCCCACGCGGCCTGGGTGACGATCCAGACCGGGTGCGACAACTCGTGCGCGTTCTGCATCGTGCCCTCGGTCCGAGGTCCCGAGCACAGCCGGGGAATGGACGACATCGTCGACGAGGTCAGCCAGCTGGCCCGACGTGGCGTCGTGGAGGTCACGCTCTTGGGCCAGAACGTGAACTCCTATGGCCGGGACATCACCCGCCGCAAGCCCTTGTTCGCCGAGCTCCTTTGGAGGGTGGGACAGGTCGAGGGCATCCGGAGGGTGCGTTTCACCAGTCCCCATCCGAAGGACTTGCGTCCCGAGACGATCGCGGCCATGGCCGACGTCGAGGCCGTATGCCCCCAGTTGCACCTTCCCCTCCAGTCGGGCAGCGACCGGGTCCTGGCCGCCATGCGACGGGGCTACACGGGTCGGCGCTACCTCGAACGGCTCGGCGCGGCCAGGGAGGCGATTCCCGATCTGGCCGTGACCACCGACATCATCGTGGGGTTCCCCGGGGAGACGGAAGGTGACTTCACCGACACCCTCGGCGTCGCCGCCGAAGCCGGCTACGACAGCGCCTACACGTTCATCTTCTCGCCCCGCCCGGGCACCCGGGCGGCAGTCTTGGCCGAGGAGCAGGCGGTGGATCCCGAGGTCGTGGCCGAGCGCTTCGAGCGGCTCCGGGTGGTGGTGGAGCGCTCGGCGCTGGCCCGGCACCGCCAGCGTGTGGGACGCGTGGAAGAGGTACTGGTGGAGGGGCCGAGCCGTCGCGATCCGTCGATGGCGACCGGGCGGACCGGTCAGGGCAAGCTGGTGCACTTCGCCCCGGCCGCTCCGGGCGAAGGCGGGGATGGCGGGGAACGTAGGCGAGGCGGAGACACCACGGCTCCCGGCGGGCTGCCGGTGGGAATTGAACTATACGAGTACGTCACTACGGCTGGGAGCGCGCCCACCGCCAATAAAAACGCCGACTCGTCGTCGCCGCCCGCGTGCGCGCAACTCATGCCGAGCTTCCGGGCGAGGACCAAATCACATCGCTCGATCGTGTAGCCTCCGAACCAGCCTCCGCCCCCTTCAAACAAGAGGTCGTTGCCGACGCCGAAAATTTTCGCCGGTGCAACATCCGGCGCGATGGCGAATCGGATCGCGCTGCGGGAAAGCAGCATGCTGTTCGAGACCTCACCACCGATTGGTATACGCGGACCAAATTCACGCGCCCCGTCCAGCGGGACCGGCG
>JAJYZN010000110.1:0-1664 GCA_021799915.1 Actinomycetes bacterium
CAGCGCTGCGTGGTACGTCCACGAGGATCGTTGCCGTTGGCGTCTTGGTGGCCGGGACAGGAAGCTGGCCGTCCCGGAACCACCGCCATTGGGTCTGGTAGTGCACGCCTTCTTGCTCAGCCCACTCGGAGAGCTTCACCCTCGTGCTCTACGACGCATGCTCGTAGATGTTCAGTGATATCGAAGGTAGCTGTTGGCATCCCTCTCACCCCCGGGAACGTCCCGTAGTAGTGGTCGAAGGAGCGGTTCTCCTGCATGAGGTAGATCACGTGCTCTATCGCGCCCAGGTCTGACCCGGCCGGCGCGATGCCAGCGGCCTTTCGCACGGTGGTCGGTGTCGGCCCAGCACCGCAACCGGCCGCTCCCAGAGCCAGCGCACCGGCCCCGGCCACCACTGCCGCCTCGAGGAACCGGCGCCGATCGAACGCGGCGGCCCTTCTCGCGCCCTCACCCCGTGCGCCCACGCTCACCCCCCTCCATGATGTGACGCTGGTAGGTCAACGACCGTTGCCGTTCTCGTCAACGGCGGCGATCACCCCCGGGTCGTCGTTGCGAACGTTCCCGACCCGCGGGTCCACCCGATGATGGACCAGCGTACCGGACGGTGCCGGGCCGAGGACCGATTGGAGCTCCGGTCCGGCGGGTTGGGCCGGGTCGAGCCAGACACCCAGGACGTCTCGTTCGAGGACGACCGGCATCCGGTCGTGGATCCCGGCCATGTCCGTCCCTGCACTCGTGGTGAGGATGGTGCACGTGCTCATATCGCTCTTCTGCGCGCTCTCGGGAGGCGTCCGTCCTCCGGGCTCCCACAGGCCGGCGAACGCGAGCAGGTCACCGTCGGCGCGCGAGAAATAATGCGGTCCGCTTCTGCTGCCGGGACCTTTCTGCCATTCGAAGAACCCGTCTGCCACCACCACGACGCGGCGCGACATGAAAGCTGCGCGAAACGAGGGACGGGTCGCCGCGGTCTCCGAGCGAGCGTTGAACAGCCGACCCGTGGTCGCCCTGCTCTTGTCGGGTGCCCACGGCGGCACGAGCCCCCAGCGGTAGCGGTCCAAGACGAGCTCGTCCCCCTCCGGCGTGACGCGCTCGGTCATCCCGTAGACCACGCTCGCCGGCGACACGTTCCAGCGAGGAGGTGACGCGGGGTCCACGCTGTCGGCCAATCGGGCACCGAAGAGCGACGCGATCCTGCTCGGCGGCGTGTAAAGAGCGAAGCGTCCGCACATTGTGGGGTCAGGCTACGTCGCTTTCGACGCTGCCAGAGGTTGGAGACGACGGGCGTAGACGGGCGTAGACGGGCGGGGACGGACCCAGACGGGCGCAGAGGGGGGCGTCCCGGTGCTGCCGTGTTGGTGTGACCTCAGAGGTCGGGCATGCCGAGGTCGAGGTTGGGGGCGTCCAGACCACCGTCGACCTCCAAGATCTTCCCGGTAAGAAACGATCCGGCCGGAGAGGCGAGGAAGACGATCGCGGCCGCGATCTCATCGGGATCGCCGATCCTGCGAAGCGGCGTTGCCTCCTCCATGGCCGTCCTGAGCTGGTCATCCCCGAGGACGGCGTTGAGCGCAGACGTCGCGGCCGAACCGACCGCGACCGCGTTCACCCTGATGCGCGGGGCGAGATCGCGGGCAGCCAGTCGCGTGTAGTGGCTCAGGGCCGCC
>JAJYZN010000110.1:1674-9245 GCA_021799915.1 Actinomycetes bacterium
CATGACCGAAGAGACGTTCACGATGGTTCCCTCACCGGATTCCAGCATGAGCGGCACCGCTGCTCTGGTCAGTGCGTGGGCAGTGGCGACGTTGAAATGAAAAGCGCGCTCAAGGTAGCCCACCGAAGTATCGAGAAGGGGCCGGGGCATCGTTCCCCCGACGTTGTTGACGACGATGTCGAGGCGACCGAATGCCTCGCGCGCGGCTGTCGCCAGTGCCGCGACTGATCCCACGTCGTTCAAGTCGACTGCGAGGATCTCGGCCCGCCGCCCGCAGGCAGCCACCTGCTCGGCCACCGATTGGAGCTGGCTCTCAGTCCTCGCTGCGATCAGCACATCGGCTCCGCATTCGGCAAGGGCACGGGCGGTGGCCGCACCAATCCCTCGACTGGCCCCCGTGACCACGGCAACCCGGTCAGTGAGACGGAAACGCTCAAGGATCATGGCCACGTTCCTTTTTGCGGGAGCTGGGGCTTGCGGGAGCTGGGGCTTGGGGGAGCTGGGGCACGCCTGCGGTGGAGGGCCGGCCGGGGACGAGAATATCGAATCGGTCACGCCCTTGGGTGCCACCGTACCGGCGTACCGCCGTACCTTGGCCGAAGAGAACGACCGGGTTTCGCACCTGCACCTCACCTTCCAATCCCCAAGGAGCGCGGACTGGTCGATCTCTCGTCCATCGTGATCCATCTTGGTGCTTGACGCACCTGCGCGCGGCGGAGACGATTGGCCATGGACCAGATGACGGGCGAGGAGGGATGACTGTGACTGTGGCCGATGTCGGACACCACGATGCCTTGACAGCGGACGAGGTGTTCCGCATCGAGCGCAGGGGTATCGACTACGTCCCCGAAAGCGAACGCTGGGCAACGCCACGAAGCCTGTTCGGGATGTGGGCCGGGGCCATAACCAACTTCGAGATCTTCATCTACGGCGCCATCCTCATGGCCTTCTTCGGGGTGACCTTCTACCAGGCCGTCGTGCTCATCGTCGTGGGGAACCTGTCCTACCTCCTGCTCGGGCTGACCTCCCTCCAGGGACCCGATGCCGGCACGACCACGTTCACCGTGAACCGGGCTGCCTACGGCCCGAACGGCGGACGGGTCATGGCGTTCTTCAACTGGCTCACGCAAGTGGGGTTCGAGACTGAGGGTCTGGCGCTGGTCGTGCTGGCCGGTATCGCCCTGGCCGCGAAAGCTGGCTTTGCCGCCGGGACGCCGGCAAAGATCGTCTTGATCGTGCTCGCCGCAGGGATCCAGCTACTCCTGCCGCTTTTCGGGCACGGGACGATCCTGAAGGTTCTCAAGTGGCTCGCCATTCCCTTCGTCGCGCTCTTCGTCATCCTCGCCGTGCTCACCGCTGGCAAAGTGCACCTCCACGGAGTGCACCCCGGCGCCGGATGGGCGGAATGGATGGCCGGGCTTGCCTTCGTGATCGTCCTCTCCGGGCTCGGGTGGACGGAGAACGGCAACGACTACTCGCGCTACATCCCTCGCCAGGCGTCCAAGGCCTCCATCGTCGGGTGGGTCTTCGCCGGCACCTTCATACCCTCCGTGCTCCTCATGACCCTTGGGGCAGCGGTAGGGACGTACGTCCCCACCCTGGCCACAAAGAACCCGATGCCTGCGCTGCCGCACGTGTTCGCCGCGTGGTTCCTCATCCCTTTCCTGATCGTGGCCGTCATACAGCTCTTCTCCATCAACAGCCTGGACCTCTACTCGTCAGGTGTCACGCTTCAGGCGCTCGGCCTGCGCCTCAAACGCTGGCAAGCCGTGCTCGTCGACACCGTCATCGCAGGGGGTTTGACCGCCTACGCCATCTTCTCCTCGTCGTTCACCACCCTGCTCACTGATTTCGTCGACTGCGTGATCGTGTGGATCGCCCCGTGGACCGCCATATTCCTCGTCGATTGGCTCATGCGTCGCCGCCGCTACGTCCCCGGGGAGCTGCAGAAGGAAAAGGAGGGGCTGTACTGGCGCAACGGGGGGTTCCACTGGCCAGCGATCATCGCCCAGGTTGTGGGGATGTTTGCCTCGCTCATGGGACTCAGCCAGACATTTTTCCACGGGTTGCTGGCCTCCCATACCGGAGACGCCGACTTCAGCGTGTTCCTGGGGCTGGGAGTGGGCGGGGGTCTCTACGCCATCCTCGCCTGGCGATCGGTGCGTCGCGAGGCGTCCACGCAAGTCGAGATGCTTGACGCCGCCACTGGCGAGAGCTGACCGGACGCGCCGCAGTCGCCTGTCATACTCCTCGCGCCAACGGGCATTGCTCGTCGTCGCGCCCGCTGGACGTCTCATCGGTGGGCCGGGCGTCCTCACCGCCGTTAGTAACCCCTGCCCAAGGATGATCACCATTCGAAGCCCGGCTCGGTATTGCCCGGAGGGATGGCCCAACGGTCGAAGTCCTTTGGACAGATGAGCTCGGCGTACCCAAAGATGGGTGGCGTGATCTGGGTTCGGGACGTCTTGCACGGGCCGGTGGGGATTCGTCGGCTTGATCCGCGTCGGATTGATCCGCGTCGGGTTGGGCAGACCGCTGGGTTCATGACCGGTCCAACTGCCGGCATGGGCGCCGGTGAGCACATTGACGCCGCAAGCTCCGTCAGATAGGGCGGGTGGTCATGATCGTCGGAGTACCCAAAGAGCGTAAGGCGGACGAGCATCGAGTGGCGATCACCCCAGCAGCGGTTCGCGAGCTCCGCGCGCACGGTCATACGGTTCTCGTCGAGACCGGAGCGGGTGACGGCTCGTCCATCACGGACGAAGAGCTCCGAAGCAACGGGGCCGACGTGGTGAACGATGCCGAGGAGATCTGGGCCCGATCAGGGCTCGTCCTCGGAGTCAAAGAGCCAGTACCCGAGCAATACCCGCTCCTCGGACTGCGGCGCGATCAGGTGTTGTTCACGTACCTTCACCTCGCCGCGTCCAGGGACTGTACCGACGCGCTGGTGAACGCCGGCACGACCGCCATCGCCTACGAGACGGTCCAGCGACCCGACGGCTCGCTGCCGCTCCTCACGCCGATGAGCGAGGTCGCCGGTCGCATGGCGCCATTCATGGCAGCTCATCACCTGATGAGACCCGGTGGAGGCCGCGGCGCTCTCTTGAGCGGTGTCCCAGGGGTCGAGAGCGCGAAAATCGTCATCCTCGGTGCTGGAGTCGTCGGGATGGCAGCTGCCACCCTTGCCGTCGGCATGCATGCCCGAGTGTTCGTGCTGGATCAGAATTTGGATCGTCTCCGGCAATTCGACCACCATTTTCGCGGGGCCCTCGAGACCATTGCATCAAGCTCTCATGCCATCGAAAGGACGTGCGTCGATGCCGAGGTGGTGATCGGTGCAGTCCTTGTCGCCGGCGCCAGAGCTCCCGTCCTCGTCACCGATGAGCTGGTCGATCGCATGCCTTCGGGGTCGGTGCTCGTGGACATCGCGGTGGACCAAGGCGGCTGCTTCGAATCAACCCGCCCCACGACGCACTCCGACCCAGTGTTCGAAGCTCATGGGTCGATCTTCTACTGCGTCGCCAACATGCCAGGGGCGGTTCCCCATAGCGCCACCCACGCCCTGGTGAATGCCACCTTGCCGTATGTGCTCGAAATTGCCGGACAAGGCTGGCAAGCCGCAGCAAAGGCGGATCCCGCGTTGGCGCTCGGGGTCAACGTCACCGGTGGACACGTCGTCTGCCCACCGGTAGCCCAAGCCCACGGCTTGGAGCTCACCCCTTTGGCGTCGGTGTGGTGATCACTCCGATCAGAGCACTCGTTCAACGATGCCCGCAGCGATCACGACCACCGATGCCAGCAGGATCCCGCAGGCATTCACCCACAGGCCAATTTGCTCGTCGTGGGGGAACGTCGGCACCGAGCTGGCGGCAAGTGCGTTGTAGATACCCCCGATGCCCCACACCAACAGGCCGACACCGAACAGTGCGATCAACGTCCCCATGACCCGTCGGCGGCGCCAGGAGGAGTCGCCCGGGAATTGCGTCCACCCGTAAGGAGCTGTCATCGGGTAGGAGCCATACATCGGGTAGCCGAACGGCGGAACCGACGGGGGGCCTGGCGCAACGGCCGGGCTTGCACCGGCATATGGGGTGGTACCCGGACCGGCAGGACTCGCGGCAGCAGCTTCGGGCGAGGAGGCCAGCGGAGCTTGGACACCCGGTGGTGGTGATGTGATCCCGGGAACTGCGGATTGTGCTCTCGCAACCTGCTGCGCCTGTGCCTCGGCGGCGACCAACGCATCGGGCGGCGGGTACCAGCGTCCGTCACTGGCCTGCCACCACCCTGGACCTCGGGAGCCCTCACTCATTCCACAACCTTTCCGCCGTCCAGTTCCGTTGCGGGCTCCTCAGCGGCGAGCACGCACCAGAATCAGTCCGACACCGCTCAGAGGAACCTGACGTGCCGCTCCCCAACGCTAGCGACGGATCATTGGGTAGGTACGCCGCCCGCCGATCCGAGGATGGCCGGGGCTCGGGGAGTGCCATCACGGGGGCGGGTGCTACCGGGCTCACCTCAGTCCAACCCGTTGCCGCCGCGATGTCCCCCGGATAGGGTAATTTCCGAATTTTCACAGCCTGAAGTAGGCATGTCACAGTCTGTGAAGGGGAGGGTGCAGTGGTAGACACCGCCGAATTTCGGTCGGCCGAACCGGAAGCCGACGGAGTTTCGGCCGGCGCAGGGACGCTTCCGTCGAACGGTTCGCCGCCCGGAGCTTCCCTGCCCGGAGAAGCCTCGAGACCGGACTTTCAGATCGTTCCATTGCGAGCACTGCCGTTCGTGGGAATCATCCTCGTCGGCCTGGTGGTCTCCATCGCAGGCAATTGGCTGTGGGCGCTGGACTTCTACCACGTCGTCGGCGGCGGGTTATGGACCGGAATCGATCTGTTCGTCGGGTTCGTCATCGGACCGATCCTGGGGAGGCTCTCGCTCCCGGCCCGCGTGGAGTTCTCCACCCGATTCATGCCCAAGATGCTGATCATCATGCCGACCCTCGTGACCATGACGCTCGGGGCGGGCTTCCAACTTGCCCGTCACCTGGGAACGCTCAGCTCGGCATACCCCCACCACGCCTGGGTGGTCGTCTCGTTCGTCGTCGTCGGAGTGATGACGGTCGTTGCGCTCGGGGTGCTCGAACCGGCCAACATTGCCGTGCTCTTCGAGCTGAAGAAACCGCGACCTGACGGTGAGGTCATCGGCAAGCTCATGAAGCGGTTCGTCTATTCGGCAGGCATTACCGGCGCGATGCAAGTGGCAACGCTCATCATTATGACGAGGTTGGCGACGTGAGCGCCCATGCTGCCTCCCAGGCGCTCTCCGGCGACGGTTCCCCGTTGGCCGCACCTCCCTCGCGGCTTCCCCCCGTCTCCCAAGTTGCGACGGTCGTTCTCGGTCTCATCGTGGTCGGTGGGATCTACATGTCTGCATACCTGCCCCGCCACGCGCCCTTGACAGTACCCATCGGTTTGCTGGGCGCGGCGGCAGTCCTCATCGTCGTCGATCTCGTCCTTCTCGTGAGGATCGAGACCTTCGCTTGGCGTGTCTTTTTCAAGGTATGGCGGTGGGCGATCCTCGCCTACTGCGTCGTGGCTGGAATGCTGGAGTACGTGTTCGTCTACGACGGCACCCGTGGCGCTGTCCTCATTGTCCTGACCCTCATGCTCGTCGTTTTTGCCTCGAGTGTTCCCACGATCATCGCGTTCACCGTTGCCCGCTTTCAGGCAGTGGAGGGCTCGCTCGAGCAAAAGAGTTAGCCTGCCTCCGGCACGACTACCATCGACACCGTGCGTGGCATCGTCGGCGCAGCCGCCTACATCCCCTACCGTCGATTGGACCGCGCTGAGATCTCCTCGTTCCTCGGATCGGGTGGGGGTCGCGGCACCCGGGCCGTGGCGGGTCATGACGAGGACACGACGACCATGGGTGCGGAGGCGGCTCGTCTCGCTCTTCGGGCAGTGGACGGTGCAGCGCTGACAGCAGTCTGGTTCACGACGACCGATCCGGCATACCTCGACAAGTCCAACGCGACTGCGATTCACCGCGCCCTTCGTCTCCCGCACTCGGCACCGGCGTACGACTTCGGTGGCGCGCTCCGCTCTGGCGTCGGTGCCCTCCAGGCGTCCCTGGGTGCTCGGGGCACAGTCCTTGTGGTCTCTGCCGACCGCCGGGACGGCCTCCCAATGAGCTCTGACGAGGTGGCAGGCGGTGACGCCGCTGCCGCACTGCTCGTAGGTGATGGACGCGATGACGTACCGCTGCTGGCTGAGCACGTCGGCGGTGCATCGTCGACCGACGAATTCGTCGACAGGTGGCGAATCCCCGGAGAGCGCCAGGACCGGCTTTGGGAGGATCGCTTCGGCGAAACTCGATACCTGGAGCTTGGAATGGACGCGTGGACGCGAGCATGCGAGAACGCGGGGATCGCTGCTGCCGACGTCTCTCGCGTGATCGTGAGCGGAATGCACGGCCGGGCGGTCACGGCACTCACGAAGAAGCTCGGTCTCTCTGAAGGGGTGCTGGCTAACGACTGGGCGGCGGACGTAGGGCAGAGTGGATGCGCCCATCCTGGGATGCTGCTCGCGTCGGTCCTCGAGGAGGAGGCGGCAGCTATCCGGCCAGGAGAGGGCGTTCCTCAACGTCGGGTGATCGTGCTGCTGCACCTGGCGGACGGGGCAGACGCGCTGGTCTTCCGCACCACCCCGGCCCTTGCGACGTGGAGCCCGACGCGGTCGGTGGCCCATCAGGTCGCCACCGGGGCGCCGATCTCCTACGGAAAATTTCTCACCTGGAGGGGAATGCTCAAGCTCGAACCACCAAGACGTCCAGAGCCTTCAAGGGTGTCGTCCACCGCGGCTTGGAGGAACGACGACTGGAAGTTCGGATTCGTGGGAACCAAAGACCGATCCAGCGGCGCGGTGCATCTTCCGCCCGCGCGAGTATCGATGAGGGGAGGGGCGTTCGATGACATGGAGCACTTCCCGTTGGCCGACTCCATCGGGACCATCGTGACCTTCACCGTCGATCGCATGGCCTACTCTCCGAGCCCACCAATCGTTTTCGCGGTGGTCGATTTCGACCGGGGTGGGCGCTTCCCAGTCGAGCTGACCGACGTGGACGCGGACACGATCGCGATCGGCGACCAGGTGGAGATGACGTTCCGAAGGCTGTTCACCGCCGACGGGATCGCAGATTACTTTTGGAAGGCACGTCCCCTGCGGAACAACCCAACTGCGATGGAGCACGGACGATGACGGCTGCTCGCTTCACTTTGTCGACGGAACGCCCGGAGGAGCGCTGATGTCATCACACGGCATCCGTGATCGCGTCGCGATCGTCGGCATGGGCTGCACCAAGTTCGGCGAGCTGTGGGACAAAGGGTTTGACGACCTGGTGGTCGACGCGGCCAGAGACACTTTCGAATCGGCCGGGCTCACCAAAGACGACGTAGACGCCTTCTGGATCGGTACGGCGCAGGGCGGGATGAGCGGGATCACGCTGGCTCGGCCCCTCCAGCTCCAGGGCAAGCCGGTGACGAGAGTGGAGAATTTCTGCACGACCGGATCAGAAGCGCT
>JAJYZN010000111.1:0-7500 GCA_021799915.1 Actinomycetes bacterium
CCGTAGCGGCGCTGGAAGCGCTCGACGCGACCGCCGGAGTCCACGAGCTTCTGCTTTCCGGTGAAGAACGGGTGGCACTCGTTGCAGAGCTCGACGTGGAGGTCCGCCTTGGTCGAGTGGGTGGTGAACGTGTTGCCGCAGGAGCACCGCACGGTCGCTTCGACGTACTCGGGATGGATGTCAGCCTTCATCGGGTGTCGCTCTTTCTCTCGGGTGGCCGGCGGCCAGGGACCCAGTGTACGGCGGCCGGTACCGGTCTCCGCACGCGCAGGGCGGCTCAGCCGTTGGGCGTCGGGCTCTTGGCGATCTCGGCCAGGAACTCGTCGTTGCTCTTGGTGGTGCGGATCTTGTCCATGAGGAGCTCCAGGCCCGACGCGGCGTTGCCGTCGTTGGCCAGGGCGTTCAGGACGCGCCGCAGCTTCCACACCTGCTGGAGCTGTCCCCGGTCGAAGAGCAGCTCCTCGTGGCGGGTGGAGCTGGCATTCACGTCGATCGAGGGGTAGAGACGTCGCTCGGCCAGGCGTCGGTCGAGCCGGAGCTCCATGTTGCCGGTGCCCTTGAACTCCTCGAAGATGACTTCGTCCATCTTGGAGCCCGTCTCGACCAGCGCGGTCGCAAGGATCGTGAGCGAACCGCCCTCTTCGATGTTGCGGGCGGCGCCGAAGAACTTCTTGGGCGGGTAGAGGGCACCCGAGTCGACCCCACCGGACATGATCCGGCCGGTCGCCGGGGCGGCGAGGTTGTACGCACGGGCGAGGCGGGTGATGCCGTCGAGGATGATGACGACGTCGATGCCCCGCTCGACCAGGCGCTTGGCTCGTTCGATCGCCAGCTCCGCGACCATCGTGTGCTCGTCGGACGGCCGGTCGAAGGTCGACGCCACCACCTCGCCCTTCACAGAACGGCGCATGTCGGTGACCTCTTCGGGGCGCTCGTCCACCAGGAGCACCATGAGGTGGACCTCGGGGTTGTTTGCCTCGATCGAGTGGGCGATCTGCTTCATGACCGTCGTCTTGCCTGCCTTGGGCGGGGACACGATGAGCCCTCGCTGGCCCTTGCCGATCGGAGCGAGAAGGTCCACGATGCGTGCCGTGACGTTCTCCTTGGACCCGGGCATCTCCAGGTGGAGCCGCGAGTCGGGGAACAGCGGCGTCAGGTCCTCGAAACGCGGGCGGGCCTTGGCCGCGTCGGGGTCGAGGCCCGACACGGTGTCGATCCGCAAGAGCGCCGGGTACTTCTCGTTGGTGGCCGCGGGGCGGCATGCCCCTTCGACCAGGTCGCCCTTGCGGAGCGCGAACCGCCGGGCCTGGCTGATCGACACGTAGACGTCCTTGGCCGACGGCAGGTAGCCGTCGCAGCGCAAGAAGCCGTACCCCTCGTCACGCAAGTCGAGCAGTCCTTTGACCTCCACCAGCTCGCCTTGGTAGGCGGCGTCCTGGTTGGCCCCGCCCTGGAGCTCGCCGCCGGCGCCGAGGACCCGGTCCCGGCCTCGCCGCCGCCGTCCCCGGCGGTTGCCTGCTTCGATGTTCCCGGGCTGGTTGGACTGGCGGGCCGGCTGGGCCGCGGGCCGGTGGCCGTTGGACCCTCGCTCGGCCGGCGCGCTGGCCGGCGCGCCGGCCGGGGCCTCCGCCGGGGCTTGGGCAGGGGCTTGGGCAGGGGCAGGGGCAGGGGCATCGACAGGCGAGCTGACCGCGGCGGTGTCGCTCGACGCGGTGTCGCTCGACGCGGTGTCGCTCGAGTGGACCGTCCCCGTGGGAAGGGTGCCGGTGGAAGCGGCGCCGTTGGCCGGTGCGCTCCCGTTTACCGCCTCGCCCGCGTGGACCGTGCCGGCGCGCGCCGTGCCTGGGTCGCTCTCGCCGCCGACGAGCACCCCGGTCGCCGAGAGGATGCTGTCGATGATGTCGGACTTCTTGGTGCGCGAGGTGGTCTTGATGGCCATCGCCTGGGCGATGGCGTGGAGCTCGTCACGCTCTTTGGCTTCGAGCACCGACCGTTCGAGCTGCTTCTCGGCAGTCATCGGCCTCCAATCTCGTGAGGACCGCTCCGGATGTGGGTGCACCACGAGCGAAGCGGAGGGACAAGCATCGAGAGCCGGAACAACACCGTGCCGCCCCGCTCCCGTCACCACCGGACTCGGGCAGGGCGCCGGTACCGTTCAAGGCACGCGGCGATCGCTCCGTGGCGCTGGTGGGATGGTCATATCATAGCTTGCGCCCGGACCGCGGGCAACACGGCCCGCGGGCGCCGATCACACCGAGAGCTCGGCCAGGATCGTCTTCAAGTCGGGATCGACCGCCTTGGGCACGGTGATCTGGCTGATCCCGAGGTCGGGGTCCTTCAGGCCGTGGCCGGTGAGCACGCACACCACCGTCGACCCGGGGGGCGCACCGGACTTGAGGAGGCCGGCAACCGACGCTGCCGACGCGGCCTCGCAGAACACGGCCTCCTCTTCGGCCAAGAACCGGTAGGCGGCCAGGATCTCGGCGTCGCTGACGGCGCTGATCTCCCCACCGGACTCGGCGGCCGCAGCGGTGGCCGAGTACCAGCTCGCCGGGTTCCCGATCCGGATCGCCGTCGCCACCGTCTCGGGATGCTCCACGGGGTGCCCGAGGACGATCGGTGCCGCGCCTTGCGCCTGGAACCCGAGCAGGCGCGGCAGCTTCGTTGCCCGCCCGGTTTCGTGGTACTGGAGGTAGCCGCGCCAGTAGGCGGTGATGTTGCCGGCGTTGCCCACCGGGATGCAGTGGACGTCCGGGGCGTCGCCGAGCGCGTCGACGATCTCGAATGCACCGGTCTTCTGCCCCTCGATACGGTCGGGGTTGACCGAGTTCACGATCGTCACCGGCGCTCTCGACGGCAGTTCGCGCACGATCCCGAGCGCCTGGTCGAAATTCCCGCGGATCTGCAGCACCCGGGCGCCGTGCATGAGCGCCTGGGCGAGCTTGCCGAGCGCGATGTGACCTTGGGGGATGAGGACGGCACAGGCCAGACCGGCTCGGGCGGCGTAGGCGGCGGCCGACGCCGAGGTGTTCCCGGTGGACGCGCACACCACTGCCTTGGCGCCGCGCTCGACCGCCTTGGAGATCGCGAGCGTCATGCCCCGGTCCTTGAACGATCCGGTCGGGTTCGCCCCCTCCACCTTGAGCCAGACCTGTGCCCCGACACGGTCGGACAGCCGGGGAGCGGGTACGAGAGGGGTGCCGCCTTCGCAGAGGGGGACCACGGGCGTCGATCCGCTCACGTCGAGCAGGTCCCGGTACTCCTCGATGATGCCGCGCCACCGAACGCGCTCGCCCGGAGCGCTCACCTTGTGTCCTCGGGATCGATCACCCGCAGGACACCGCCGACCCGGTCGACTGCCCCGAGCCGCTCGAGGTCGGCGATGGTGCCTTGGACGTCGCCCTCGCGTGCGGTGTGCGTGAGGAAGATGAGGCGAGCCTCCTGGCCCAGGCCCACCTGCTCCATCACCCGGATCGAGACCTTGTGCTCCCCAAACACCGCCGCCACCGCGGCCAGCACGCCGGGCTCGTCTGCCACGTCCAAGCTGAGGTAGTAGGCCGACCGGAGCTCGTCCACCGAGTGCAGCCGGACGGCACGTCGCCGCGGCGCCGGCGCCGCCACCCCGGCTCGCAGGTGGCGGGCGGCGTCGACGATGTCACCCAGCACGGCGCTCGCAGTCGGGCGTCCTCCCGCGCCACGCCCGTAGAGCATGAGCTCGCCGCTGGCCTCTCCCTCGACGAAGACGGCGTTGAAGGCACCCCTCACCGATGCAAGGGGGTGGGAGCGGGGCACCATCGCCGGGTGCACCCGCACCGAGATCTCCGGCCCTCCGCCGACCAGCTCGGCCACGGCGAGGAGCTTCACCACGTACCCCAGGCGGTCTGCGAACGCGACGTCCGCGGCGCGCACCCCGCTGATCCCCTGGCGCCAGACGTCGGCGGCGGAGACCGCGCTGCCGAACGCAAGGCCTGCGAGGATCGCGGCCTTGGCCGCGGCGTCGTGACCTTCGACGTCGGCCGCGGCATCCTCCTCGGCCATGCCCAGCCGCTGCGCTTCGGCGAGCGCGTCCGCGTAGTCCATCCCGTCCTCGCCCATCCGGGTGAGGATGTAGTTCGTCGTGCCGTTCACGATGCCCATGACCCGCACGACCCGCTCCCCGGCCAGGGACTGGCGGAGGGGTCGGATGACCGGGATCGCCCCGGCCACCGCCGCCTCGTAGAGCAGGTCCACGCCGTGAGCCTCGGCCAGCTCGGCCAGCTCGGCTCCGGCGTCGGCCAGGAGCGCCTTGTTGCCCGTGACCACCGGCCGACCGGCGCGCAGTGCCGCCTCCACCAGGGCGCGGGCCGGATCGAGCCCGCCGATCAGCTCCACGACGACGTCGATCCCCGCAGCGGCGACCAGACCGGTCGCGTCGGCGGTGAGCAGCTCGGCGGGGATCCCGGGCGGCCGCCGGCGCCCCAGGTCGCGCACGGCGATGCCGACCACTTCCAAGTCGACACCGGTGCGTTCGGCGATCTCGGCCCGCCCGGCGATCAGCAGGTCGGCCAGGGCCGCACCGACGTTCCCGCAACCGAGCAGCGCCAGGCGCACCGGTCCAACGTCGGGCGCGTCGGCGGACATGCCCTTACGGTACTGCCTCTCTGGTGCGGGTCTGGGAAGGCGGGCTGGGCCGTCCCGCTCACTCGTCGAGCCGCTGGAGGTCGTCGAGGGTCTCGGCCCGGACGACGACCCGGGCATCCCCTGTCGAGACGAAGACGACGGCCGGGCGCGGGACCTTGTTGTAATTGGAGGCCATCGAGTAGCCGTAGGCGCCGGTCACCGGGGTGGCGAGGACGTCGCCCACGGCCAGGTCGGAGGGGAGCCGGGCGTCGGACACGATGACGTCACCGCTCTCGCAGTGCTTGCCCACGATCCGCACCGCCTTCGGGCGCGAGGCCCCGGGCGAGCGGGGGAGGAACGCCTCGTACCCGCTGCCGTAGAGGACCGGCCGGGGGTTGTCGCTCATGCCCCCGTCGACCGACACGTAGGTGCGGATCCCCGGGAGGTCCTTGATGGTGCCGACCGTGTAGAGGGTCATCCCGGCCGTCGCCACGATCGACCTGCCCGGCTCGGCCGTCACCCGGGCATCCGGCGGCACACCGGCCTGCCGACAGGCCTCGGCGGTGGCTGCCGCCCACTCGGCCTGGGTGGGCGCCGTCTCGCCGTTCACGTAGGCCACACCCAACCCGCCTCCCACCACCAGCTCGGGCAAGCCGAGCGGTGCGAAGAACCTCCCGACGATCTCGGCCGCCTGCTCGAAGTGGCCGACGTCGAAGACCTGGCTCCCGATGTGCGCGTGAATACCGACCAGCTCGACGCCGGGCAGCAGCTCCAGCGCGGCGACCGCCTCGGCCGCCGCTCCCGACGCCAGCGAGAACCCGAACTTCGTGTCGGCCTGTCCGGTGCGGATGTACTCGTGGGTGTGGACCTCCACTCCCGGGGTGACGCGGACGAGGACGCGCGGGCGCCGGCCGGCAGCCGCGCCGTGTGCCCAGGGGCCGTCGGGATCGTCGACCAGGCGGCCCAGGCGGCCAATCTCGTCGAACGAGTCGACCACGATCCGACCGACGCCGACCTCGAGCGCCCTCGCGAGCTCGGCGTCGGACTTGTTGTTGCCATGCAGCACCAGGCGTTCGGCCGGCACGCCGGCCGACAGGGCGACGTGCAGCTCACCTCCGGTCGAGACATCCAAGTGGAGCCGCTCGCCGGCAGCCAGTGCCGCCATCGCCCGGCACAAGAACGCCTTGGTGGCGTACGCCACGCCCTCGCCCCATGCGTCGTAGGCGGCCCGGCAGCGGGTGTGCAGGTGGGCCTCGTCGTAGACGAACAGCGGCGTGCCCATCTCGGCCGCGAGGTCCACCAGGTCCACGCCGCCGACGGTGAGCCGGCCCGAGCGCCCTACTTCGGCCGTGTCGGGGAGCAGGTCGCGCTCGAGCGGGGCACTTCGCAGATCCGGAGGCTGTTCGAGCTGGGCGTCGGGAGGGCCGTGTGTCACGGAGCGAGGATACGGCAGGCCGCGGTCGACGAGTACGATCTGGGCCAGGTGCGCTTCGGGGTCGGCCCAGCCTTCGGTCCAGGCGGCACCCCGCCCCAGTAGCTCAGTGGATAGAGCACCGGCCTCCGGAGCCGGGAGCGCAGGTTCGAGTCCTGCCTGGGGCGCACGAGGTCTTCACGTTGCACGCGGGGACCACTTCACGTTTCACACTGTCGCCAGTGTGGCAGAGGGGTGTGGCTCTCGATCAGTGTCGCGCCTCGCGCAGGACCGCACCTCATGCTTGCGAGCAGGAGCGTGGCGCCGTCGAACCTCGGGTCGACTACTCGTCCAAGTCTGCTGACTTGCCGTCCGAGTCTGCTGACTTGCCGTCCGAGCATGCAGACGTGGTATCCACCCGACAGGCCGGGGTTCCGCCCGGTAGGCGATAGCGCCACCGTACGACGAGCCGGTAAGAGGCGGCTGCGAACCAGCTCGACGGTGGCACGAGCACGAGCCACCCGATGATCCGCCACTTCCCTCCGAACGCATCGAATGCCCTTCCGACAGCCCGATGGCCTCGCTCCCGTTTGCCGTCGCCGTCGACCCACCACGCCGCCGCCTCGACGTCGCGACGATTGAGCCTCAGCTCTTCGAGGCCGTCGTCACCGAGCAGCTGCCATGCTCGAACGTGCTCTCCGTGGCGAAAGTGGCGCTGGGCCCAGTCGGCGGCAGTCGTACAGAACCCGCAATCGCCGTCGAAGATGAGGAGGGCCGTTGGGCTTTCGAATCGGGGCGAAGCGGTTGGTCCGTCATGCATCGTGCCCACCTCCTCCGGTGGGGGTCTCCCTCGCGTGTCGATGCCCCGAGAACCAACGCAAGTCCTCACAGCCGAAGCGGCCCGGTTTGGGCAAGCCTGCACGGATCTCTGATGCGACGAATTCGGTCGTCGGGGTCAGCTCAGCCGGTACCTCGTCGGGTGCCATCAGGGCCGCGACAACTTCCTCCCGAAGGATCCGGACCTGGGCAAGTGAGATCAAAGGAACCGTCATCAGGCGCTCGGCGAAGAAGGCCATGAGGTAGTGGAAAGCGATCGGCATGCGGACAAAGGGCCGTTTCTTCCCGATGACGCTGGAGACCAGGCGGGCGGCATCATCGAAGGCGATCTCAGTCGGACCGACAAGTCCGATGGTCTGTGATCGAAGGCTCCCTTCGACGAGAGCGGCTTCCAGCAGCATCACCAGGTCGTTTACTGCAAGTGGGCGCACTCGCCGAGATCCGATCCCCAAGAATACGGGGAACGTGTACAGCGCATGGCTCAGGTGGTCAAGCATGTGATCTCCGCGCCCGAACATCATTCCGGGCTTCAAGACGGTCCACTCGCAGATCGACGAGCGAATGATCTCCTCGGCGGCCCACTTCGACTCGTGATAGGGCGATCCGCAGTCGGGGCGAGCGCGCAAGAAGCTGACGAAGGCGATGCGTCGCAC
>JAJYZN010000111.1:7510-9215 GCA_021799915.1 Actinomycetes bacterium
TCTTCGGCGGCCTTGACCACGTTGGCCGACCCTTGAATGTGGACAGTCTCGTAGGTCTGGAGGCCCACCTCGCGGTTGATGCCGGCGCAGTGAGCGACCGCGTCACAACCATCGAATGCTTTGCGCATGGCCGAAACGTCCCTGATCCCGGTAGGCACGAAAGTGACGCCGGGAAGGCCGAGGATCTCCTTTGCCCAGGGTCGATTGTCAACGCCGCGTGCCAGGACAAGCACCTCGTGACCGCCTGCCGCGAGGGATTCTGCAAGGTGGCCGCCGACGAACCCGGTCCCACCCGTGACGGCTATTCGCACTGGGGTGCCTCGGACATCGGCCTCGCCGGGGTGGGAATGCCAATTGGCCTACTCTGCAGATCTTCTCGGGCACGCCAGACCACCGGGATGTCGTGCATGAGGAGCGCGGAGTCGAGCTCGATCGAGCCCGGCGGGAACGTTGCCGTGTCGGCGAAAAAACTCGACTCGACCCGCTCGACTTCGAGTGGTTCGACGTGCCACGCGGAGGTATGAAGCTCCAGGCCCTCGAAACACCCCGCGTGACCAGTGGGCGAATAGCCCAGTGGCGAGCCTTCGAAGAACGACGAGGCCTCTTCGAGGGAGTTGAAGACCGATCCAGCGCCGAAATCGCTGACCCGCTTTGCGCTGGCCGCGACACCGACCATGCCGTCGAGGCTCCTGTAAGCCACCTCGACGCGCTCTGTGGTCTCGCCGACTTGGAAGCGGGCACGATGGTGCGCGCCCGGGAAGAGCCGACCCCCGAGCAAGACGGTGAGAAGCGAGGAGGTATCCCTCCGTGGGATATAGACGCCTCGACAGGGACGACCGGGCCCATCCCATTCCACCGCGATCCGGTGAGCCGCGTTCTCCGTCGTCACACCGAAGGACGCGGGCATGCCAAACGGACGGAGCTTGCCGAGGCGGATGAGGCAGATCCCAGCGATACCTACGCCGTCGACCAACTGGGGACGGAACGGCGAGGGGACGATCGCTTCGAGGACCCTCGGGTCGATTCGGTAGTTGATCAGGAGTCGCCGGTCGATCGTGCCCGTCATTGCTGGTGCTCGCGTCATCGGTCGACACCTGGCGCCGGTACCTTCTTGCGCTTGTGGCGCATGACGGCCTGTTCGGGGCACACCACTGACAAGAAATTTCCCACCGACGTCGCGAGGCGCTCCCCGACCAGGGAGTAGTAGATCCGGTTGCCCTCTCGGCGTTCCTGCACGAGCCCGGCACTCTTGAGAACGGTCAGGTGCCGGGAGATTGACGGCCCGCTGACGGGGAATGCCGAGGCAATCTCGCCGGCCGAGAGCTCTCCTGCTCGCAGGTCCTGGAGGATCTGGCGCCTGGTCGGATCGGCCAACGCACGGAACACGCCTGATTCCATATCTTCCATAGTAGCTATTTAGTCATATATCTAGATAATTTGCAAGGCCGGGGGAGGACGGCTGTGGACGCCGCTCCAATCTGCACACGCGGTCCGGTCGAAAAAGGGCTTTTCAAGAGGAGGAGTGGGGTGGTTCCGCACAGCTGGCACGCCGAATAATCGGCGTATGAGTCCCCTCACGTGGTGGGAATTCGGAGCAGGTCCACCACCAGGTGAGCCATCGGCGTGATGCTCGGTGTGTACATCACAAGTGCACAGCGAGGAGGTCACACCGATGGCTCTATCCGATTCTGCCCTGTCCGAGCTG
>JAJYZN010000112.1 GCA_021799915.1 Actinomycetes bacterium
CTTGTCGATGCCCTCTTCATCGGCGTTCGCTTCGGCGAGGACCTCGTCGACGGCAATGTCGACGAGGTCGGGATCGGCGAGCGTCTCGAGCAGGGGACGCACGAGGTGGGGTGAACTGTCCGTGTCGACCATCGCGTTGACCAGGACCGCGATCCGCTTGGCTGCGCTCGGATCGTCATCGAGACGCCCGAAGATCCTCGACCAGCGTCTCAGGGAGCGAGCATCGCTCCACAGTTCTTCGTCGTCGGCGACCAATGCTCCGCGGATCTCGAGCCCGATCTCGTCGAGCAGGCGACCCAGGGGTGGGAGCGGCGTGGTGAAGGCCTCGGGGTCGTCGGCAAGCGCGGCGATCACGACTGCGTCGATCTCTTGAGGGAGGCCGTCCTCTTGCGCACCCAGCTCGTACGCTGCTCTCAAGAGGTCGCACACTGCCGGATCGACGATCGGCACGGCGTCGAGCACGCTGATGTGTACGGTGTCGCCACGCCGGCGTACCGCCAGCGTGTCACCTTCCGAGAACGCGCCGAGCCATCCTTCGGGGCCGTGCCAGATCGTCGATGGGACGTGAGATGTGCGTGACGAGAACTCGTCCACATGGACGTCTACCAACTGCTCCTCGCTCTTGCGACCGTCATCGCCGCCTGGCAGCGCCACCGCGAATGCGTCGTCCACCGCGAGCAGCGCGAGGTCGGGGGTCGCGTCGATGGCGTCGACGGCGATCTCTCTTTCCGTAAGCACGTGGGTGAGCACAATCCCAGCGGTGATCGATCGTCGGTTCACCACCCGGTCTCCTGGCAGCAGTGCAAGGTCTTCGTTCTTGGTCACCAATGCGTCGAAGACCGCGTCGATCATTGTGCTGAAGGGCATCTGATCCAATGGCAGGTCGAGTGAGACGGTCACCTCCTCCAAGAGCTGCTCGATGGACGAGACGCGGACCTTTTCGGCCGCCGCCAAGAACGCCGTGGCGATCTCGGCCGGTTCCGGCGGTGGCAGCAGTTCGAGCACCGTGCAGTAGGCGTCGAGGTTGAACCTCGGGCCCCCATCCCCACTGGCTCCATCCCCATCGGCTCCGTCCCCGTCGGCTCCGTCCCCGTCACCAGCTTCGGCCTTGGCGACGCTTTTCACAAAACCCAAGAGCGCTCGCGTGAGAAGGGAACCAGCGACCCGCTCCTCCATGTCAGTGCCGAGCATCCGTTCGGCCGCAGCGCGCACCGCGGGTGGATCGCCAGCGACGATCTGGAACGCGACACACCGGCAGAGGAGGTCGTGCTCGTGGGCGCGCAAACGGCGGTCGGTGAAGTCTCCTTCCCGAGCACGTACGACGGCGAGGACGTCGTCGATGCCCGTCGCGACGCCGTCGTCGAGACCCGCGTCCGCGAGGGTGGGGAACAGCGCAGTGATCAGGTCGAGAGGATCACGGGCCATGGAGAGAGGGTAGCGGTTTGGCGATCGTGTGCGCAGAGCCGTCGGGGACGGCCTTCCAGAGGACCGTCGTGCGGCCCCGGTCGATGCGGATGACCTGGTCGACATCGCGCAGGTCGTCCGCGCGGTGGGTCACGAGGAGCACCGTCCGCTCCCGGGCAGCGGCGAGGACGTCGCTCAACAGGAGCGCTGCGGTGGGCCGGTCAAGCCCGGCCGTCGCCTCGTCGAGCACGAGGACGGGTGCGTCCATGAGCAGCGCACGGGCGACGGCGACTCGCTGGCGCTGCCCGCCGGAGAGCCGCGCACCCTCTTCGCCAACTGCGGTGTCCAGCCCTGTGGGCAAGGTGGCAACCCAGGAGGCGAGCTGGGCCTCGGCGACGACTCGGCGGACAAGCTCGTCACCGGCGTCAGGCCGGCCGAGGGTGATGTTGTGCCGCAGGGTCCCGGTGAACAGGTGAGCGTGCTGGTCGACCAGCGCGACCGTCCGGCGGACGTCGGCTTGGGTGAGGCGTGCCACGTCGATGCCTCCGAGCGCGGCCGTCCCCGAGTCGAGGGGCCAGAAGCGCAGCAGCACGTTCACGAGGCTGCTCTTCCCCGACCCGCTCGCGCCGACCACCCCGACCGTGCTGCCGGCGGGTGCCGACAGGTCCGCGTCCCGCAGGGCCCAGGGCAGGTCGTCGCGGTAACGGAGCGTGGCCCGCTCCACAGTCACCTCGGGACAGCCCGGCGGCAGCGCGCACGGCTCTGCGGGGTCGGCGACGGGCACGGGGACGGCTCCCACGGCGAGCAGCCTGCGCCCGGCGGCCACCACGTGACGGGTGCGCAGCGTGGCCATCGCCAGCGAGGGGACCGGTTCGAAGGCGCCGATCGCCGCGAGCGGGAGCACGGCCAGCATGACTGGTTCGAGGTGGTGTGACTGCAGCGCGCGCACCCCGACCACGAGCACGCCCACGACGGCGACCCCGACCAAGGCGGTGACGATCGCCGACGTGGTCCCGGCCGCCAGAGCGCGGCGCCGGGCCAGCGAGGTGAGCTCCGCGTCGAGCGCATCGATCCGCTCGATTGAGGCCTGGTCCGCGCCGAAGGCCAGCAGGTCGGGCGCACCTCGGACCAGGTCGACCACATGGGCCGACAGCTCACCGCGCAGCTCGGCTTCCCTGGCCGCTGCGCGGCTCCCGGCGCTGAGCACGGCCGCCGTCGGGGTGACGACCACGGCGGCCAGCAGCGACGCTGCGAGGATGAGCCCGGCTTCGGGCAGGATCAGCGCGACGACGACCACGGCCAGGGTGGCCGCGGCCGTGGTCGTGGCGACCGGGAGCAGTCCGCGCAGGTACAGGTCGCCCAAGGCGTCGACGTCGTCGGTCGCCCGGGCCAGCAGGTCGCCGCTGTGCCAGGCGCGCAGCCCGGCGGGGGAGAGCGGCTCGAGCCGGTCGTACAGCCAGACCCGCCACCGGCCGAGGGTGCGAAACGCCACGTCGTGGGCGACCAGGCGCTCGCCGTAACGCAGTGGTCCGCGCAAGAAGGCGAGGACTTCGACCGCGGCGAGCACGCCGGCGATCGCGCCCAGTCCCGGCCGGAACGCGGCACGGTCGACGACGTAGCCCGAACCGGCGAGGAGGCCGACGGTGGCCATGGCCGCCGCGACCCCAAGAAGCGTGGCGAGAGCCAAACGGCTCCACGACGGCCGGCCGATCCGCACGAGGCGTCCGACGACTTCGGCCGCAGGTAGCCTCCGAGGTTCGGTCACGCCTGGACCCCGACCGCCGACGCGTGCCCCGCGTCGATCAGCACGGTCCGGTCGATGCGGGCAACCAGCTCGGGGCGATGGGCCGCCACCACCACCGATCGCCCCTCGAACCACGGCGCGAGGTTCGATCGCAGTAGCTCCTCGGTGAGCGAGTCGAGATGGGCGACCGGCTCGTCGAGCAGCACCACCGGGACGTCGCGCACGATGGCACGGGCGAGGGCCACGCGTTGTCGCTCCCCGGCGCTCACGCTGAGCCCGCTCTCTCCGACCGGGGTGGCCAGGCCCATCGGGAGCTCGGCCACCAGCTCGGCCAGTCCGCACTGCTCGCACGCCCACCCGAGCTGCGCGTCGGTCGCGCCGGGTGCACCCAGGCGGAGGTTGTCGGCCAGCGTCCCGGTGAACAGGTAAGGGCGCTGGGGTACCCACGCGACGTGCCGGCGCCACGAGCTGCAAGCCACCGCGCGGAGGTCGACGCCGCCGACGTGGACACTCCCAACATCGGGGCGGACGAAGCCCATGAGGACGCCGAGCACGGTGGACTTCCCCGCGCCGGACGGTCCGACCAGGGCGACGTGCTCGCCCGGTTCGACCACCAGGTCGAAGTGGCGCAGGGCGGGCTCGCTGCGGCCGGGAAAGGTGACGCTCACCGCCTGCATGCACACGGGCTGGGTCGCGGGGTCGAGCGGCCCGGTCGCAGGTGCCCCGGCGACGTGCGCCGGTGGTGTGTCAGCCGGCACGTCCAGGACGTCGAGAATGCGTTGGGCCGCTGCCTGGCCTTCGGCGCTCGCGTGGAACTCGGCGCCGGCGCGGCGCAGCGGGAGGAAGACCTCGGGCGAGACCAGCAGCACGGCCAGCGCGGTCGACAGCGGGATCGACCCGTCGAGGAGGCGCAGCCCGAGGATCATCGCCACCAGGCCGGTCCCGATCCCGGCGAGGAACTCCATTGCCAGCGCCGAGAGGAACGCCACCCGTAGGGTCTTCATCGTCGTGACGCGCAGCCCTTCGCTGGCCTCGGCCACCTCCCGCCGTCCGTGGGCGGCCCGCCCGAACGCCCGCAGGGTCGCCAGACCTTGCACGAGCTCGAGGAAGCGCGCCGACAGTGACGAGAGCTTGCGCCATTGGCGCCGGGTCTGGCGCGACGCCTCGCGTCCGAACCACACCATTGCGATGGGCACGAGCGCTACGAGGCCGGCGAGCACGAGGAACGAGATCCAGTCGGTCCACGCCACCCACGCCAGGATCCCGAGGGGGGCGAGCCCGGCCAGGATCGCCTGTGGCAGATAGCGGCCGAAGTAGGTCTCGAGCGCGCTCGTCCCCCGGGTCGCGCTCAGCGAGAGCTCGCCGGCGCGCTCGCCGGTGAGCCACGCAGGCCCCAACGCGAGGGTATGGCGCACGAGCTGGCGTCGGAGGACCGACGTCACCTCGGCCGAGGTGCGTGCCGCGGCCGCTTCGCCCACCCAGCCGCACGCGGCGCGCACGGCGAAGGCGACGGCGACCCCGACGAGCAGGGGAGTGAGCGACGCGACGGTCGCGCGGTGACCGCTCGCGCCCGCAGCTCCGCTGTGCAGCAGGGCCCGGCTGATGACGTCGGCCAGGAGCACGGCTTGGACCACGATGCTGGCGGTGGCGACCAGACCGACTGCGACGGCGGCGACCAGGTACCGGCGGGTGGCAGTGACTCGGGCGGTCAGGCGCCGATCAAACGGGCCGGAGGACCGGCGCTCGGCGACCGGGGTGGACATCGAAGCAACGCTACCCAGCCGGGAGCGGCCGGGACACGTCGGAGCACGCCGGAGTGGCGAGGAGTACGGTAGATGCCCGGAGAGGGGCGGGCATGTTCTTCATCATCTTCGGTTACCGCCGCAGGAGGACCGGCGAGGGGGTCGTGCTCTCGCAGTGCGCCAAGTGCCAGCAGGTCGGGCCCCATACGCTCATGGCCACCTCGACTTGGCTCACCTTGTTCTTCATCCCGATCATCCCCCTGCCTCGCCGGCACCGTCTCGTGTGCCGCCAGTGCGCCCACAAGACGACCGTCCGCGGTCTCGAGCTCGCTTCGGTGCGGGCGGCAATTGCCGGAGCCTCGTCCCCGGCGCTGAGCTACGGCGGGGGCGGGGGCACTGCGGTCAACACCGAGAACTTGAGTGGTGTGGCGACGGCCCTCGGCGTGGACCCCACCGTCTCCCCGACGCCGTACGGCACCGCCGGGATCGGCGCGCCGCTTCCCCCGTTTGTCCCCGGCGCCTCGGCACCCGCCGTCATACCGACCGCAGTGTCGACTGCAGCGCCGACCACTGTGCCGGCCACCATGCCGTTCGGAGCGACGCGCGGCCAGGTGGCCCCGATGACGGCGTCCCAGCCGCTCACCGGCGCGACCCCGGTTGCGGCCGGGGGGAACCTCGAAGCGAACGGACTGCCCGGAGGAGCGGGGGAGGGAGGAATGCAGCGTTGGTACCCCGATCCCGGAGGCGACCCGCACGTCCGGTGCTACTGGGACGGGTCCCAGTGGTCAGCGCGCGCTCGTTGGGACGGGCAGCACTGGGTGCCGTTCTGACGGCGCGCACGGGCCGAGCCAGGTGCCCGGTGCCGTTTTGACGGCGCTGCCGGGCGAGCGCGACAGGTCGTAAGCGCGCCGGCCGTGAAGGTCAGGCCGTGAAGGTCAGGCCGTAAAGGTCAGGCCCTCGACGTGGATCGTGGCACCGATCAGCTCACCTGTCCCTTCGACGAGCTGGGTTGCCAGCGATCGGTCATGGCTGACTGCGACACATCGGGCCGGGGTGGGTCCGCGGCCCTGGCCGGCGTTCTGGCCGGCGTTCTGATCGGCGTTCTGATCGGCGTTCTGATCGGCATTCTGATCGGCGTCTCCGACATCGGCCACGACCACGACCCGTGCTGGAGATGTCTGCTCGCACGTGACGGTGAACGACGCGACGCGTGCCTCGCCATGGTGATTGTCGAGCACGTCGACCGTGGGCGTCGCAGCGGCGGCTTCGGTAGCCAGGTCGTCGATGAGCGGCGGCCGGCCATCGGGTGCAGCCGACCACACGGCCAACCCGGGCTTGGTGAGGAGCCCGCAGACGGTCGTCACCACGCCGAGCGCCGTTGGGTTCGCCCGCAGCGCGGGAACGAGCGCCGTCGTCGCCTGGTACACGAAATTGTTGAACGGACCGCCGGCGAACGCCATGCCCCCGGTGACCGTGGGGGTGCCGTCGAGTGGTAGTCCCAGCTCGCGCTGCTGCACCCGGACTGCTGCGGGGAAGCAGGAGTAGACCTCGATCATGTCGGCGTCGGCCACCGGCCGGCCGATCCGTCGCGCCGCGGCACGCCCGAGCACTTCCATTGCCGGCCAACGATGCAGGTACCGGCGCCGGCTGAGAGACACGGCGTGATTGGCGTCGATCCCGACCAAGGGGAAGACCCATCGATCCGCCGGAATTCCGTGCCGGCGGGCCGCCTCGGCCGAGCACACGACAAGAGCCGCTGCCTGGTCCACCGTCCACTGGGTGGCATGCCACTTGTTGTAGGGGTAGGCGAGCAGGCGGTTGCCAGGCCCCGAGGTGGCAATGGCATGGGCTGACCGGGGTGTCCCGAAGGCAGCGAGCGGGTTGTGCTGTGCGACGATGTTCATGCGTGCCCAGAGGTCTGCGATCTCCTCTTGGTGCTGGGCGCGCCCAACTCCCTCGTGGTGTCCCAGTGCGTTCTCGATGATGGCGTACTGCTGGACTGCCGGTACGAGCATCCCGGTGCTCATCTCCGGAGGAGCGAAGAACTCCGGCTCGCGTGACTCGACGTTGTCGGGAGCTTCGCCGTGCTGGACGGTCTCGATCGCGCCGGGCGACTTTGCCCATCGGCGGGCCTCGCCTCCGACCACCGCGGCGACAGACGACGCGCCGGTGGCGATCGCCCGTAACGCCTGGCTGACGAGGGTCTGCTGGGAGATGCCGATCTCTCCCAAGTGGGTGCGGGCGTTTGGAGCACCCACGGCACGTGCGACCAGGCGGGCCGGGTCCGAGTAGCTCCAGGTGCCTTGGGGCACGGCGATCCTGTCGATCGAGGAGAGGAGCTGCGACGCCCCCGAGCGCGCGCCCGCATCGGCTGCGGCCGCATGGAGCGCCGACGCCATGAGCTCGTATGGCTCGGCCGGATGAGCAGCCGACCCGACACCCACCAGCACCGGGGTCCGCGGGTCCAAGTCCATCGCGGTCAGTGGCCGCCGTGCGCGTCGAGGTAGAGAAATCCCGACGCTTCGTCGCGATGGGCGATGCCGGCGCTTCGCAGCACGTCGCCCCAGTCGCCCGGCGCGTCCTCGGCCGTCTCTTCCATGCCGTGATCCGCGACGACGAAGATCGCCGTGCGCTCCAGCATCCCTCGCCGGTCGATCGCTTCCAGCAGTTGGCCCAAGCGCGCATCGGTGTCGGCCAGGGAGTGTTGGGCGACCTCCGAGTACGGACCTCCGCAGTGGAACGCCGCATCGGTCACCGAGAAGCTCACCCACATGAACGCGGGCATGTCGAAGTCCGCTCCGAGATGAGATCCCTCGAGGATAGAGACCGCCTGGCGCAACGCGCTCACATCCACGAGTGATCCCCAGCGGTACTCGTCGAACTCGGCCATCGACGCCTCGTCGGCACCGGGGAGCTGTGCCGGCAGGTCCTCCATGAGGCGACCGACCTCACCGCGTCGCATGAGCTCCATGGTCGAGTAGTCGCTGCCGCGGTCGGCCGGCTCGTTGACCGAGGCGGTGAACGCGCCAGGGCGGGTGCGGTGGACAGCTTCGTGGATGGTCTCGATTCCTGGCGCAAGCCACTGCATGGACTCCTGCCACGTCGCCGCCGACTCGGTGACGACCTCGCGGCCGAGCGAGCGGTCGTACCACGCGTTGTGCAGGACACCGTGGTGGCCTGGGTGGCAGCCCGTGTGCAAGCTCGTGTGGTTGGCCAGGGTGACCGTCGGGAGCGAGGCCACCGCACCGTGGGCCAGCGCAGTGCCTCGTTCGACCAGGCCACCGAGATGGGGCATGGTCCCTTGGGCGGCCGCTCGGTACAGGACGTTCGCATTGGCCCCGTCCATGAGGACGACGACCACGTGGTCGGCCGGACCGGTGGTCGGATCCAGGATGTGATCGAGCACCTTGCCGTCCTGGCGGGCGAGGTGGAGGTCGCGAGCCACCCGGCCGTCGGGTCCGATCCCGGTCCGAGTCGGTGCTCCCATGAGAGCCAGGACGGTCGGTGCGAGGTCCACGACCCGACACCACCCGTCGACCAGGCCCTGGCGCCGGATCCCCGGGCCGGCAGCCACCATGGGCGCTCTCGACTGCACGACGTCCAGCGATCCGTGCTCGCCGCGATGGGCCGTCGGGCGGTGGGAGGCCGTGTGGAGGACGCACAAGTCGGGTGCGCACGGATGGTCGAAGAGCTGGGCGATGCGCTCGAAGGCCAGCGGATAGCTGTTCTCCTCGCGAGACGGCTGGCGGTGCGCTATCTCTGTGGCCAACGGCGAGAACCAGGTGGGGTCCTGGCGATGCAGCGGGTTGCGGCCGTCGATCCCTGTGATGGTGTAGCGCCAATCGCCTGGCGGCGGCGCTACCGGTCGTCCTGGTGTTGATGCCCGCCGTGGTCGGGACGCCTGTGCCCCGATAGCCGTCTCCCCGGCATCGGCCTCCCCGGCATCGGGGCCTACGGGCTCGCCGCCGTCGCGCGAAAAGCGGATCCGGCCGTCGATCGAGCGGACCTCGTAGGTCCCCGCCTCGGGGGAGTGCACGACCATCTCGACCATCGGTGCCAGCTCGGGCGAGCACAGGATCTCGAGCGCCCGATCCAGTGTCGGTGTGCTCTGGCGCGGCCGGTTCCCCGCATCGGCTCGGCTTGCCGTCATCAGAGCCCCCTACCCGGTCGAACCATAACGACAATGGCATAGTAGATCTCCGGGGGTGAGCGGGCCGATCTAGCATTGCTCCATGCGGGAGAACGGCCCTCCGGCCGACGCGTTGACCGCTTTCACCCG
>JAJYZN010000113.1 GCA_021799915.1 Actinomycetes bacterium
CGGCGGGTTGTCCGGCATGGTCAGACCTTCGTGACGGTGACCCGGGTCCCGAAGTAGGCGACGCCCCCACCGATGGGGTCCTCGCAGGCGATCGTCCACCCGGGGCCGGCCGAGAGGCTCGGGTCGAGGCGGGTGACCTGGACGAGGTGGAACGGGGCATTGCGCAGGGCGTCGCCTTCGAAGCGGGTGCCGTTCACCACCCACGTGCCCGAGCCGTACTGCCAGTGCCCGAACGCGGCGTCGTAGGTGACGACTCCGGGCCGGATGCCGGCCATGATCCGCACCCGGCCTGTGCCTCCCTTGGGATAGGTCGACGAGGCCACCTTGACCAGGTCGCCGTCTTTCACGCCGAGACGCTCGGCGTCGATCGGGTTCACTTCGAGGAAGGCCTCGGGCATGAGCTCGAGCAGCCATGGGTCGGCGATGGTGCGCGACTTCGAATGGAACGGCTGCTTGTGGGTCGACATGACGTAGGGGAACGAGCGGCGGGGATCGACGGAGTCGAGGAGGGTGCCGTCCATCAGGCGTTCGGGTTCGTAGGTGGCGGTGCCGGGGAACGCCTCGCCGGTGAGGGCATTGTGCGTGGCGGCTGCCGTGGCGTTGTAGATCTGGCACGGCAGGCCTTTGGACCCCCAGCGATGCGCCGTCCAAGCCGGCTTGGCGGGCGCGAGGCTCAACAGGTCGAGCTGACGGTGGAAGATCTGACGGAGCTCGCTCGGTGTGGCCTGTCCGGGCTGACGAGCCCAGGCCTCGACCCCGGTGTCGACGAGCTGGGCGTCGATCACGGCGCGCAACGTCTGGAGGGTGGCCGGGTTCGGTTCGTAGCCGACCACGAAGTCCTCGAACCGCCCACCACGAGCCAGCACGTAGGCCGCCTTGGCCCACTCCGACGGTCGCAGTGCAGCGGGGTGCCGTTGGCGCAGCACCGCCACCGTCTCGAGGTCCTTGCCGGTGGCGTCCGGTACCGGGCCGGTCGGCACGAGCCCGGTGGCGCTCGGCGCCAGAAAGCTCGGGTCGTGGGCGATGTTGGCCACCTGCTTCAAATAGAAGTCTTCACGGGTGTCGAGCGAGCCGCCTTCCATGAAGGCGTTTCGTCCGAAGCCGGGCAGGCCGGTCGCCTTGGCCACGTCGATCAGGAATTGCTCCATGCACATCGCGTAGCCGGCAGGTGTCGAGTTGGTGAGCGGTTCGATGACCGGGTGACGTACGCCGTGAGCGGTGGTGGGGTAGGTGGGGTAGCCCGGCGGCACGCCCCAGTCCTCCAGATAGCTGGTGTCGGGCACGATGTAGTCGGCGTAGGCGGAGCTTTCGGCAATCAGGATGTCCGACGCGATATAGAGCGGCACCTTGTCGAGGTCGGTGACGAGGCGGTGCCAGGGCAGCTCTTCGTCCGGGGAGCCGCCCACTCCCGGAGCGCTCCAGGCCGGATTGGCCATGTGCTGGAAGAGGATCTTGATCGGGTACGGATAGCCCTGGTAGGCCCCGGCGAAGATCTCGGGCCAGAGCCCGACCCCGAACGGGAACCACGGTCGGGGCGCCGGGAACGGGGTCTTACCGGCGGCGAGCGCTGCCTTGTAAGCGTCGGACTTCTCGTAGAACGAGCCTTCGCGGCTGATGGCGACGCCCCCGGGCACGCCCTTCGGTTGACCCGGCCACTTCCCCAAGTTGTAAGGGGCGCCGGGCTTGGATCCCATGAAGTCGGCGGCCCCGCCGCCGGCAATGTAGCCGCCGGCCCAGTCGATGTTACCGACCAGAAAGTTGAGCATCATGATGGCCCGGCCCGCCTGCACGCCGTTGGTGTGCATGACCGGGCCCCGGTAGAAGTCGGCGACTGCCTGGCGCCCGTGGGCGGTGAACTCGGTTGCCAGCGAGGTGATGACGTCGGCCGACACACCGGCCAGGGCGGCGTACTCGTCGATGCTGTGTGCCAGTGCGCTCCGGTAGAGCTCTTGGAAGCCGGTGCGGCACTCGATCCCGTTGACGACCACCGGCGCCGTGCTCAGGTTGCCGGTGGGCCAGAGGCTGGCTGTGGCGACCGCGGAGGCGACCACCGCAGAGCTGCTCGTCGGGTCCCAGACCACCTGCTCGCTCGCGTTGCTCCCGCCCTGGCCGATGTCGCCGCCGAGGAGGAACTGACCGTAGCGGGGGTGGCCCGATTGGGTGACGACCAGCCAGGTCGCGTTGGAGAAGTTCGGCTCGCCGGCCGCGGCCGCGGCCGTTGCGCTCGGGATCTCGAGGAACTGATGGTTGTAGGTGTCCTGCTCGATGATCTGGCGGATCATCCCCATCACCAGGGCACCGTCCCCACCTGGCTTCACCACCACCCACTGGTCGGCGAACAGGTTGGCGTTCCCCATGCGGACGTCCACCATCACGTACTTGAGCGTCCCGCGGGCGTTCGCCTCTGCGACGTTGCGCCCCAACGTCTGCATTGGGAAGTTCGCCTCGGTGATGTTCGTGCCGAACCAGATGATGAACTGGGTGTTCTGGATGTCCGGCTTCAGCATGGCGGTCGACGGGTCCAGCGCCAACTGGGTGGCCACGTGGTGGTTCAGCTCGCAGATGGCGACGTGCGGCATGGTGTTGACCGTGCCGAAGGCGGCACCGAAGCGTTTGATGAAATTGTTCTCCCCGTCCTCGGCACGGCCCCAGAACATCACCAGCCCGTTGGTCTTCGGACCGAAGTCCGGGTTGGCCGGGTCGATGGGGGCTGTACGGGCCGCGCCACCCTCCCACAGCTCGGCGAACCCTCCGACATGGCGGTCCTCCTCGCCGGGAACATGGCTGAACAGGCGGCCACCGCCGACCACCTCGCTGATCAGCTGGGACCAGCTGATCGTCTCCCACTGCCCTGACCCTCTCGGCCCGCTGCGCTTCAAGGGGGTGACGATGCGGTACGGGTCGTAGACCGTCTGGCGCCCACCATGCCCCCGCGGGCACAGCGAATGCTGGCTCGGCCAGGTGGCGGCCACGTCGGTCGCCGTGGCGTAGGGCGCGTGCGGCTGGGTGCCGTTCGGGTGGTACGCGTTGCCGTCGAGCTTCTCGAGCACCCCGTTGAACACCGAACCGACCAGGCCGCAGTCGCTATGGCACTGTTTGCAGACGCTCACCACCCGCCCGACTCCCGGCCAGTTGACCACCCGGCTGGGGAACACGTACTGCCCATCGCGGTGGAAGGCGTTGCCGAGCCACGGGTCGAGCCCCCAGGCGGTGACCCCGGCGGCGGCACCGGTCAGCGCGCCCCCTTTGATGAGGGATCGCCGGCTGAACCGGAAGTCAAGCGGCGAGGTGTCACCGACAGTGCCGTCGTGATCACTTGACGGTTCGGAGCGCTGGCCAGCTCCTGCCTCCGACAGCGGCGCATCGACATCGGGGGTCTCGTCACTGGATGTCACTGGGGCCTCGCTTTCTGGCCATCGTCAGGACTCCGAAGGGGGAGCCCGTGTCGAGCATGCTCGTCAGAGTCGGGGACGGTGCTGGAGCGGGACGGGTTCCCGACCCACCGCCCGCCAGCGTGTGGGCGCCTGGGGAGGGCCCGGCCGTGACCGGCGGCGTCGGTTCCGCCTCAGGCGCCTCCTCGAAGCCGGCCTTCCACGGGAAGATCCAGGCGAACAGCAGGAAGAGCAAGAAGGCCACGCCGAACACGCCGAGCACGGTCTGCACCGAGTCATAGCCGGTCCATGTGACGGGGACGCTCACGATGTCGTTTGTGACCTTGGACGCCATCTGCCCGCCGGAGACGACGTTCCAGCGCATCATGTACACGCCCATCAGCACCAGGACGGCCATCACGCCCGAGTTGACGATCGACGCCCGTCCTCGTCTCGTAGCCAACGCCACCAGGGGGACGACAACGCCAAGGCCGAGTTGGAACACGAAGTAGGTCCAGAACAGCGGGCCGTGGAAGTACAAGCGGCTGAACCACTCGTAGGTCTCCTCGGGGGCGTAGGCCCGCACGCCGCTCATGAGCAGCTCGATCATGTCAAGATAGAAGTCGAACAGCAACGCCCCGATGAGCCACATGTTCAGCTCGGAGACGACTGCCTGGTCGATCTTCCATCCGTTCCACTTTGCGATGCCGAAGTAGGCGACCTGGACGAGCGCGATGCCCGACACGATTGCCGACACGATGAAGATGACCGGCATCATCGGAGTCGACCACAAGGCGCGGGATTTCATCGATCCGAAGATGAATCCGATGTAGCCGTGGAAAAGGAACGCGATGAGGATGCCGATGCCCGCCGTCCAACGCACGATCCGTTCGTCGCGGCGGAGCGATCGGCGGTCCCTGCCGCGTACACCCAGCGTCAGCAGCCCGGCGATCTTCGCTCGCACCGGACGCTCCGCCCACTCGGCTCGCGCCGCATTGTCGGCTCGGAACACCGCGTAGAGCTCGATGAGCATCAGGATCACGTAGCTGATCCAGATGAGGAGGAACAGCGCCATCGGTGACCAGGGGGCGTGCATCCGGGTGATCAGCTCGTAGGCCCGGCTGGGCTGGCGAGCGTCTCCCCAGATGGTAAGGGGCGCGGCCAGCAGCAGCGCGAAGCTCAGGATCGCCCCGATCGGCGCCAGGGGGGCGAGCCGCTTGCGCCCGAAGAGCTGGCTCAGGGTTGCCACCACGAACGATCCGGCCACCAGCCCGGAGATGTAGGGGTAGGTGACGATCATCAGGCCCCAGTACCCCTGTTCGAGGCCGGATCCGGAGTAGTTGGTGGGGGAGAGGGGCATCGTTCAGCGCTCCTGTGGCTCGAAGCAGATCGGCGGCACGTGCGCCGTACGAGATGGCATGGGGCTACGCCTGCCCGCCGGTGGCTCCCGGGAGCGGCGCGTTGCCGCTCAACGTTGCGTAATCGGAGCTGTTCAGGTTGGCGGCATACGGATAGACGGTGTTGGCCGTCGAGTTCTTGTCGTACACCTCCTGTTCCCGGTTGATGTAGAAGACCTGCGGATCGGTCCCGAGGTCGTCCTTCAGCACCGTGGTCGCCTGCGTGGCAAGCAACACGGACACCTCCGACGTCGGATCGTTCTTGTCCCCGAAGATTCGTGCGTGGGCCGGGCACGACGTGACGCACGCCGGCAGCAGCCCCCGGTCGAGGCGGTGGGCGCAGAAGGTGCACTTGTCGGCGGTCTGCTGAACCGGATTGAAGAACCTTGCGTTGTAGGGGCAGGCCTGTACGCAGTAGCCGCACCCGATGCACAGGTCGTAGTCGATCATCACGATGCCGTCTGCCCGCTTGAAGGTCGCCTTCACCGGACAGACATCGACGCAGGGCGGGTGGTCGCAGTGATTGCAGATGAGGGGCATGGACGACCGCTTCACCTCGGACCGGAAGTTGCCGGCGTCAGTGACGATCGGGCCGGCGGGGTCGGGCACCATGGCACCGGTCTCGACCACGTCCACCCAGGTGCGATAGACCCCGACGGGCACGTTGTTCTCGTCCTTGCACGCCACCACACACGCTTGGCAGCCGACGCAGCGCCGCTCGTCGATGACCATGACCCAGTGGTGGGGCTGGGCGACGGTGGTGCCAAGCCGGGAGAAGTTGTCGTGTGCGATGGGCAGGTTCTTCGAGTTCAGGATGGTGTGCATCCACCGCTGCCAGCCGTCATCCACGTTCAGCTCCGGCACCAGCCAACTGGCCCAGCGAGGCTTCGTCCGGTAGTAGGTCAGCAGGTGCTTCATCTGGGCGGCAGCCGGCCGGGCCACCGGCGTGATGGACGCGGCAGCGGCCCGGCCGACGAAGGTTCCGGCCGAGCCGGCCACGGCGGCAATTGCCGAGAGGATGCCGAGGAACCCGCGCCGCGAAAGCCCTGCCTCGGGCCCGTGCGGGCGGACTCCACTGGCGTCTAGCGACCGTGGGGTGGGCATGTGAGCAGTTTCCGCGGCCTGGCCGCGGTCGCGCCACCGTAGAAAGTCCCAATTCGGCGAGCGGTGCCGGGACCACCGATGCCCGGCGGCGCCGGTGGCGGCAACGGCACACCGGGTGCGGCCCAGTCCCGCTCGCTGTTTCGGACACGTCCGGACGCGGTCCGAGGTTCCTGCCGCCCGTCCGGCGAGTCAGGGGCACGTCAGTCGGTCGAGGATCCGCTCCGTGACGACGGACCGGTCGGCGTCGCCGTCCACTCGCACGAGGTTCCCGCGGCGCCGATAGGCCTCGATCACCGGCCGGAGGTCCCGGTCGAACGCGGCGAGGCGGCGGTCGATCGTCTCCGCGGTGTCGTCCGTTCGCCCTTCGATCGGCGCGCGGGCCAGCAGGCGCCGTCGGCACTCGTCCGCGGGGACGTCGAGGAGCACCACGACCTGGGGTTGGACGGCGTCGGGGCAGGTGCCGCTGAAGGCGTGTTCCTGGTCCTCGTCGCGGGGGAAGCCGTCGAGCACGTAGCCGCCGTCGGCAACCGCCTGCTCGAGGTGCCGGGTGACGATGGCGAGGACGACCGGGTCGGCCACCAGGTCGCCGTGCTCGAGCACGGGGGCGACCTGGTGGCCGAGCGGTGACCCCGAGGCGACCTCGTCGCGCAGCAGCGCCCCGGTGGAGAGGTGGGCCACCCCGAGCCTGCCGGCCAGCAGCTCGCCCTGGGTGCTCTTGCCGCCGCCCGGGCGTGCCAGCAGTACCAGGCGGCGCACCGCCCGGGGAACGGTCGTCCCGTCGCCGCTCACGTGCCGTACGAGTCGACGAAGATCCGCTGCCGCTCGGTGCCCCGGTTGGCCAGGGCGGCGACGCAGTCGGTGACGGTTCGCCGCGGCCCGGCGACGTAGGCGTCGAACCCGGCCAGGTCGAGACCGCTCCCGGCCACGGCGTCGGACACCCGCCCGACGACGGTCGCCGCGCCGGCCGGCGTCTCGAATCCCGGGAGGAACCGTCGGGCCACCAGGGTCGTCGACAGGCCAGGGGCATGGGCCGACAGGTTGCCGAGGCGGTCCAGCTCGTAGAAGTCGTCCGAGGAGGTGGCCCCCCAGAACAGGACCATCGTGCGATCCGGGCACACCTCGACCTGCTGCTCCACGAGTGCCGAGATCGGCGCGAACCCGGTGCCCCTGGCGACGAAGGCGATCGGCCGCCCTTCGGGGGAGCGCATGGTGAAGGTGCCGAGCGGGCCCCGCACGGTGACGACGTCGCCGACGACCACCGGTCCGAACGCCCAGGCGGACAGGCGTCCCCCCTCGACCCTGCGGATCTGGAGCTCGACGGAGCCGTCCTCGCGGGGTGCGTTGCCGATCGAGTAGGCCCGGCTCAACCAGGCGGCACGCGGCACCCAGACTTCGAGGTACTGCCCGGGGGCATGACGCCCCAGGCGGTCGTGGTCGTCCAGCGGCGCGAGGGTGAGGATGCGGGTACCGGTGCCGATCTCCTCGATCCGCCGCACTGCCATCTCGGTCAGGTGCTCGGTGTGGGGGGGCGCCCCTGGCATCCCCAGCTCGTCCCGGTGGGCCAGGAGCTCGTCCTCGATGGCGTGGTGGACGTCGACCCGATCGGCGAGATCCAGGATCGTGCGCACCGGGGGGAAGCCGATGGCGTTCGTCGGGCAGGTGTTCGCACAGGTCATGCAGGCCACCATGCAGTGCAGCGGGTCGGTGACGACCGCCTTCTTGCGGTCGAAGTCGAAGCGGTAGACCTTCCGACTGCACCCGGTCACGCAGGTGCCGCAACCGATGCAGGCGTCCTCGTCGACACGGGGATGCCAGTCGATCTCCGCTCGGGCGACCCCGTGCCACGGTGTGGCGAACTTCACGTCCGGCATGTGACCCTCCTCCGTACGGACAGTGTGCTCGGTATCGACGATCGACGGAACATCTCCTTCCCACCCTGTCGCACCGCCCGCCCCCCCGGCAGGGCAATTCGTCCCTCTCGTGGCTCGGGCGACGTCCCCAGCGCCCAGGCTCAGCGAAGCCGCCCGCGCAAGAGGGCGGTGATGGCTGTCGCCGCCCCCAGCCCTGCCCCGACGGCCCACGCCAGCACCAAGGCCGGCTGGCGTGGATGGACGGCGGCGGCGATCACGGCGGCGACGCTGGCAGCCTGGAAGCTGCCGAGGACCACGGTAAGGGCGAACTGGAGCACGTTGGTGCTCTGCTGGTACCGGGTCGTGATCTCGAAGGTGAGCGCGTCCAGCTCTTCGAGCAGGGTCGAGTAGAGCACGTCGAGCCCCAGCACCTCCTCGCCGTAGGAGGTGACTTCGGCGCTGAACCGGTTGGACTCGGCCACGGTGCCGCGGTACTCGGCCAGCCCGTCGAGGACGTCCGCCTTCACCTCGACCAGGCGCGGCAGGGAGCCGGGAACGGCGGCGCCGGTCAGGCGCTGGTGGAACAGACGCAGCACGGTCCGCTCGATGAGGAGGAGCTCGGTCGACACCAGAAGAGGGATGGCGCTGCGGGGCGCGAGTGCCGTCCCCCCGGCCGGGTCGGGCGCCATGCCCTCGCCGACGCGCAGGTCGAGGGCGCTGCGCCCCGAGATCAGGGAGATGCCGCCGGCGCGGAGGCAGAAGTCCCGAGCCAGTTCCTCGTCGACCACCCGCTGCTTGAAGGCGAGGCTCGACCGGTCGAGGTAGAGCAGGCGCACCACGTCCTCTGCACCGTCGCGCAGCAGCACGGCCAGTGACGCTTCTGCTTCCGGATGGCGGAGGATCGTAAACGGAAAGCCCTCCTCGACCCCGGTGGACGACAGGACGTGCCGGCTGAGCTCGGTGACCCGTTCCCGGAGGACGGCCGCCGGGCTCGCCGGCTCGTCGGACCGCAGCCACGAGACCAACCGGGCGGCGTCGAGTCGCTGCCTCGGCAACGTCATCCAGGCCTCCCAGACGGCGGCACCCGCGGTATGGGTGACGAGGAACAGGTCGGCACTGGACGGGCCCTCGTCGCTGCCGGCACCGGGCAGCTGGAGCCGGCCGACCGGCCAGCGGGCGGTCCGGCCCGTGTCGACGTACTCCTCGCCGAGGAGAGCAGCCTGAACCTGGTGGAGCTGCGCCAAGCGCGCCTGGGCCACGTCTGGCGGCATGGGTACGATCCCGCTCCTGGCGACGGCGCCGAAGCGGTCCGCGCCGTCGAAGTCCCGGGGCGC
>JAJYZN010000114.1 GCA_021799915.1 Actinomycetes bacterium
GGGCCGGCGACATCGGGGTTCAAGCCGACCGATTCGAGCATGGCCCGGACGACACGATCCCGCTCGGACTGCGATCCCTTCTTCCAGATGTCAAGCGGTTCGGCGACGATGTCACGTACCCGTCGACGAGGGTTGAGCGAGGAGATGGGGTCCTGGAAGATCATCTGGATACCGACGCGCGCTCGTCGCAGCTCGGAGCCTCGAAGCGAAGTGAGATCGATCCCGTTGAAATGGATCGAACCGGAGGTCGGGCGCTCGACCTGAACGATCGCCCGACCGGTCGTCGACTTCCCGCAACCCGACTCTCCCACGAGACCCAACGTCTCTCCGGCAGCGATGGCCAGGCTCACCCCGGCGACGGCTTGGACGGTCCTGCGCCCACGTCGAAAGTTGACCCGAAGGTCGTTGACCGCCAGCAGCGGTGCAGCGGCGCCAGATGAGCCCCATCCGGGTCCCGTCGATCCCCAACCGGGTCCGGTGGAGCCGAGCGCTGGGTCTCGCGACGGGGGGCCGGGCACTACCCCACCCGAAGTTGCCGGTGTTGGCGTACTGGGAGTAGCCGCCGCCGTCACGAGCTCACCGAATGCGACACGGGTGCAGGGCCGGTCCGAGCACCAAGCGGGTACCAGCAGGCGTACAAGTGGTCCGGCCTCTCGGCAGTCACCAGGGGGGGTGCCGCTCGGCGGCAGAGGTCCTGGGCGTAGCGGCACCGGGGGGCGAAGGGACAGCCCGGTGGCAGCGCCGTCAAATCCGGTGGTCGTCCCTCGATGGCGGCAAGGCGGGTGTGGCTGGGGTTCGAAAGCCTGGGCGTCGAAGCCAAGAGCGCTTCGGTGTAGGGCATGGCCATTGAGGAGAAGAGCCTGGAGGTGGGCGCCATCTCGACGATCCGGCCGGCGTACATGACCACGATGTCGTCGGTCCGGGTAGCCACCACGCCGAGGTCGTGGGTGACGAGGACCATGGCCATGTTCCGTTCGTACTGGAGCGACCCCAAGAGATCGAGGATCTGCGCCTGGACGGTGACGTCGAGTCCGGTGGTGGGTTCGTCGGCAAGGAGCAGTCGCGGGGAGCAGGCCAGCGCGATGGCGATCATCACGCGTTGGCGCATCCCGCCCGACAGCTCTCCGGGAAAGCTCCCGTAGCGCTCTTCGGGCGAGGGGATCCCCACCTGGGCTAGGAGGGAGACTGCGGTAGCACGCGCTTCGGAGCGGTCGATGTCGAGGTGAAGACGGAGAGACTCGGTGATCTGCCGGCCAATGCGCATCACGGGATTGAGGGCGGTCATCGGGTCCTGGAAGATCATCGCCATCCTGGCTCCCCACAGGCTGCGCAGCTCGCTATTCGGGGCACCGAGGAGCTCCTGGCCTTCGAAGCGAACTGAGCCGGTCTTCTCGACGTTGCTCCCGGCCAGCAAGCCCATCACGGTCCGGGCCAGGACCGTCTTGCCCGAGCCGGACTCTCCCACCACTCCGATGGTCCGGCCCCGGCCGAGCCGGAAGGAGACCCGATCGACGGCCTTCAGGAGGCCGCGCCCGGTGCGGAAGGACGTGGAGAGCTCCGTGACTTCCAGCAGCGGCACTGCGCTCTGGGGATCCGAGGCCGCAGGGGGATACGTCATAGCTTGATCTCGCTGACGTCGAAGTGCTGACGGAGACGGTCACCCACCAGGTTCAAGGTGATGAGGAACAAGAACATGGCTGCCGCTGGAAATATGACCAGCCACGGGTTGCTCTGCCCGGGAACGGTGTTGAGCCCTGTCCGGCTCTGGTTCAGCATGTTGCCCCACGATGGTGTGGGCCCGGGGATCGAAAGACCCAAGAAGGCCAGGGAGCCTTCGAGGACGATGACCGTGGCCACGCCGATGAGGCTGAACGAGACCACGGTCGGCAGGATGTTTGGAAGGAGCTCTTTGACGAGCACGCGTCGACTGGTGGCTCCCAGGGTGCGAGCGGCCATCACGAAATCCCGGGTGGCATACGAAAGGGTCGCGGCCCGCACGATCCGGAAGATCAGTGGGGCGCTCGCAATCCCGATGATCAGCGTGATCTTCCAGAGAGACGCCTTCCAGAAGGTCACGATGGCGATGACCGCGACCAGGGCCGGAAAGGCCAGGAGCACGTAGGACACGGCGTTGACGATGGTGTCGACCGTACCGCGGTAGTAGGCGGCGATCATTCCGAGGGTGCCACCGAGGGCCAGGCCGATGGCGATCGCGCCGAACCCCACCACGATCGAGACCCGGGAACCGAAGATCACCCGGCTGAAGATGTCTCGGCCGAGCTGGTCGGTACCGAAGAAGTGGGCCGTGCTCGGTCCGGCGTTCAACGTGGCCGACTGGAGGTTCGGGTCCTGGAGGGGCAGGACGTTGGCGAAGATCGCCGCCAAGATGGTGAGGACGATCCAACCGAGGGACAGCCAGAAGAGCCAGCCCAGGCGCCGCCGTCGGTCGGTGACCTCGGTGATGGCGGCGACGGCTGCCCCGGCCACGGCGTCTGCGGCTCGGGTCGACACCCCGGACCGAGGATCCATCGGCTCCACGGGCACGGCGGGGTCAGTCACGGGAGATCCTCGGGTCGACGATGGTGAACAGGAAGTCCACCAAGAAGTTGATCAGGACCACAGCCACGGCCACCACGAGGACTATCCCCTGGACCGTCACGTAGTCGTCTTGGTTGATGCTGTTCACGAGGGCGTAGCCCAGACCGGGGAGCTGGAGGAGGTACTCGACCACGAACGCCCCGGCGATGAGGCTCCCGATGTTGATCCCTGCCGATGCAAGCAGGGAGATGGAGGACGGTCGGAGCGCATGCCGGAGCAGGATCCGCCGATCGGACAGGCCCTTGGACCTGGCCATCAGGATGAAGTCTTCCTGGAGGGTGCTGATGAGGTCGTTCCGGAGCAGGCGGTAGTAGATGACGATCGAGCCGAGAGCCAGGACGAGCGCCGGCAGGATCATGGTGTGGATGTTGGACCAGAAGTTCTGCGCCAAGGGCACGTAGGAGGCCGGGCCGGGGAAGATGTGCGTGTTGACGGCGAAGAGCAGGACCAAGACCGGCGCGACGATGAACGGCGGCATGGCGAGCATGGCGAAGGTGCCGGCAGTCGAGTACCGGTCGAACCTGCCGTTGGGCTTGCGCACGGCGGTCAGGGCCAGTGGGACGGCCACGGCGAACGCGATGATCTGGGAGATCACCACCAGCTCCAAGTCGATGGGGAAGGCGTGGGCGATGGTGCTCACGACCGACTCACGGGTGACGAATGACTGCCCGAGGTTGCCGTGCAGCACGTTGCCCAGCCAGATGAAGTACTGGGTCCACAAAGGGCGGTTCAGGCCGAGCTGCTTGTCGATGAGGGCGATGTTGTGGGCGTTGGCGTTCGGCCCGAGGATGGTGAGCGCCGGGTTGCCTGGGAGCAGGTGAACCAGGAAGAAGGTGCCCAGCGACACGAAGAAGATGATGACCACGAAGGCAGCGGCCCGCTTGGCCAGGTACTTCGCCACCAGCTCTCCCTCCCCCCGGTCGATCGGGTGCCTACGAATTCGTCCATCGTTCCACCATCGAGCACCAGCACCCCTCGATGGCCGGCGTCATCCTATGTCCTTCACCGGACCCGTAGATGGACAGGTCGCAGAGCGCTCGCCCGACGCGCCCCAGGCTGGCAGGTGGGGCCGCCTACCATGCGTGGGCATGGGCGGGCCGGGAAGTGGATAGCGAGCGCGCCGTAGGGGGCGGAGGGAAGGCGGCGGAGCCGGACATCGGTGCGGATCGGGCACAGGTGCCGGGCGAGAGCACGCCGTCCGCCCGCGGGCCGGAGACCCGCTCGGAACTGTCGGTGTCCACGAGACGAGCAGTGCAGATCGCCGTGGCAGCGGTGGTGGTGGCAGGTCTGGTGCTGCGTTTCTGGACCCGGTCGGCACTCTGGCTGGACGAGGCGCTCACGGTGGACATCGCCCGGCTCCCGGTGCACCTCATCCCGTCGTACCTGAAGCGCGACGGCGCACCCCCCCTCTACTACGTGCTGCTCCACTACTGGATGGAGATCTTCGGCGAATCGGACGTGGCCGTCCGCTCACTGGCCGGCGTGACCTCAGTGGCGACGCTGCCGGTCGGGTGGTTGGTCGGGCGCCGGATAGGGCGCCTGCTCCCGAGGAGGCCGGGCGGCCGGACAGGAGGTTCCACCGCCGGATGGGTGGTGGTCACGCTGCTGGCCAGTGCCCCTTTCGCCGTGTACTACGCCACCGAGGCCCGGATGTACGCCCTGGTCATGCTCCTGTGCGCGTGCGGCGTCCTGGTGGTGCTCCGGGTCCTCGAACGACCAAGGCCCGCCGAAGTGGTCCTCGTGGCGGTGATCGGCGCCGCGCTCCTCTACACCCAGTACTGGGCCCTCTATCTACTGGGCTCCTTCGGACTCTGGCTCCTGTGGCAGGCCTGGCGGGGTCCTGGGGCTCGGCGCCGACCAGCCCGCTGGATGCTCGGGGCCCTGGTCGGGAGCGCGCTCCTCTTTCTCCCGTGGGTGCCGACGTTCATCTACCAGGCGCGCCATACCGGGACCCCGTGGGCCAGACCGGCGAACTTCGCCGCGGTGGTAGACGCCATCTCCGGGTTCACCGCGAACCAGGCCACGTTGTCGCGCTCGGGCTCGAACCAGGGGATTGTCCTGGCCATCGGTTACTTCGTCCTGGCCGCCCTGGGGATCTTCGGTGTGGCCAAGAGCCGTTGGGAGGTGGCGGTCGACGTCCGGACCCGCGAGCCCGGACGGACCTTCGGCTTCGTCGCCTTTGCGACCCTCCTGGCCGCGGCCGCAGGCGGCATCATCTCAGGGAGCGCCTTCTCCCCGCGTTATGCGTCGGTGGTCTTCGTCCTCCTTCTCCTCCTGGTGATGCTGGGGGTGCTCACCCTCGGGGACCCCACCGTCCGCGTCGTCGTGGTGGGCGTGGTGGCGGTCGCCGGCCTGGCCGTTGGGATCGAGAATGTATGGACGCAGAGAACGCAGGCGCCGCAGGTCGCTCGGGTCCTGTCGGCTAGGGCGCGCCGCGGCGACATCGTGGTGTTCTGCCCCGATCAGCTCGGCCCGTCGGTGTACCGCTACTTCCAGTCGACACAGACGGACCGATCGGGACGGAACGGTCGGTTCGTCATGGAGACGTACCCACGCGGGATCGGACCGGCCTTCGTGGACTGGGTGACATACGAGAAGGTAGTGAGGGCTTCTGATCCCGCTGCCTTCGCCAACGCCGTGGAGCGGGTGGCGGGGACGGCCCACGACGTCTGGCTGGTCTGGGCGCCGGGGTACCAGGGGTTCGGGAACGACTGCCAGGCGCTGGCCGGCGATCTGGGCGCGGGCCTCGGGTACTCCGAGCGCGCCTGGGTGACGACAGCTCCGGCGACATACTACGAGCCGATGAGCCTCATCCAGTTCATCCCCCCCAGGTCTGCGGCCACACCGTCGTCGGGCGTGTCGACTGGCGCGTCGACAGGTGGGCCGAGACGAACGTCGTCCGCGTCCGGCGCGTGACGCGAGCGTCGTCGGGGCGACTGTGCGCCCAACCGGGGCACCCCGGCCGAGCGCACAGTGCCGCTATGGCTCAGCCCCCAGTACGCCTCCCACTATCCTCTGGGCAGCGAACGGAAGGTAAGGATGGCCACGAGGACGCCAGACGCCGCCAACTCGGTCCAGGGTGATCCCCGTGGCCGCCAGGAGCGGGAAGAGAGAGAGGGCGCCCGGGATCGGGTCGTCGTCATCGGCGCCGGACCGGCCGGCCTGACCGCCGCGTACCAGCTGGTCAAAGCCGGTCGCTCACCGTTGGTGCTCGAGTCCGACCCGGTGGTAGGTGGGATCAGCCGGACCGTCGAGCGAGACGGGTGGCGATTCGATCTCGGGGGCCACCGGTTCTTCACGAAGGTGCCGGCGGTCGAGGAGCTCTGGCAGGAGATCCTGCCACCGGGGGACATGCTCCTGCGACCCCGTATGAGCCGGATCTACTACCAGGGGAAGTTCTACGACTATCCCTTGAGGGCCGGGAACGCGCTGGCGAACCTCGGTCTCGGGGAGTCGCTGCTCTGCGGGCTCTCGTACCTGTGGGCCCGGGTCCACCCTCCCCGGGACCAGACCAACTACGAGGGGTGGCTGGTGGCCCGGTTCGGGTGGCGGCTCTACCGGACCTTCTTCAAGACCTACACCGAGAAGGTCTGGGGGGTGCCGGTGAGCGAGATGCCGGCCGACTGGGCGGCGCAGCGGGTGAAGAACCTGGACCTCGGCAAGGCGGTGGTGAACGCCATCACGCCCAGGCGGAACCAGAAGGAGATCACCAGCCTGATCGAGGAGTTCCACTACCCCCGTCTGGGACCGGGGATGATGTGGGAGAAGTGCCGGGACCTGGTCGAAGCCGGTGGGGGAGTGGTCCTGACCGGATCGCCGGTCGAGGAGATCCACGTCCGTGATGGTCGGGCCGTGGCGGTCACCTACCGCGACGACGACGGGAAGACGCACCGGGTGGCGGCGAGCCACGTGATCTCGTCGGCACCCATGAGGACACTGGTAACCATGCTCGAGCCGGCGGCTCCACCCGAGGTTCTCGAGGCCGGTGCCGGGCTGCACTACCGTGACTTCCTCACCGTGGCGCTCATCGTCCCGGCCACAAAGGGGTTCCCCGACAATTGGATCTACATCCACGCCAAGGAGGTGCAGGTCGGCCGAATCCAGAATTTCGGCGCGTGGTCGCCGTACATGGTGAAGGAAGGGAAGACCTGTCTCGGTCTCGAGTACTTCGTCTTCGAAGGGGATCGGCTCTGGAACAGCCCCGATGACGTCCTGGTGCGCCAAGCCACGGCAGAGTTGGTCACCCTCGGTCTCGCCGATGCGGGGGACGTGGAGGCCGGCTACGTGACCAGGATCCCCAAGGCCTACCCGCACTACGACCACACCTACCAGGCCAACGTGGCGACCGTAGTGAAGTATCTGGAGACCGTGGCACCGAATATCCACCTGGTCGGACGGAACGGGATGCACAAGTACAACAATCAGGACCACTCGATGTACACGGCCCTGCTGACGGTGGAGAACATCCTGGGCGCCTCCCATGACATCTGGGCGGTGAACGTCGAGGAGGAGTACCACGAGCAAGGCGGTCACGGACCTCGGGGACATAGCGGCGGCACGGGCCGTGACGCACCGGTCCTGCCGTGGCGGGCCCCCGTGGGTTGATGACCGGGGTGGGCGGCGCTCCCACGGCGACCACCACGGTGGAGGCACCAAGACCGGACCCCGACGGTCGCGCACCCGCCGCGGCGGCTTCATCGGGACCCTGGGTCGCGCGGCACCCCGCCGCGGCCGCCTACCTGTTGAGCGGGACGGCCTACCTCGTCCTGGCGGTAGTCCTGTGGTGGCACGTATGGACGTCGCACCCCTCGGCCACGACCATCTGCGGCTGCGGAGATCCGGCGCTGTTCTTGTGGTTCATCGAGTGGCCGGCCTACGCCATCGCCCACGGTCACAGCCTGTTCTTCTCGAGGGCCATGTTCCATCCCACCGGGATCAACCTGCTGGCCAACACCAGCGTCCTGGCCATCGGGGTGCCCCTGGCCCCGGTGACGTGGCTATTCGGACCGGTGGCGAGCCTGAACGTGGCCCTCACCCTCGTCCCGGTGTTCAACGCCCTGGCCGCGTTCTGGCTGCTCCGGCGCTGGGTGCGCTGGGCCCCGGCCGCCTTCCTGGGCGGTCTGCTGTTCGGGTTCTCCCCCTTCGTCCTGGGGAACCTTTCCTACGCCCACCTCATGGTGGCGGCGCTCGCCGTCTTCCCCCTGGCGGTCGGGTGCCTGGACGAGCTCCTGGTGCGCCAGCGGTGGCGACCGGTCGCCACCGGGGCGGCCCTCGGACTGCTCGTGGCCGTCGAGTTCTTCGTCAGCACCGAGATGCTCGTGGTCCTGGCCATCTCGGTCGTCGTGGGGGTGCTGGTGCTGGCGGCCTACGGGTGGGTCGTCGACCGGGCTCAGCTCGCCACCCGGGCCCGTCGGGCCGGACCCGGGATCGTGGCCGGGGGGACCGTGAGCCTGGTGCTCCTGGGTTACCCGGCGTGGTACGCCCTGGCCGGTCCGGCCCACCTGAGCGGCCCGGTGTGGCCGACCATTCCCAAGATCGGTGGGAATGTCCTCCAATCCCTGGTCCATTCGTCGGTCGATGCCCGATCCATATTCGCCATCTTGGGGGGTTACTTGGGACCGGCATTGCCACTTTCGAACTTCGTGGGCTGGGGGATGGTGGCGGTCCTGGCTGCCGGCGTCGTGATCTGGCGACGGGACCGGCGGCTGTGGTTCTTCGGGGTCATGGCCGTCGCGACGACCCTGCTGGCCCTGTCGGTCACGAAGTACCGGTGGTCTCCGTGGCACCTGTTCTACCGGATCCCGCTCCTCTACGACGTGGTCCAGCAGCACTTCACCGCCGTGGCCTTGCTGGCCGCATCGGTCATGCTGGCGGTGATCGTGGACCGGGTCCGGTGGAGCCCCCTGTGGGACCGCCGGCGCCTCTGGCGCGCCGACCCCGCGGACGACCGGGCACCCGGTCGCCGACGCCGGCGGGTCCCGGCTGCGGCTCCGGTGCTGGCGGCCCTGGTGGTGGCGTCGGTGGCTCTCGGACCGATCGTCGCCGTCCTGGCACCGGTCCTGCCTTTCACCGTGCACCCGGTGATGGTGCCGGAGTGGTACCCGGCCAACTCCCGGGCGCCCCACCCCGGGCAGGTGCTCCTGTCCTCCCCGGCCCCGTCTTCGGGAGTGCAGTCGGCCCTGGCCTGGCAGGCAGTCAC
>JAJYZN010000115.1 GCA_021799915.1 Actinomycetes bacterium
GACGGCAGGGCTCTCTACGTCATCTCGGTGGCAGCCGAGCTGGCCGGCGTCCATCCCCAGACGCTCAGGGTCTACGAGCGCCGGGGACTGCTCGACCCGTCGCGCACCAGCGGGGGCAGCCGGCGCGTCTCCGATCGCGACCTGGAGCGCCTCCGCCGCATCCAAGAGCTCACGGCGGCGGGTCTCAACCTCGAAGGGGTGCGGCGGGTCCTGGCCCTCGAGGCCGAGGTGTCCCGCCTCGAAGCAGAGCTGAGCCGGGTGCGAGCCGAGGCCCGCGAGGCGGTCGAGCGCACCCACCGCCAATATCGCCGGGACCTCGTACCCGTCAACCAGGCACCGGTCCCATTGGATGTCGCCCGCCGCCTGCGGGCGCGGAGCTCGAGGAGCTGAGGGCATGGCGCTCGACCCGGAACGCTGGACGGTCAAGACCCGGGAGGCCTTCTCGGCCGCCACGCAGCGAGCCGCGGCTTCGCACCATGCCGAAGTCGCGCCGGCGCACCTCCTCGCAGCGGTGCTGGCGCAGCCCGAGAACATCTCGCGTCCATTGCTGGAGAAGGTGGGGGTGGCGCCCGACGAGGTCGTCGGCCGCCTCACACAGGAGCTCTCCCGCCTGCCCCGGGCCGTGGGCGGATCGGAGCCCACGCTGTCTCGCGATGCGCGCGAAGGGCTGGAGCAGGCCGACGAGATGCGGCGGGACATGGGCGACGAGTACCTCTCGGTCGAGCACCTCCTCCTGGCCTTTTCCGAGCTGCTCGGGGTGCCGCGCCCGGACCTGCTGGCCGCCCTGCGCCAGGTGCGCGGCAGCCATCGGGTGACCTCGACCACCCCCGAGGAGACCTTCCAAGCGCTGGAGAAGTACGGGAGGGACCTGACCGAGCTGGCCCACCAGGGGAAGCTCGACCCGGTGATCGGCCGGGACGAGGAGATCCGCCGGGTCATCCAGGTCCTGTCGCGCCGTACCAAGAACAACCCAGTGCTCATCGGTGAGCCTGGCGTGGGCAAGACGGCCATCGTCGAAGGCCTCGCGAACCGGATCACCGACGGCGACGTCCCCGAGGGGCTGAAGAACAAGCGCGTCATCGCGCTCGACCTCGGGTCGATGGTTGCCGGCGCCAAGTACCGGGGTGAGTTCGAGGAGCGGTTGAAGGCGGTCTTGAAGGAGATCACCGACGCCGAAGGAGAGGTCGTCACGTTCGTCGACGAGCTGCACACCATCGTCGGGGCCGGCGCGGCCGAAGGGGCGATGGATGCCGGGAACATGATCAAGCCGCTCCTGGCCCGCGGCGAGCTCCGCCTGATCGGCGCGACTACCCTCGACGAGTACCGCCAGTACATCGAGAAGGACGCGGCGTTGGAACGGCGATTCCAGCAGGTTTTCGTCGACCAGCCCTCGGTCGAGGACACCGTGGCCATCCTCCGGGGGCTGAAGGAGCGCTACGAGGTCCATCACGGTGTGCGGATCCAAGACGCCGCACTGGTGGCGGCGGCCGTGCTGTCCGATCGCTACGTCACCGGTCGCTTCCTCCCGGACAAAGCCATCGACCTGGTCGACGAAGCGGCGAGCCGTCTGCGTATAGAGATCGACTCGATGCCGACCGAGCTCGACGTCGTGGTCCGCCGCATACGCCAGCTCGAGATCGAGCGGGTTGCCCTGCAGAAGGAGTCCGATCCCGCCTCGGCAGAACGGCTGGCCCGTCTGGAAGAAGAGCTGGCCGAGCTCACCGAGCAGTCCGACGCCATGACCGCACACTGGCAGGCCGAGAAGGAGGCTATCGGCGTCATCAGAGGACTGAAAGAGGAGATGGAAGAGCGCAGGGCGTCCGCCGAACGACTCGAGCGCGACGGTGACCTGGCCGGCGCCAGCGCTGTTCGCTACGGCGAGCTGCCCGATCTCGAGCGGCGGGTCCAAGATGCCACCGACGAGCTGGCCCGCCTCCAGGAGTCACAGCGTTTCTTGAAGGAGGAGGTGGACGCCGAGGACGTCGCCGAGGTGGTGAGCCGCTGGACCGGGGTGCCGGTCACCCGCCTGCTCGAAGGAGAGGTGGAAAAGCTGGTCCGCCTGGAAGACACCCTCCACGCCCGCGTGGTGGGCCAGGACGAAGCAGTGCGAGCGGTGGCCAACGCGATCCGGCGAAGCAGGGCCGGGCTCTCGGACCCTCACCGGCCCATCGGGTCGTTCCTGTTCCTCGGCCCGACCGGCGTCGGCAAGACCGAGCTGGCCCGTGCGCTGGCCGAGTTCCTGTTCGACGACGAGCGGGCGATGGTCCGCATCGACATGAGCGAGTACATGGAGAAGCACACCGTGTCGCGGCTTGTCGGAGCCCCCCCGGGTTACGTGGGCTACGAGGAGGGCGGCCAGCTCACCGAAGCGGTGCGACGCCGACCGTACGCGGTCGTGCTTCTCGACGAGATCGAAAAGGCCCATACCGACGTGTTCAACATCCTGCTCCAGGTGCTCGAAGACGGCCGGCTCACCGACGGCCAGGGGCGCACCGTGGACTTCACCAATGCGGTGCTCATCATGACCTCGAACCTGCCCGGCGATCCCGCCGCCTACTTCAAGCCCGAGTTTGTCAACCGCATCGACGACATCGTGCGATTCCGGGCGCTCACGCCTGACGACCTCGCGGTCATCGTCGGCATACAGCTCGGCCGGCTCCGCACCCGGTTGGCCGAACGGCGCCTGTCTCTCGCGGTGACCCCCCAAGCGGAGTCCTGGCTCGCCGCCAAAGGGTACGACCCCGACTTCGGCGCCAGGCCTCTGCGGCGGGTGATCCAACGGGAGGTGGAGGACCAGCTCGCCTTGGCGTTGCTGGAGGGGCGGTACCTCGAAGGTGCCACGGTGACCGTGGACGTGCTCGACGACGTGGTCGTCCTGCGCTGACCGTCGGGAACCCGATCGAGCGGAACCATGCGAGCATTCTCCCGGCGCGGTACACTGCCGTGTAATCCGTAGTCACGAGCGGAGGAATGACGCGTGCCGGCAACGGTGGTCGTCGGGGCCCAGTGGGGCGACGAGGGCAAGGGAAAGCTGACCGACCTGCTGGCCGCCGGCATGGACGTCGTGGTGCGCTACCAGGGCGGCCACAATGCCGGGCACACCATCGTCGTCGGCGGGGAGTCCTATGCGCTGCAGCTCTGCCCGAGCGGCGTGCTCTACCCGCACATCACGCCGGTCATCGGCAACGGTGTCGTTGTGGACCCGGCGGTGCTGCTTGAAGAGATCGACGGGCTCGGTGCCAGGGGTGTGGACACCTCACGCCTGGTGGTGAGCGGCAACGCGCACCTCATCATGCCCTACCACCAGGAGCTCGACCGGGTGACCGAACGGTACCTGGGCAAGAACGCGCTCGGGACCACGCGCCGGGGCATCGGGCCCGCCTACGCCGACAAGGCGGCCCGGGTGGGGCTGCGGGTCCAGGACCTGCTGGATCCCAAGATCTTCCGCCAGAAGCTCGACGTGGTGCTGAAAGAGAAGAACGCCGTGCTCTCACGGGTCTACAACCGCCTGCCGATGGACGCCGACGAGATCGCGCGCTGCTACCTCGACGAGTATGCGCCCCGCCTCGCCCCCATGGTGGGGGACACGGTCGGGGTGGTCCACGACGCGCTGGCCGCGGGACGCAACGTCCTGCTGGAGGGCGCCCAGGCCACCTTCTTGGACCTCGACCACGGGACCTACCCCTTCGTCACCTCGTCGAACCCGGTGGCCGGCGGGGCCTGCACCGGGTCGGGGCTCGGGCCGCGCGACATCGAGCGGGTGATCGGGATCGCCAAGGCCTACGTGACCCGTGTGGGCGCCGGCCCGTTCCCCACCGAAGTGTCCGGAGCACTCGACGACCTCCTGGTCGAGCGCGGGAGGGAATTCGGCACCGTGACCGGACGGCGCCGGAGGTGCGGGTGGTTCGACGCCGTGATGGCCCGCCAGGCGGTGAGGCTCAATTCGCTGTCCGAGGTTGCCCTGACCAAGCTCGACGTCCTGGACACCTTCGAGACCGTCCGGGTCTGCGTCGCCTACGAAGCCGGCGGCGAGCGCTTCACCCACCCCCCGTACCACCAGTCGGTGCTCCACCAGGTCACGCCGGTCTACGAGGAGCTGGAAGGCTGGAAGACCGATCTCACCGGGGCTACCTGCCTGGGGGACCTGCCGGCTGCCGCCAGGGACTACGTGGGCTTCTTGTCCGAGCAGATCGGCGTGCCGGTCAAGCTCGTGGGCGTGGGACCCGGCCGCCAGCAGTTCGTGTCGTTCGCGGCAGCGTGAGCAGCTCGGGGCCCGTGGCCGAGAGCGCCCGAGGCGGGTCGGTCCGTTGAGCTCGGTGGTGTGCGTGGTGGGCTCGGGCGGGCGGGAGCACGCACTGGCCCGAGCGCTGGCCCGGACGGCCGACGTCGTCGTCACCCCGGGGAACCCGGGCATGCCCGCGCGCCGTGCCGATGGCGGCACGATCTCGGTGACCGCAGCGCCACCCGAGGAGGTCGAAGCGGACCTGGTGGTGATCGGTCCCGAGGCGCCGCTGGTCGCCGGGTTGGCGGACCGACTCCGGGCCGCCGGTCGCCTGGTGCTTGGACCCGGTGCCGACGGTGCGCGCCTCGAGGGGTCCAAAGCCTTCATGAAGGAGGTCTTGGCCGACGCCGGGGTGCCGACGGCCCGCTACGGGGTGTTCGACCGGGCCGAAGAGGCCAGGGCCTTCCTGCGATCGCTGCCTGGTCCCTGGGTGGTGAAGACCGACGGCCTGGCCTCGGGGAAGGGCGTGCTCGTGACCGGCTCGCTGGAGGAAGCCGAAGCCGACGTGTCGGCCAAGCTCTCGGGCGATGCGTTCGGGCCGGCTGGCCGGCGGGTGGTGATCGAAGAAGGGCTCGCCGGGCCCGAGTGCTCGCTCATGGTGCTCTGCGACGGGCGCCGCGTCGTCCCTCTGGCTCCGGCCCGGGACGCGAAGCGCCTCGGTGACGGCGACGTGGGCCCGAACACCGGCGGAATGGGTGCCTGCTCTCCCCTCGCGGACGTCGGCGAGGAACTGGTGGACGAGATGGTCGGCACGCTGGTCGAACCGGTGGTGGGTGCCCTGCGCTCCCGGGGCATCGACTACCGGGGGGTCCTCTACGCCGGGCTCATGCTCACCGCGGACGGCCCCAAGGTGCTCGAGTACAACGTGCGCTTCGGCGACCCCGAGGCCCAGGTCGTGCTGACCCGCCTCGACGAGGACCCGGTGGAGCTCCTGACCTCGGCGGCCGCAGGGAAGCTGTCGGAAGCGCGCGGACGGCCGGCGTTCACTGCGGACCCGGCGGTCTGCGTGGTACTGGCCGCCGCTGGCTACCCCGCCGACCCCGAAGCCGGTGCGATCGTGCCCGGCCTCGCCCCCGACGGGCAGCCGGCCGACACGGTCCCTGGCGTGACCGTGTACCACTCGGGCACGGCCCAGGACCGCCCGGGCGGTCCGTTCCGGGTCGCCGGTGGTCGAGTGCTCTCGGTGACGGCGCTCGGTGCCGACCTGGGCGAGGCGCGGCAGCGGGCGTACCAGGTGGTGGACGCCCTCGCCTGGGAAGGCGCCCAGTACCGCCGCGACATCGCCGCCACGGGAGGTGACGGCCCGTGATCCCCCGCTACAGCCCGGCCGACATGGCAGCTCTGTTCAGCGACGAAGCGAGGCTGGCACGCTGGCTGGAGGTGGAGGTGCTGGCGCTCGAAGGGCAAGCGGCGGTCGGCGCGGTCCCCCGCGAGGTGGCCGTTGCCGCGCGCGCCAGAGCCCCCCGGGTGGACGCTGCTCTGGTCGCAGCAGTTGCCGAGCGCGAGCGGGTGACCGACCACGACGTCGCGGCGTTTGTCGACGTGGTGCAGGAGCGGGTGGGCCCTCCCGAGGGCTCGTGGATCCACTTCGGTCTCACCTCGTCCGATGTCGTCGACACCGCCCAGTGCGCCACCCTCGCGGCGGCGTGCGAGCTCCTCATCGAGGCCTCGGGCGAGCTGGTCGGGGTACTGAGGGAGCGAGCCCGCGAGCTGATCGACGTCCCGGTGACCGGCCGGACCCACGGGATGCACGCAGAGCCCACGACCTTCGGGGCCAAGCTGGCCCTCTGGGCGCTCCAGTCCGACCGTGACCGCCAGCGCCTCGCGGCTGCGCGCCAGCGGGTCGCCGTCGGCAAGCTGTCGGGTGCGGTCGGCACGTACTCGAACATCGACCCGGCAGTCGAGGCATACGTCTGCGAGGCGTTGGGCTTGCGACCGGTCCCGGCCACCCAGGTGATCGCCCGGGACCGGCATGCCGAGTACCTGTACGCGTGCGCGTCGGTGGGCGCCACCGTCGAGCTGATCGCCACCGAGGTTCGCCACCTGGCCCGCAGCGAGGTCGGTGAAGCCGAAGAGCCGTTCGCCTCGGGGCAGAAGGGGTCCTCCGCGATGCCGCACAAGCGCAACCCGATCCTCTCCGAGCGCCTGTGCGGGCTGGCGCGAGTGCTCCGCGGCTATGCCGGGGCCGGCCTCGAGGACGTCGCCTTGTGGCACGAGCGGGACATCTCCCACAGCTCGGTGGAGCGGGTGGTGTTGCCCGACGCCTCGCTGCTCGCGTGCTACGTGCTCCGCCAGGCGACGCGGCTGGTCGGTGGCCTGGTGGTCCACGGCGATCGGGCGCTCGACACCCTGGTCAATGGGAGTCGTGGCCTGGTGTTCAGCCAGTCGGTCCTGCTCGCGATGGTGGCAGCGGGCATGGGGCGCGACGAGGCGTACCGGATCGTCCAACGCGACGCGCGCCGCGCTGTCGAGGAGCAGGTGCACCTGCGAGCCGTCCTGGAGGCGGACCCCGACGTGCCGCTCGACGCCGAGGCGCTCGACCGGGCGTTCGACCTCGACCGGGTGCTCGTCCACCGCCGCCGCGCGCTCGACGCGCTCGGCGGCATCGACGACGGGACGGCTCGTTGAACGCGATGGCGCCCGCTGCCGGCCGGAGCACCTGCTGCTACGGTTCCCGGCGATGAGGTTCACCGCTCGGGTCGAGGTACGGCTCCGGCCCGGGATCGCCGACCCCGAAGGGGCGACGATCGAGCGCGCGCTGCCGGCGCTGGGCTTCACCGAGGTGAGCGGCGTACGGGCCGGGCGGATGTTCCGCTTCAGCCTGGAGGCGGCCGACGAGGCGGCGGCTGTCGCCCGGGCGGGCGACCTGGCACACCGCCTGCTGGCCAACCCGGTCATCGAGGAGAGCTCGGTGGAGATCGTGCCGTCCGGCGACGGGGGACAGTGACCGCTCGGGTCGGCGTGGTGGTGTTTCCCGGCACCAACTGCGAGCACGACGTGTGCCGCGCAGTGGAGGCGGTCGGCGGCCAGGCCGAGCTCAAATGGCACCAGGACCGCGGGCTGGGCGACCTCGATGCCGTGGTCCTGCCCGGCGGATTTGCCCACGGGGACTACCTCCGGCCCGGCGCGTTGGCGCGGTTCTCGCCGGTGATGGCCGCCGTGGAGCGCTTCGCCTCGGCCGGCGGGCCGGTCGTCGGCATCTGCAACGGCTTCCAGGTGCTCACCGAAGCCGGCCTCCTCCCGGGGGCGCTCCAGAAGAACCGCCGGCTCCGCTTCGTGTGCGCCACGGTCGGGGTCCGGGTGGCCTCGTCGTCGTCGGTGCTCACCGCCGGCGTCGCGGCGGGGACCGGTCTGCAGATACCGGTCAACCACTTCCTGGGCAGCTACACGTGCGACCAGGCGACGTTGGAGGAGCTCCGTGCCAACGACCGGATCGTGCTGCGCTACGAGGAGAACCCGAACGGCTCGGTCGACGACATCGCCGGCATCGCGAACGCCGGGGGGAACGTCGTCGGCCTCATGCCGCACCCCGAGAGGGCTGTCGACCTGGACACCGGCACCGGCGACGGCGCCGTCCTGCTGGCCGCCCTGGTCAGCCGCGGGTTCGGGTGATGCGGGCTTTCTCCAGGGTCGCCGCGCTGACGCCCGCGGCCCGCCACGTCCCGTAGCTGATGCCCTTGCGCTCGCCGTAGGCCTTGGCCACTTTCACGAACTTCTTCTCCAGATCGGAGACGTCCTTCACGTCCGAGCGTCTCGACAGCTCGGCCTGGAGGTTCTTGCGCTCCTGGAGCAGGTGGAGGTGGGACAGCGGGTCGGCTGCGGCGAGCTCGCTCTCGATGGCGGCCAGCCGCTTCTCGATCGAGGCCGGGGTGCGCTGGCGGCCGCGCCGACGCTTGGTGGCGGCCAGGGCTTCCAAATACTGGCGTACCGCCCGACCCTCTTCTCGCCCTTTGGCCAAGGCTTCCTTGTGGGCCTTGGTCATCGGACGCTGGGCTGCTTTTGCTCTCTGGTTCGGCATGACATGATTCTTTCGCGACGATCGATCAAATTCAAATCGAAGGTGCGCGATACCTCTCGTTGAGTGTCGTGTTTTTCGTCACAAGCCTGCCAAAACATGTTTTTGCATTGAAAATGCCGATGCAAGGTCGCTGCCACCGCCGCTACGGTGTGGCACGTGAGCGACGCGGCGTCCGGGGCTGAGCCGCTGCACCGTGCCCTCGGCTTGACCGACGACGAGCTCGCGGAAGTCGAAGCCGTCCTGGGCCGGGAGCCGAACCATCTCGAGCTCGCCATGTACGCGGTGATGTGGAGCGAGCACTGCTCGTACAAGTCCTCCCGCCTCCACTTGCGGCGCCTGCCCACCGAAGGGAGCCGGGTCCTCGTCGGACCCGGCGAGAACGCAGGGGTGGTCGACGCCGGCGACGGGATCGCCATCGCCATCCGCATCGAGAGCGACAACCACCCGTCGGCCGTCGAGCCCTCCCAGGGGGCGGCGACCGGGGTCGG
>JAJYZN010000116.1 GCA_021799915.1 Actinomycetes bacterium
GGATCCGCCGATGGCGGCCAGGTCCATCGCGGCCAGGGATCGCCCCGACCTCCCGATGGGGGTCCGGACCGCCGAGACGATGACCGCATCACCCATCGGAGGCACCTCCGGCATCACTCGGTGCCGACTTGTCGGCGTCGCCGTGCCCGCCTCCGCGGCCGGCGGCGGCGAACACCGGGATCGTGTAGTCGTCGCTGATCTCCATGAAGCGCAACTGCAACGGCATCCCAACCCTCAGGGCCTCGAAAGGGGTGTCGACGACGTTCGTCATCATGCGCGGGCCTTCGGCCAGGTCCACCACGGCCGCGACGTAGGGGACGCGGTCACGGAAGGGTGGTTGGTCGTTGTTGTAGATGACCGACCACGAGTACAAGGTGCCCTGGCCGCTGGCCTGGTGCCACACCACATCCTCGCTCCAGCACTCAGGACAGAACGGGCGCGGGTAGTACGAGTACGCGTCACAGTTGTTGCAGTGCTTGATGAGGAGTCGCCCGTCCCGGGCCGCTTCCCAGAATTCGAGGGTGTCACCTTCGGGAGTCGGAAGGTCGAACCGGGTCATGCTCATGGTTGGGGCCCCCTATTCAATGTCGTGGTCAGCACGTGCTCTCGTGCGCTCTTCCATCTTCGGTCCCTCTCCGTTGGGAGCCGGCGAGATCGTGGTGGCGGGCCCGATCTGGCCGAACCCGGCCTGGTCCGACTCCGCCGGCCACTCCCCGGACTGACTCCCGAGCCGTTCCAGGAGCCGGTCGAGGCCCCGAGGTTCAGCCGCACCCGTCGACGGTGTTGACCGTGCGGCGGACATCGGCCATGCTGCACGAACCTGACACCGGCGTCAACTTCGGCGGTGCCGCGCCGGCCGAGAGAGGAAGAGATGCTGCTCCCCGAGACCTTGCGAGCCATGGCCGAATCGTTCGGTTCGCAGGTCGCCTACAGCGTGGTGGACGGTGGTTCCATCACCTTTGCCGAATGGGATGCCCAGGCCAACCGCCTGGCCCGGGGACTGACGGCTCTCGGAACCGCTCCCGACGACCGGATCGCCGTTCACGTGAGCCCCGAGAACGCGCTGCGCTGGATCGTGGCCTACGCCGCCATCCACCGGGCCGGGGCCGTCGCCGTGCCGCTCAACACCCGCCTGGCGCCGGCCGAGGTCCGCCGTATGCTCGACCACTGCGGTGCCCGAGGAGTGGTGGCCGACGGAGATCTGGTGAACCAGGATGCCGAGCTGCTGACCGCGGGAGCCGGAGGATCGGAGCCGACGTTCCTGGTCGACGCTTCCGAGGAGGGGGCTCGCCCTCGGCCCGCAAGCGGGGCGCCGGAGGGATCACCGGCCGCGCCGGTGGCCGCGCCCTCGGCCCGCGCTTCTGCTCGGGTGCCGGTCGTCCCCTGGTCCCGCGCCCTGGACCAGTCCGACGCACCGATCCAGGTGCCGCGAGGTGACGACGACCTGGCCGACATCATCTACACCTCGGGGACCACCGGGAGCCCCAAGGGTGTCGCCGTTCGCCACGTGAACGCGTCGATGGTCCCCCCGGGTCCCCCGTCGTGGAGCGGGGGGAGCTGGCTCCACGCCAGCCCACTGTGCACCTTCGCCGGACTGGGGTTCGTGTACAACCCGATGAAGCTTGGTCTGCGGGGCATCTACCAGCCGAAGTTCGACGCCGGTCGTTGGCTCGAGGTGGTGGAGGAGGAGCACCCGGTGGCGGTGTTCCTGGTGCCGGCCATGACCCACCTGCTCCTCGCCCACCCCCGGTTCGCCGACGCCGACCTGACGTCGGTTCAGATCTGCGCCATCGGGAGCGCTCCTCTGGCGCCGTTCGTGATCGAACGCATGCAGGAGAAGATGCCCGATGCCATGATCTCGAACAACTACGGCATGACCGAGGCCGGCTCGGTGTACTGCCTGACCCCCAAGGGCGAAGCGGTGAAGCGACCCGGTTCGGTGGGGCAGCCGGCGCCACCGGCCGAGGTCCGGATCGTGGACGAGGACGGCACGGAGCTCCCGGTAGGGGAGATCGGCGACGTCAGACTCCGTATCCCCGGACGTCCCCGTGAGTACTTCGGTGATCCCGAGGCCACGGCGAGCACGTGGGTGGACGGCTGGCTCGTGACCGGTGACCTGGGAAGGGTGGACGCCGACGGGTACCTGTACATAGTCGGCCGGCGCAAGGACGTCATCATTCGCGGCGGGAACAACGTCCACGCCGCTGACGTGGAGCACGTCATCATGTCCCATCCGGCCGTCGCCGAAGCGGCGGTGGTGGGCGCTCCCCACCCGGTCCTGGGCGAGGACGTCGTGGCGTTCGTCGTGCTGCGTCCGGGGTCCGACGCCACCCCCGAAGAGCTGCGTCGGCACTGCCTGGAGTCGCTGGCGGACTACAAGGTGCCGCGGCAGTGGCACATGGTGGGATCGCTCCCCCGGAACGCCACCGGCAAGGTGGTCAAGCCCGAGCTGGTAGGGATGCTCGAAGGCGACCTCGGACAGCGCGACCTCGGACAGCAAGGTCGACATCAAGGTCGAGATCAAGGTTGACGGAAGGAGCTCGGGTGGACTTACTGCACGACCTGACCCTGGGTGACGTACTGCGCGAGCACCGGCGGAGCCGGCCCCTGGGGACCGCACTGGTGTGCGGGAGCGAGCGCTACACGTACCCCGAGATGGACCGACGCACCAACCAGCTGGCCAATGCCATGGCCGGTGACGGGGTCGGCCCCGGGGACCTGGTGGTCTGGCTGGGCCAGAACTGTCACCGCGTCCTCGAGTGCCTGCTGGCCTGCGCCAAGATCGGCGCGGTGCTCGTCCCGGCGAACTGGCGCCAGAGCCCCGAAGAGCTGCTCACCCTGCTCGACGACGCACGGCCCAGGATCGTGGTCTGGCAGCGCGAGGAGGTGGGGGACAACTCCGAAGAGGCCCGCCGGACGTGGGCCGGGACGGCGCGCTGGCTCCTCCACGACGGTCGGGGCGACGACCCCGACGGCTACGAGGCGTTCGTGGCCCAGGGATCGCCAGAAGACCCGCAAGCCCCCGTCGACCCGTCCTGGCCCGTGGTCCAGCTCTACACCGGGGCCTTCGGAGGGGTGCCGAACGGCGCCCGGCTGGCCCATCGGGCCATCCTGGCCCAAGACGTGATGGTGGCGATGGTGCAGCGCATCACCGAGGAGACGGTGTACCTGAACTCGGGCCCCATGTTCCACATGGCCACGCTCATGACCACCTTCGCCACCTTCCGGATGGGCGGGACCAACGTCCTCACCCGGAGGGTGGACGCCGAGGAGCTGTGCCGCATCATCGACGCCGAGAAGTGCAACTACGGGTTCGTCATGGGCCCGACGGCCCAGGAGATCCTGGAGGTGAACAAGGACGGCCGGTACGACCTCTCGAGCCTGAGGACCTTCGGGGGGTCGCCGGAGTGGAACGCCATGGTCCAGGTGGACGACAGCCCTTGGGGGGCCCACCCCGCCGGCTACGGCCAGACCGAAGTGACCGGAATGCTCACTTACAACTCCCTGGGCATCGGATCGACCGGGACGAGCGGCCGGCCCTCGCCGCTGGTCCAAGTGCGGATCGTGGATCCCGACGGCGTCGACGTCCCCGCCGGGGAGACCGGTGAGATCGTGGCCCGGGGCCCGATCGTGACCGAGGGATACCACCGGCGTGAGGAGCTGAACCGGCAGCGCCTTCGGGACGGCTGGTGGCACACCGGCGATCTGGGCCGGCGCGAGGAGGACGGGTCCATCACCTTCGTCGCCCCCTTGACCCGCATCGTGAAGTCGGCGGCGGAGAACATCTACCCAGCCGAGGTCGAAGGTTGCCTGGCCCGGCACCCGGCGGTGAAAGAGGCGGCGGTCATCGGCGTGCCGGACCGCGTCTGGACCCAGCGGGTGCTGGCCGTGGTGGTGCTGGCCGAAGGTGCGACGGCCACCGCCGACGAGCTGATCGAGCACTGCCGGGACCACATCGCCTCGTACAAGAAGCCGAGCATGGTCGAATTCGTCGACGAGCTCCCGCGCCAGGGATGGGCCGTGGACTACGCCGCCCTCGACGAGCGTTTCGGAGGCGGGGGCTACCCCGGGCTCGGACCGGGCTGATGATCATCGAGGTGGGTTGGGATCCTTTCGACGAGTCCCTCAAGGCCGACCCCCACCCGATATGGAAGCGGCTGAGGGACGAGGAGCCCCTCTACCGCAACGAACGTCACGACTTCTGGGCTCTCAGCCGTTTCGACGACGTCGACGCCGCCCTTCGGGACCCGGTGACCTTCAGCTCGGCGTACGGCACGGTGCTGGAGCTCATGACCGAGCACGTCCAGACCGGGCCGCTGATGATCTTCTTGGATCCACCGGAGCACACGCGGCTGCGACGGCTGGTCTCGCGAGCCTTCACGCCCCGGGGGGTGGCCGAGCTCGAAGGGGACGTCCGGAACCTATGCCGCGCGCTGCTCGGGGACCGTGGTGACCGGCACGGCCTCGACGTGGTCGCCGACTACGGCGCCGTGGTGCCGGCCGAGGTCATCGCCACCCTCTTGGGAGTTCCCCCCGAGGACCGCGCCGAGGTCCGCCGCCACATCGACGGCTCCTTCCATCTCGAGCCGGACGTGGGCATGGCCAACCCGACCGCCGCGGCATCCTGGACCTGGCTGAGCGAGTACATCACCGATCAGCTCCGCTCCCGTCGGGCTCGACGGCGCGACGACATGCTGTCCGACCTCCTCGAGGCCCAGCTCGTGGACGGTGACGGCTCCGTCCACCGCCTCGGCGTCGACGACGCTTCGGTGCTCGCCCTCCTCCTCATCAGTGCAGGTACCGAGACCGTGGCCCGGCTCATCGGATGGGCGGCATTCCTCCTGGCCCGGCATCCCGACCAGCGGGCAGCCCTCGTCGCCGACCCGTCAATGGTCCCCGGTGCCGTCGAGGAGGTCCTGAGGTTCGAGTCGCCGTCTCCGGTCCAGGCCCGGCGGACGACGGCGCCGGTGGTCTACTACGGCACCACGGTCCCGGCCGGTTCGAAGGTCCTGTTGCTGAACGGGGCGGCGAACCGAGACGAGCGCAGGTTCCCCGACGCCGACCAGTTCGACGTATGCCGGGGCACCGACCTCCACCTGGCGTTCGGCTACGGCGTCCACTTCTGCCTGGGCGCGGCCCTCGCCCGCCTCGAAGGGCGGGTCGCCGTCGAGGAGCTACTGGCCAGGTACCCCGAGTACGACGTGGACCCCGAAGGTGCGGTGCTGCTGTCCACGAGCACGGTACGGGGCTACGAGCGCCTCCCGCTCCTGGTCTGATCCGCTCCAGTAGGGACCAGCGGAACCTCGTGGCCCCGACTGGCCCGGTCCCGACTGGCCCGGACCCGATTGGACCGGCCCAGGATCCGATCCCCCGGACCGCCCGGACCGGTGTGGCCACCCCAGGTGTAAGGTGAAGGTGACACGGGCGTCAGCTCAGCAATGCCCTCCGGGCCCGCCGGTGGGCACACCGACAGGAGGTGTGGGGGATGCACGTCGACCTGCAGGCACTGGCCGGGCCGCGGCGGCGTCTGGCCGGCGAGTCACCGGTGGACCCGGTCACCGCCGAGGTGATCCGGGGAGGGATGGAGACCATCTGCTTCGAGATGGCCATGTACGTGTCGCGTACCGCCACCACCCCGATCCTGAACCAGTCGAACGAGCGCAACGCCACCATCTTGGACGGCACCGGGAGGCTCGCCGCCCTCAGTGTGGGCATCCCCCAGTTCATGCTCACCTCCACCCTGCCGGTGCGTTTCGCCCTCGACCTGCTCGGTCCGGCAGAGTTCCACCAAGGTGACGTCTTCGTGGCCAACGACCCCTACCACGGCGGTGGCCACCTGCCGGACTACAACGTCTTCGCTCCGGTGGTGGTGGACGGGCGGCTGATCCTCATCGCCAGCATCCAGTGCCACCACGGCGACACCGGTGGAGCGGTTCCCGGGGGCTACAACGTCACGGCCCAGGACATCTGGGGAGAGGGGGTGCGCTGGCCGGTGGTGAAAGTGCTCGACCGGGGAGTCGAGCGCAAGGACGTCCTGTACGCACTCCAGGTGAACAACCGGCTCGAAGGGTTCCTCGGTGATCTGCGGGCCCAGATCGGTGCGGCCAAGCAGGCGGCCGACGAGCTGGCCGAGATGGTCAAGCGCTACGGCTGCGACGTGGTGGAAGCCTCGGTCGACCACGCCATCGACTATGCCGCCCGACGCTTCGCCGAGGAAGTCGCTGCCTGGCCCGACGGGGTCTACGAAGGTGACGCCTACGTGGATCACGACCCGCTGGGCAATCCCGACATCCATCTCCACGTGAAGATCACCGTGTCGGGAGACCGCCTCACGGTGGACTACACCGGCTCCGACGAGCGCCAGGAACTTCAGGCCTGGTCGACGTTCGGGAATACCCGCGGGTACACGGTGGCGCAGATCGCCGCCATGATGGACCCCGAGATACCCAAGAACGAAGGCTTCTTCACGTCCATCGACCTGATCGTCCCCGAGGGATGCGTGCTCAACCCGCACCCCGGACGTCCGGTGAGTGCCGGCACCCACCACCCCGGCGCCGACATCGGCGAGGTCATCGCCGTCACCCTCTCGGGCGTCCTTCCCGAGCGTGCAGTGCCCCAGACCTACAAGACCGGCATCCCCACCACCATCCGGGGGATCGACCCGCGGACCGGCCAGCCTTTCGTGGACTCCTCGGCCGAGGTCTACGCCGGTTGGTGCAATGCCGCCAAGGGGATGGACGCCTGGGGGGCGGTGAGCGCGTCGTTCGGCAACCTGTGGAAAGCCACGGCCGAGATCAACGAGAGCCTCTACCCTCACGTCCAGTGGAGCCGGGACTACCGCACCGACTCGGGTGGTCCCGGGCAGTGGCGCGGCGGTTGCGGCAGCCACTACGTGAAGGAGGTCCGGGTTCCCTCGAAGGTCTACACCTACGTCGTCGGGATGAAGTACCCGATGCCGGGCATCGCCGGCGGTGGGCACGGTGAGCCGAACCGCCTCACGCTACGGGCGGGGTCCGACGACCCCTTCGTCGTGGCTCACACCGCCGACTGGGTCCCGATGGAAGCCGGGGACCGCATCGTCTACGACTACGGCGGTGGAGGAGGGTGGGGTGATCCGCTGGACCGCGAGCCCTCAGCCGTCCTCGACGACGTGTTGGACGAGTACGTGAGCGTGGAGGGGGCTCGCCGCGACTACGGGGTGGTGCTCACCGGGTCGCTCGAGGATCTGACCCTGGCCGTGGACGCCGGCGCCACCGAGGCCCGGAGGGCCGAGATGCGGTCGGCGCGCTCGGTCACGAGCGGTTGACCACCGCGCCGGTCACCGACCCCGAAGCCCGGGCGGTGGTGTCAGCGGTGCTGCCGGGCATGGAGGAAGACGGCTTGCGGGCCGACCTGCGGGCCTTGGCCCGAGGGGTGGCGGACCGTGATCTGGCGCCGAACGCCGCCCGCTGGGACCGGGGCGAGGAGTTCCCCCAGCCGAGTTGGGAGGCGCTGGTCCGGGCCGATCTCATCGGGCTCACCATCGCCGAGGAGTACGGCGGTTCGGGGCTGGGAGACGTGGAGTCGGCGGTGGTGCTCGAGGAGCTGGCGCGAGCCGACGTCTCCAGCGCCATCTTGGCCCAGCTGGCGTTGAACGGTCCGCCCCGGGTCATCCAGCACCTCGGCGGGCCGGCCGTGCGCGAGCGGTGGTTGCCGGCCGTGGCCCAGGGCAAGATGTTCATCTCCATCGGCATCACCGAGCCCGACGCCGGTTCGGCGGTTGGTGCCATGAGGGCCCAGCTGGTCGCCGACGGGGACGGGTTCCGGCTGAACGCCTACAAGAACTACTCCACCGGCGGCCACCGGGCCGGCGCCTGCCTGGTGTGGTGCCGGTTCCCCGGTAGCCAGGGCGTCCGCGGGATCGGTGCGGTGGTAGTCGACCTCTCGGCCGACGGGGTGAGCGTCGTGGGTACGCATCGCAACATGGGGCTCCACGGCTTGACCGAGGCCGAGCTGGCCTTCGACGAGGTGCGGATCGACCCTGACGACGTGGTGATCGCCGCCGACCCAGCGTCGTCCGATGCCTTTCGGACCTTGATCGGCCACTTGAACCACGAGCGGTGCGGGAACGCGGCCATGTGCCTCGGTGCGGCGCAGGGCGCGTTGGAGCGGGCGGTGCGCTACCTGAACGAGCGCGAGACCGGGGGGCGACGCCTGGCCGACCTCCAGGGACTGCAGTGGAAGGTGGCCGACATGGCCGTCGAGCTGGAGTCGGCCCGGCTGCTCTTGTACCGGGCGGTCGGCCTAGCCCAGACCTCGGGTGGCACCCCGCCGCCGCTGGAGTCGGCGATGGCCAAATCTGCGGCCAACCTAGCGGCCAAGCACGTCTGCGACGAGGCCATGCAGCTCCTCGGTGGGTACGGCTACAGCGCCGAAGAGCCGCTCGAGCGGGCATACCGGGACGTCCGGGGCCTGTGCTTCGGCGGAGGGACGGTGGAGATCCAGCGGAACTACGTGGGACAGAGCCTGCTGCGGGGTCATGCCCCTCACGGTCCGGCATGGCGGCTGGGGGAGCAGGCCTGATCCCCGCAGTCCGGGGAGCCTCACGCTGGGGCCATGCCCACGATGGGCTTGTTCAAGGTGATCGAGCCGGTGGACCCGTAGAACCGGGCCGCCCCGAAGCTGAAGATCCCCCCGTCGGAGGCCACCAGCCAGTAGCCCCCACCTGTCGGGGTGGCG
>JAJYZN010000117.1 GCA_021799915.1 Actinomycetes bacterium
TGTCGGGGTGGGGGCCATCCCGACCACCGGCACACCGCTCAGCAGACCCGGTGGCATCCCGGGGGATGACTGGGCCGCCCCGAAGGAGAAGATCCCCCCGTCGGCGGCCACCTCCCAGTAGCCCTGCCCTGTCGGGGTGGCGGCCATGCCGACCACCGGGGCGTTCAGGGCCTTGCCGCCCATGGAACCATAGAACTGGGTCGTCCCGAAGGAGAAGATCCCCCCGTCGGCGGCAACCTCCCAGTAGCCGTACCCGACCGTCTGGCCTCCCGGGAGGGTCGCCTTCGACGGCGCGTAGTCGGTGTCGCCGCTGTAGCTGGCACTGACTTGCTGGGCCGTGCCGACCGGGAGGGCGGTCGTGGTGCACGTGGCCTGGTATCGACCGCCCACCTCGCTCAGCGTTCGTCCCTGACATTGAGCAATCGGCGAACCGGCACTGCCGGTGAAGAACGACACCGATCCACCACCGTCGGTCGGAGCCACCGTAGCGGTGAAGGTGACGGGCCTCCCGGTGCCCGAAGGATCCGGTGCCGACGTGAGGGTCGTCGTGGTCCCCGCTGGTCCGACTGTCTGCCCGCCCGAGAGTTGCCCCGTCGATGTGGCGTACGCCGTGTCACCGCCGTAACGGGCAGCGACCGGGATCGCCTTGCCACCCGGGAGCGACGACGAACGGCATGTGGCCTGGTACGCGCCTGTCACTGTCCGGAGCGCGACGGCTCCGCAACCGGGAAGCGGTGTTGTCGACCCGGCCGCCATGAAGGCCACGGTGCCGCCTCCGTCGGTCGGAGCCACCGTGGCGGTGAGGGTGACGGGTTGTCCGAAGATCGAGGGGTTCGGTGTCGAGACGACCGTCGTCGAGGTGCCGGTCCGGACGTCCTGACCGCCGGTGAGGGTCCCGGTGGACGTGGAGTACCCCGAGTCGCCCGAGTACACGGCCGAGATGGCCTGACCACTTCCCGCCGACAACGCGGTGGTGGCGCAGGTCGCCTCGTAGGACCCCGAGACTGTGGCCAGCTTCACGGATCCACACCCTGTGATCGCCGTCGACGATCCGTCGGCGAAGAACCCCACCGTCCCGCCTCCGTCGGTCGGTGCCACCGTGGCGGTGAAGGTGACGGACTTGCCCACCGTGGACGGGTTGGCGGACGACGTGACCGTGGTGGTGGTGGTCACCAGGGGCGTGATCGACACTTCGGGGACTGTGGAGCCCGTGTCCAGGCCGATGTGGGAGGTACCGATGGCTGACGGAGTGACGTAGCTGGTGCCTCCGCCACCACCGCCGCCTCCCGAGGTCTTCGTCGTTGTGGTGCAGAACTCCGAGCCGCCTCCCCCGCCTCCACCGCCTCCGGCGTACCCACCACCGCCGCCGCCGCCACCGCCGCCGCCGGCGAAGCCGCTCCCACCGCCGCCGCCGCCGCCGAGAGCGGGACCCCCCGCCCCACCACCGCCGTAGGTGGGTGTCCCACTTCCATTGGAGCCGTTCGTGGTGGTCCCTGTCCCACCGATGAAGCCTGAGTCGCCGCTACACGAATTCTCCGGCCCGCCGGCGCCGCCGCCGCTGTTTGACGACGTGCTCCCACCGCCTCCACCGCCGCCGGCGACCAGGAAACCCCCCTCGCCCTGGTTGCTGCCGTAAATGCCCTTTGTCCCGGCGTTCCCGCCGGCCCCACCGGCTGCCAGCGTTTGGCTCGTGCCACCCCCGCCGCCGCCTCCGCCGGCCACCACCAGGCGGTCGGGCGAGCACGTCGCGGTCCTCGAGCAGGTCCGCACGTCGGTGGCGCCTCCCCCACCGCCACCGCCCGAGCTCCCGACCCCGCCGGTCGCACCGTCGGAGGCACCCGCGATCCCGCCGGCGCCTCCCGAGCTCCCGTCGAAGCCATCGTGGCCCACCTCGACGTAGAGGGTCTGATCCGGAGTCACCGGGAGGGTGGCCGTCACCTCGCCGCCCTTCCCGCCCGCAGCCCCCTTGCCTGTGTCGCCCGCGCCGCCGGCGCCACCGATGGCCAGAACGGTGACCTCGGTCACCCCCGAAGGCACCACATATGTCTGCTCCTGGCCTGTCAGGTACTTGAACACCGTTGCCGAGGCCGGGGAGGCGGCTGCTGCCGGGGTGGCAGCCGCAGCGGGGGTGGCCGCCGAGGCCGCCGACCCCAGAGCGCCCACGAGCCCCAGAGCCGGGACGACGAGCACCGCTGCCGCCACGGCCATCACCGAGCGCTTCGGGAGCGTCGTGCCACTGCCCTGCCCTGTCGTGCCACACGCTTCCCCGCTGCACCCACGGCGTCCCGACCTCATGGCAAGCTCCTTCCAGTCCTCTCGGCGTAGCCGGCCGGTCCCGGCCCGAGACCGTCAGTCACGATAGCGAGCGTACCCACCGGTGCGTGGCGCACCCTCCCAGGCGCTCTCGGTAGTGTGGCCTACGTGCAACCACGTGAGCTTCTCACCGTCGACCAGATCGACTTGAGCGATCTGGAGTTCTGGACCCGCCCCTGGGACGAGCGAGAGGGCGCGTTCGCCACCTTGCGGCGGGAGCGTCCCCTGGCCTTCTTCGAAGAGCCCGACATCCGCGACTCCTCGCCGTTCGCTCCACCTCCCGGACCGGGCTACCGGGCTGTCACCCGCCACGCCGACGTCGCCGAGATCAGCCGCCACCCCGAGATCTACCGTTCCGGCCAAGGAGCGGTGAGCATCTTGGACATGCCCCCCGAGATGGTCGAGTACTTCAGCGGGATGATCAGCACGGACAACCCCCGCCACGCCCGCCTCCGGCGGATCGTGTCGGCGGCGTTCAACCCCCGGATGGTGAAGAGCATCGAGGACCACATCCAAGACGTGGCCGGCGAGGTGGTCGATCGTGTCCAGGACATGGGCGGGTGCGACTTCGTGACCGAGGTCGCGGCCCGACTGCCGCTCCGCGTCATCTGCGAGATGATGGGCATCGCCGAGTCCGACTACGACACCGTCTTCCAGTGCTCGAACGTGATCCTGAGCAACGCCGATCCGGAGTACGTGCCCGAGGGCACCGACCCGGTCGCCGCCTTCTTGGAGGCCGGACAGGCCCTGAGCGCGCTCATGGAGGACCTGGGGAACCACCGGCTCGAGCACCCTACCGACGACCTCACGACGGCCCTCATCACCACCAACATCGACGGCGAGGCCCTCACGCACGCCGAACTGGCGTCGTTCTTCATCCTGCTGGTCGTCGCCGGGAACGAGACCACGAGGAACGCCATCACCCACGGGCTCTGGGCGCTCACCGAGCATCCCGGTCAACGCCGGCGATGGATGGCCGACGTGAAGGGCTTGACGTCCACGGCTGTGGACGAGATCGTCCGGTGGGCTTCCCCGGTGATCTGGATGCGACGGACGGTGGCCGAGGACACCTTGCTCTCCGGAGAGGAGCTGCACCCGGGCGACAAGGTCATCCTCTTCTATAATTCAGCCAACCGCGACGAGGACGTGTTCTCCGACCCCTTCGAGTTCGACGTCGGGAGGGACCCGAACCCGCACGTGGGGTTCGGCGCGCCCGGACCCCACTTCTGCCTGGGGGCCCACCTGGCCCGGCGGGAGATCTCGGTGATGTTCGAAGAGCTCTTCACCCGCCTTCCCGATATCGAGGCCACCGGCGAACCCGACCGGCTGCGATCGAACTTCATCAACGGGATCAAGCACCTTCCCTGCGCCTTCACGCCGGCCGGGAGCTGACCCGGCGAACGAGACCGGCTAGGGTCAAAGGGGACCTGGGTCAGTCAAAGGGAGCCTGGGTCAGCGGTAGCCGGACTCAGCGGTCGGCGAACTCATGGAATGCGGCCAGGGCACGAGGGCCCCACACGGTGCCCGGGCCACCGTTCATCATGATGGTGACCCCGATCGCCTCGGCCACCTCGGCCACGGTGGCCCCCCGACGGGCTGCACCCCGGGCGTGCGAGACGATGCACCCGTCGCACTCCCGGGTGACGGCGATGGCCAGGGCGATCAGCTCCTTCGTCTTGGCCGACAGCTCACCGTCGCCCATGGAGGCATGGTGGAGGGCGGCGTATGCCGAAACCACTTCGGGCACCAGGTCACGAAGCTCGCGGTACGGCCCGGCCAGCTCGGCCGTGATCTGGTGGTAGGGACCGGCTCCGTGTTCGTCGACCATGTGTGCTCCCATCCCGGCGCCCCTACGGCGCCTACGTCCCCGACGCTAGCGGCGAGGCTGACCGCCATGGCACGTCGGGCATCGACCGGCAGCAGGGATCGGACAGGAGGCGCCGGTCACAGAGGCGGCCGGTGAACGGCCGGTCACCCGGACGGACCGTCTGCCGGACGGACCTTCAGCCGGACGGATACGTGAAGAGCACCACCTGAGTGGCGTAGGCGACCAGCGTCCCGTCCTCGTCCCACAGGGTGGTCTCGACCGAGGCCCAGCCGTCGCCCGCCCATCGTGCCCGGTCGTGGGCCAACACCCAGGACGTCCGGGCCGGAGCGCAGAAGTGGACGGTGAGATCGGCGCTGGGCGCGAACCACCGGTCCCCGCGCCGCCCGATCCGCTCGTCGACCGACCCGGGCATCCGATCGGCCAGGGTGAGGACCCCCAGCGGGTCCAGCGCACCGTCGGGGGTGAGCGGAGGGTCGTCGAAGCGCAGCCACGTCCCCACGTCGGAGCCGTCGGGCGCGTACTCCTCCCACCGCGCGTGGCCCAGCGCGGCGCGCCCCTCGACCCGGTCCCAGAAGGGCCAGCGGTCCGGTTCCTGAACTCCCTCGGGGGGGTCGTCCCGGTAGGAAGGACAGGCCATAGGCGCCGGGACGTGGGGTGGGGCCACGTCGACGAACGACGGGCCCCTCCGAACGGCCCCGAACACCGCCGTGACCGTGGTCCCCGCCGCCTGACCCCGATTTCGAACGGTGGCCAACGTCTGGGTGGCCGAGCGCCCCCGTCGAAGCACGCTCACGTCCACTTCCAGATCTCCCGCGGCCACCGGGCCGGCGAACACCGCGGTGCAAGTGCGCAGCGGGCAGGACGGCTGGGCCACCTCGGCTGCGGCCGCCCGGAGGGCGAAGGAGACGGCGATCCCGCCTTGGGGCAGGGCCAGCAGATCCCAGTCGTGGCTCAGCGTGGCCCGGTACTGCCCCTCGCCATGCGGCTCCACGACGATGTCCTCGGCGAACGTTCCCCCCATGGCAGGCGCCGACGCTAGCTCAGGCCCGTCAGGCCGTTCGGGGACCCTGCGGTGTCGGCCGTCACGCCGCCTCGCCCACGCAAAGGGTCTCGACGCCCCCATAGTGCTCGTCGCCCGGGGCCACGGCCCAGGAGTGGTCGTGGCGCCGATCGGGCGGACCCGTGCACAGGTCTCCTGCGAGCTCTGTGCGGCCAGTGCGGTACGTGCGGTCAGCGGGGTGGGTGCTCATCGGAACCTCTCAGGGGATCGGGTGGGGTTGGCTGGGATCGGGGGGAGCCGGTTCGGGCTCGGATTGAACGGGGGTACGAAAAGGCCGCTTCCCCGAGGAAGCGGCCTCTCGACGGAACCCGAAGAATGTGTCTCCAGGTCAGGCCGTCGAGATCCGCCCCTTTGCGGCTACCGACATCGGCAGGCGCCCGGCACCGACGCCCGGCACCGGGGACATCCCCCGTGCCGACCGGGTGCACGGACTCGCGCCGCTACGCCGGACCGACCGGCAAAGGAGGGCGGGTTGGCGTCGCACGAGGACCATTGTACATCGATGCCGCCGACGTCCGAGCGCGCCAGAGCTCGAGCCTGCGAGCTCCGCTCAGTCCTCCTCGCCGGTCCCGGCCGACCCCATCTTCTCGTCGATCATGGCCACCACGGTGGGGTCCAGCAGGGTCGTCACGTCACCCAGCTCGCGGTGCTCGGCCACGTCTCGCAGGAGGCGACGCATGATCTTGCCGCTGCGGGTCTTGGGCAGCTCGGGAGTGAGGAGTATCTGGCGGGGCTTGGCGATCGGACCGATAGTCTCGGCCACCGTGGCCCGGAGCTCGGCGACGAGGGCATCTCCCTGGGCGTCGTCGGCGACCGACGACTTCACGGTCACGAAGGCCACGATGGCCTGGCCCGTGGTGTCGTCAGAGGCCCCGACCACTGCCGCTTCGGCCACCGAAGGGTGGCCCACGATGGCGTGCTCGACTTCGGTGGTAGATATCCGGTGCCCGGAGATGTTCATGACGTCGTCCACCCGGCCGAGCAGCCAGAGGTCCCCGTCCTCGTCCTTCTTCGCCCCGTCTCCGGCGAAGTACCAGCCCGGAAAGCGCGACCAGTACGTCTCGAGATACCGCTCAGGGTCGCCCCATATCCCGCGCAGCATCCCCGGCCAGGGCTCGGTCATGACCAGGTAGCCCCCTTCGCCGCGCCCCACGGGCACCCCCTGGCCGTCGACGACTTCGGCACTGACCCCGGGGAACGGGCGCATTGCAGCACCGGGCTTGGTGGAAGTGACCCCTGGGAGCGGGCTGATGAGCACGCCGCCGGTCTCCGTCTGCCACCAGGTGTCCACGATCGGGCAGCGGTCGCCACCCACGTACCGGCGGTACCACATCCATGCTTCGGGATTGATCGGCTCACCCACCGATCCGAGAACGCGCAGGCTGGTGAGGTCGTGGGCCTCGAGGTGCCCTTCACCCCACTTCATGAGCGTCCGGATGGTGGTGGGCGCGGTGTACAAGATGGTGACGCCGTATCGCTCCACGATCCTCCACCACCGGTCCTTTCCCCCGGCATCGGGCGTCCCCTCGTACATGACCGACGTGACACCGTTCGCCAGTGGGCCGTAGACGATGTAGCTGTGCCCGGTGACCCATCCGATGTCAGCCGCCGTCCAGAACACGTCGACGTCGGGGCGGACGTCGAAGACGAGCCTGTGAGTCGTGGCCACGTGGACCAGGTACCCGCCGGTGGTGTGGAGGATCCCCTTCGGTTTCGCCGTGGTCCCGCTGGTGTACATGATGTAGAGGGGTTGCTCGGCGTCGAAGGACTGGGCCTCGTGGGTATCGGGCTGGCGATCGACCAGCTCGTGCCACCACACGTCGCGCCCCCCCTCCCACTCCACCAGCTGGCCGGTCCGCCGGACGACGACCACCTTGCGGACTTCGGGGCACTGGAGCAGCGCCTGGTCGACATGAGCCTTGAGGGCCGATGCCGAACCCCGGCGATAGCCGCCGTCAGCGGTGACGACCACGTGGGCATCGGCGTCGAGGATCCGGCTCGACAGCGCTTCTGCAGAGAATCCACCGAACACCACCGAGTGGGGCGCACCCAGCCGGGCGCAGGCCAGCATCGCCACCACCGCCTCGGGGATCATGGGCATGTAAATGGCGACACGGTCACCGGCGCAGACGCCGATCTCGGTCAACGCGTTTGCCGCCTGGCAGACCATCCTCTGGAGATCGGCGTAGGTGATGGTACGGGTATCCCCTTCGGGCTCGCCCACCCAGTGGTACGCGACACGATCGCCATGGCCGGCTTCGACATGGCGGTCGACGCAGTTGTAGGCGGCGTTCAGACGCCCCCCGACGAACCACTTGGCATAGGGCAGCTCCCACTCGAGCACCTGGTCCCAGTGGTGGTCCCACGTGAGATGCTCGGCCTGACGGGCCCACCAGGCCAACGGGTCGGCCGCCGCTTCGTCGTAGATCCCGGGTTGGGCCAGCGCAGTGGCGGCCAGCGCCTCGGGGGGATCGAACCGGCGGTGCTCGTGGAGGAGAGCCGAGAGGGTCTCGCTCGGGCCGGCGGTGGAGCCGCTGGCCGGGGAGCTGCTGGTCGGGGAGCCGCTGGCGGACGGCGCCGGTTCGTGATCGGTCATGGTGCTCCCCCTGGTACTCGTCGGGTCCTGCTCGAACCCCTTCCACCGTACCGACATCGGGAAGCCCCCGGAACTCCAGCCGCGCCGGGCCGGCTGGCAGGGGACCTCGGCGGGCAGCGCAGTCCAGCTCCGCCGTTAGAGTCGCGATGAGCTCGAGGCGGGAGGACGTTTCATGGATGCGAACCCGGGAACCACGATCGAGGATCGCCATCTGATCGAAGAGGCAAGCGCTCTCTTGGACGACGCCGTGTCCCTGAGGCGGACGTTGCACGCCCATCCGGAGCTCGGACTGGACCTGCCGGTCACCCGGGACACCGTGCTGGCCTCGCTCGAGGGGCTCGACTTGGAGATCTGGACCGGCGCTGCGGTGAGCTCGGTCGTAGCCGTGCTCGAAGGGGACCGTCCCGGCCCGACCACCCTGCTGAGAGCCGACATGGATGCCCTACCCATGTCCGAAGACACCGGCCTGCCATTCGCTTCTGAAGTGCCCGACGCCATGCACTCGTGCGGTCACGACGCCCATACGGCGATGCTGGCTACCGCAGCCCGGCTCCTCTCCGCTCGGCGTGACGAGGTGGCCGGGAGGATCGCCTTCATGTTCCAGCCCGGTGAGGAGGGATTCGGTGGCGCCAAGGCCATGCTGGACGAAGGGCTGCTCACCAGGATCGGGGGTGCAGATCGGGCCTTCGCCATCCACGTGACGCCGCTCATCCCGTCTGGAATGGTGGCAGGACGGGCCGGAGCCTTCATGGCATCGGTCGACACGATGGAGGCGGTGATCACCGGGCGTGGCGGCCATGCCTCGATGCCTCACGACGCCATCGACCCGATCCCGGTGGCCAGCGAGATC
>JAJYZN010000118.1 GCA_021799915.1 Actinomycetes bacterium
TCTGATCGGCGACGCCCATGCTCGGACCGCGCCGACGTTTCAGCAGCGAACACGAGTCCTGCGCAACCGCCCGGCCATCGGTATGCGGTCAGTCGGGATTGCGCGGTGGATTGAGGTTTAGTCGATCTCGAGCAACTGGGTGGTCCGCTCTCGGTCCGGAGGTTTGCCGAGGACCTTGGTCTGTCGGTGGTTGCAATAGGGCTGGGGATCCTTCGCTCACCTGATGACGTTCTCGACGCCATGCTGGAAGCCAGCGCTGCTCTAGGGGCTAGCGCTGTTGTTTGGGTTCCTCCGATCCGAGGCTACGGGGACTGGCCGAGCATGAGCGATCAGGCAGATGCCCTTGGACGAAGAGCATCTGAGCTTGGGCTGGGGGTGTGGTGCCACGCGCCACACGCCGCCACTCTGGTCGAGACGCCGGACGAGATCGCGAAGCTGTTGTCGGAGAACCCTGGGACGCGACTTTGCTTCGACACCGGGCACTTCGGTCTGTTTACCCCTGAGGTTGCGAGCGGCATCGAGCGTTTCACCAGTTCCATTGACCACCTCCATCTGCGCGGCTTACATCGAATGGGAAGTGAGGTGCTCGGGGACTATCTTCCAGACCGAAAGAACTGGGAGATCATCTTTCGCATAGGCACAGACTTCAGCGGGCCGGAAGAGGGCGTGCTCGACCTTTCATCAGCGGCCTCACTCCTCGTTCGTGCTGGCTATCGCGGATGGTGGTCGGTAGAGCCACCTCGGAAGTCCGGTGGGGATCGTTTCGCAAGCATGCAAGCCTCACTTGCCGCTGTGCGGGAGCTTCGAAAAGGCAGGGTGAAGTGAACGTCGCTTTGTTGGGCTGTGGATGGATCGCCGCCTGGGGGCACGGCCGGGCAATTCCTGGGGTTGATTCGTGGAACGTCGTGGCAGTGGCGGATCCAGATCTCGCCCTGGCTTCTCAGGTAGGTGCCCAGTTCAACTTGGCGCCCGATCGATGCCTTGGGGACCTCAAGGACCTCCTCACGCTCGACGAGGTCGAGCTGATCTGTGTGCTGACTCCTCCGAGCCTGCACCGTGAGCATGTCGAAGCCATCGCCGCGGCGGGGCGGCATATCGCGTGTGAAAAGCCGTTTGCACTCACTTTGGCCGATGCCGACGCAATGCTCGAAGCTGCAGCGGCTGCGGGGGTTGTGCTCTCCGTTTTCCACAACCACATCTACGTGGAAGAGCATCAACTTGCACGCCGGCTGATCGATCAAGGGGCGATCGGTGACGTCGAAGGACTGGTGATCAACGGTCTGGGCAGTCGACCGTGGTCGGGTTCAGAGGGATGGCACCCAGAATGGCGCCGAACCCCGACGCTCAGTGGTGGTGGGGCACTGATCGACTCTGGTCTTCACGCTCTCTACCTGACTGAACATTATTTCGGCACCTCACCATCGTGGGTGAGTGCTGTGACCGATCCACCGATCGATTTGGACAGGGTTGAGACGTATGCGTATGTCCATCTGGGATTCCCCAACGGGGTGGCATCGGTGGGAAGTGGATGGGGAGGAGGTCCTGCGCATTTTGAGATCTTCGGCAGAGAACGTCGGATCTGCATGGACTTCCACACCACCGACGGCTATTTCGGCGCACAGCCCAAATCGGTGCAAGTGGTGGCAGGCGAGAAGATCATCGAAGAGTTCCACTTGCCAGATCGCGATTTCCAGCTGTTCACCCCGGCGCTCTACGATGCCATCGAACAACGCGTTCGAGATCCGCGATCGGGGTTCCGGATCTCCGGTGAGCAGGGGAGGGAAGCGTTGGAGTTGGTGCTTGCGTCCTACGCGTCCGCAGTCCGGGGGCACGTGGTTCAACTGCCGCTTCGCCGAGACGATCCGGTCTACGCCGGAGGCCTGCTCGCTCTCGGCGACTAACCCCGGTACCGTTTCCTTCGGCAGTCAGGTCCCATGGCCTGGGCTCGGGACGTTTGACGATGAAGCACGACGTCTTGCGCTTGACCTCTCGCGGGTTGTCGCGAAACCGGAGCTTCGGCACAGGCGGATACCGTGCCTGGCCGCCCGGGTGCAGGAGCAGGCAGTACGCTTTTCCTGCCGTGCAGATCCTGGTACAGCCCCGTGCAGCTCCAGCAGTCCAGTCACTGGGCTCTCGGTGTGCTGCACCGGGTCCGGTGCCCTGCCGTGGGGGCCAGTCGGGGCACGGCTCGCACGACACCCTGCTCGAGTACAAGCGTCTGCCGAGGATGGCCAGGTGACGGCGACGACCGACGGGCTTTCCACCTCGGTCGTCGCATTGGTCGCGATCCTTGCTCTCCTCGCACTGATCCCCATTATCTGGGCGATCGTCGACGTCCTGCGTCGGCCGTCGTGGCAGTTCTCGACGGCTCGGAAGGTGCTGTGGGTGCTCACGCTCGGAGTGGGTTGGCTCATTTTCTGGCCGATCTCGCTCGTCTCGTCGATTGTCTACCTGGCGGTCCTCCGACGGCGTTTTCCTGTCGCAATCATGCCCCCGGCGGTGCCCACCTGGGATAACCGCGTTGAGACCACTGAGATCGCTTTGCGCGATCTCCCTCCAGCCGACTGGTACCCGGATCCTGCAGGCAGCCCCGGTCTGCGGTGGTGGGATGGTCTCGGCTGGACGGCGTACCTGAGGACATCCGAGCACGGCGATGCTCCCAAACAACCCGACGCGCCCCCCGGGGAATCCGAGGGAGGCCAGGCGTCTGGTTGAACCTCGGCGATCCTGGTGGGCTCGAGATGTCGTAGGCACCGATGTGCTCTGCAGGTTCTGTGCTTGAGCTACGGCTGCCGTCGATCTCAGCCGCCGGCGGTAGCGGTCACCACTTCGACGCGCTGACCTGTTTCGACGGAGGTCGTCGCCCAGCGCGAACGCGGAACCACGTCGTCGTCCAGGGCAACGGCAATGCCGCTCCTGCTCGGACAGAGCTCGGCGACGATATCGTCGATCGTCGTTCCACGCGGAAGCTCACGCGGCACGCCGTTCACGACTGCATGTACCACGTTCATGACGTCGGTCGGTGCGTCAGCGATTCCATCCGACTTCGATCAGATCTCCGATTCGAGGACCTCTGGGGACCGAAAGGCGCCAACGGCCCAGGAATGGGGACCCCGAGCACGAGGTTCCGTATCGCCAGGGCCGTCAGGGGGCAGAGCAAGATGCCATTGCGATAGTGCCCGGTCGCGACGGCCAGGCCTGGGACATCCGTCCACCCGACGTACGGAGCATTGTCAGGGGTACCGGGTCGAAGCCCTGCTTGGCATTCCGCCAACTCGTACTCGTCCACTCCGGGGACGAGGGTCCTCGCGTCATCGAGGAGGGCATGCACTGCCCCCGCGCGCACCGTGGTGTCGAAGCCCCGCTCTTCGGAGGTCGCGCCGACGACCAACGAGCCGTCACGCCTGGGCACGAGGTAGCAGTGCCGGCCGTGCACGATGCCTCTCACCGTTCGGCCCACAGACAGCGCCTCGCGAGTCGCTCGCAGCCGGAGGATCTGCCCTGCGACCGGGCGCACAATCGGCATCGCTCCGGGTGGAAGACCCTCGATCCGGCCGCTCGCCGCACCAGCGGTCAGTACGACAACCTCGGCTACGAGCTGTCCGCCTTCGGCGAGCTCGACGCCACGGACCGACCCCTGGCCACCGATGACCACGCGCGTTGCCTGCTCTGGTACAAACGTGACGCCTGCTCGCTCACACGCCGCCAGAAGGGCGGCGACAAGCTGTCGATTGTCCACGCTGTGGTCAGCCGCAAGTGAAGCCCCGCCTCGTATGAGCGGGGAGAGAGCCGGGACGAGGGCTCGACACCCGCTGGGGGAGAGGCGGTCCACCGGAAATCCCAGATCGCGATGGAGCTCGAGAAGATCCTCGACGACCAGGCGGTCAGATGGGTCAACGGCAACCAGCACGCTCCCAGTCGCCGAAAACCCGACTTCCATCCCGCTCGCGTGCGCCAGGTCAGTGGCGAAGTCGGGCCACTCGGCGGCGGCGGCGACCCGAAGCCGAGCGAGCTGCGGCTCACCGTGCTCGGCCTCACCGACGGGAGCGAGCATCCCAGCGGCAACCCAGGAGGCGCCGCGTCCCGGTGCCGGATCGACCACTTGAACTCGCGCTCCGGTGCCGGCCACCCGCCACGCCGCGGCCAGCCCGATCACGCCACCTCCGATGAAGAGCACGTTGCGGGCCATCGAGGACATATTACGAATTGACCCGGGGCTTGACCGGCGGCAGTAGCGTGGATCCGGCGGAGGTGTCCCTCGCTGGCGCACGGGCCGCTTTTGTGCCGCCGTAAGCAGTCGTTTGTGCTTCCATGTCCATCCTTGCATGCGCATCGAGGAGGAAAGTAGCGTCGTCACACTCCGCCAAAGTGGCAAACAGGCCGGGGCGCAGTGCCACGCAGAGCCACGGGGTCTCCGGTCGGCCGGGCCACCGAAAGGAGGGGGGCATGCGGCACGTGTTGGATGCTCGTGAGCCGTGAGGTCCCTCTGGACCAACGTTGCGGTCCACGCAATCTGGCAGCCGCATGACCGCCGTGCGGCTGCAGGTCCGCCCACCTATTTCCGATACCGTCCCTCGTGGACCCGATGGACCTGACAGCAGCGCTGGCCGACGCCCGGCGCGGCGACGAGTGGGCGATTGCCGTCCTGTTCCGGACTCTTCAACCGCCCTTGATGCGCTACCTCCGCCACCACGCACCCGATGTAGCCGAGGATCTCGCCGCCGAGTGCTGGCTGGCCGTTTCCAAGGTGCTTGCCAACTTCGAGGGGGATGCCCAGGACCTTCGGGCGTGGCTGTTCGGCGCGGCTCGCAACCAGGTTGCCAACCACTACAGGACCCGAGGCCGCCGTCTCCACCTCGTGCGGGCTGAAGCGGCAAGCGGTCACGCTCCCCCGGACCCCGCCGACACGGTCCTCGACACCCTGTCGGCCCAGGAGGCCGTGGAGGCGCTGACGCGTGCGCTACCCGCCGACCAGGCCGAGGTCGTCCTCTTGCGGGTCGTAGGCGGGCTGAGTGTCGAGCAGGTGGCGACGATCCTGGGCAAGTCCCCCGGTTCGGTGCGCGTGGCCCAGCACCGGGCCCTGCGACGACTCGCCAAGACCTGGCAACAAGAGGCGGTAACGCGATGACCCTCCCAGACCATGTAGAGGGTGAGATGCGCGAGCTCCCCTTGGGCAAGCATGGGGTGGACGAGTTCTTGGACGGGAAAGTCGGCGCCGATGACGCCCCTCCCGGCTTCCAAGACGTTGCCCGCCTGCTCCACGCGGCCAGGTCGCCAGCCACGGCGGGCGAGCTGGCTGGGCAGGACCACGTCGTCGCCACGTTGGCGGCGACCGTCAGAGGGAGCGCGGGTGTCTCCGGTTCCGTACACGAAAGGAGACGAACCATGCTGACCAAGTTGCTCACGGCCAAGATGGCGGCCGCTGCCGCCGCTGCCGTCATCCTCGGAGGCGGTGCTGCTGCTGCTACCGGCACGTTGCCGACCTCGCTGCAGTCCAGCGTGTCCCACGGATTATCCACCGTCGGCATCTCGGTGCCCAACCCCGATGCCCACGCCGCAGGCAACGTCGCGACCACCTCGTCACGCACTACCGGACCACAGGGGAGGGGGGCGGTCAGGGCGAAGCCCAGCACCCCGCCTACGCAGGCGGCTGGGCCTTCAGCTACCGGTCCCGCCCTCTACGGGCTGTGCACCGCCTACGCTACCGCCGGCGTTTCTCAGGCGGCTAGGCATTCGGTAGCGTTCCGGAACCTTTCGGCAGCGGCCACGGCCAAGGGTGAGACCGTGGCGCAGTACTGCGCAAAGGTCACGCCGCCCTCGACGGTGCCGACCACCACCACCACGGGCGCGTCGCACGCACCCACCTCGGGAGGCCCGCCATCGGGCAGTGTGACAGCGCGCTCTGGCGGCCAGCGCTCTGCCCACGCCAACAGCCACGCACCCGTCACCCCTGGTTCCCCTCCGGGCACTCCCGGGAGCAGGCCGGCCTCGTCGGGAACTGCGAGCTGATCGTCGGTCCCCGATCCCGGGGCACCGCCGGTCCCGTTCCCGCAGTCGCAGAGGTCCGGCCGTTCCCTTTTTAGGGCCGAACGGACCCGGTTGCTCGGTGCGCCGTCACGGACCGCGTCCTTCTTGGTCGACGCGGCGAGAATCGTATTGCCTCAGATCAATTCCTCCGGGCAGTCCCTAACGTCACCTCAGAAGGATCTTCGGCTTGGAGGATGGGTCAGAAGCTCGCCAGGGTGACCGGCGGGAACTGAATCCTGAAAGTCGGCCGCGACCAGCACCTCCTTTCGATCGTGGTGCTTCAGGCGCTCCTCGACGAGGAGGCCCAGGTGGCCCTCGCCGCCGACGTTACCCAGGCTGCGATCGACGGCGGGAAGCTCTCCACGATGATCGACCAAACGACCGAGGACCTGTCTGGGAGTGATTGAGTGGATTGGCCCCACCGCGATCGTCTGAAGTTGATCGTCGAACCTGCCTTCGCCAAGATGAAGGTCCGCCAACGTGCTGGCCATCTCCGTCTGCGCGGGCTCGCCGATGCCCGACGGCGAGTGGGCGCCGCGCGCGTTCTGCCACAACGAGCGCAAGCCTGATAATGAGCGAGCCACTGCCTCCACGGTGGCCAGTGAGACGGTCCGCGATTCAGGAGGCGCCGCGTCCTGGTGCCGGATCGACCACTTGAACTCGCGCTCCGGTGCCGGCCACCCGCCACGCCGCGGCCAGCCCGATCACGCCACCTCCGATGAAGAGCACGTTGCGGGCCATCGAGGACATATTACGAAACTGTGTCCGTGCTCCCGCCCGCGAAGGTCTGCCACGAGCCTGCGATAGACTGAGTGTTCTGCTCCAGGGCCAGCGTCGTCCCGGGTGGCAGCACCTCGTTGAGGAATGGCGGGAATGCCGGCATCGGATCTCGGCAATCACCAACCCGGAAGGACGACTGATGGAGAATTTGGCTTCCGGTGTCCATGTCGGCACCGGCGCCCATAGCACGCTTCCCGAGCGCGGTGGCATGTACACACCGGCGTACGAGCATGACGCGTGCGGGATCGGCATGGTGGCCGATCTTCACGGGCGGAGAAGCCACACGATCGTGTCACAGGCGATCTCCGTACTGGAGCGCCTCGCCCACCGCGGGGCATCCGGTGCGGAGGTGGCCACTGGAGACGGTTCGGGCATCCTCATCCAGGTTCCCCACCGATTTCTCGTCGACGTTGCGGCGGCTGCGGACATCGCGCTGCCCGAAGAGGGCAGCTATGCGACGGGGGTTGCATTCCTTCCCAAGGACGCTGACGACGCAGCCAAGGCCCGATCTCAAATACAGGCAATCGCCCTGGAGGAAGGCCTGTGCCTTCTCGGATGGAGGAGCGTCCCGGTCGATCCCTCCTCTCTCGGGGCTACCGCACTCAGCGCCCAACCCCGCATCGAGCAAGCCTTCCTCGCTGCGGATCCGGAGCGTCCACCGCTCACCGGCATCGATCTCGACCGCGAGGCATACGTCGTCCGCAAGCGCGTGGAGCACGCACTCGACGGCGTCTACTTCCCTTCGCTGTCCTCCAGGACCCTCGTGTACAAGGGAATGCTGACTTCGCACCAGCTCGCCGAGTTCTACTGCGACCTCTCCGACGAGAGAATGGAGAGCGCGATCGCGCTCGTGCATTCACGATTTTCGACCAACACCTTCCCCAGCTGGTCTCTTGCTCATCCTTATCGCTTTGTGGCCCACAACGGCGAGATCAACACGCTCGCGGGCAACCGCAATTGGATGAGGGCCAGAGAGGCTCTGCTCGACACCGATCTCATCCCCGGAGATCTTTCGAGGGTATATCCGATCTGCACGCCGGGTGCCAGCGACTCAGCCTCGTTTGACGAGGTGCTCGAGCTCCTTCATCTGGGTGGACGGAGCCTTCCACACTCCGTCTTGATGATGATCCCCGAGGCGTGGGAGAACCACGCGACGATGGACCCTGCCCGTCGAGCCTTCTATCGGTATCACGCGTCGCTGATGGAGCCCTGGGACGGACCGGCGGCAGTGGCATTCACCGACGGGACCGTTGCCGGAGCGGTGCTCGACCGCAATGGCCTTCGGCCAGCCCGTTATTGGGTGACCTCCGACGGCCTCGTCGTCCTCGCCAGTGAGGTCGGTGTGCTGGACCTCGACCCGTCTGCGATCATCCGCAAGGGTCGCCTCCAGCCAGGTCGGATGTTCCTCGTGGACACCTCGAAGGGACGGATCGTCGACGACGACGAGATCAAGGCAGATCTCGCCGCAGAACACCCCTACGAGACGTGGCTCGCCCAGGATCAGGTGCACCTCGACGAGCTCCCGCCTCGTCCGATGCTCACCCCCCAGCATGCCAGTGTGGTCACTCACCAGCGGCTGTTCGGGTACACGACTGAAGAGCTCCGGGTCATTCTCGCTCCGATGGCGCGCAGCGGTGCAGAACCGATCGGCTCGATGGGCTCTGACGCCGCGATCGCGGCACTCTCCGATCGTCCTCGCCTGCTCTACGACTACTTCACCCAGCTCTTTGCCCAAGTCACCAATCCTCCCCTCGATGCCATCCGAGAGGAGCTGGTGACGTCGCTCGCCGCCACCGTCGGTCCCGAAGCAAACC
>JAJYZN010000119.1 GCA_021799915.1 Actinomycetes bacterium
AGCCCCGTTCCACGGGTCCATGGGCGGCAAGCCCTTGAACAAGCCCATCGTCACCATGGCCACCGGGTAGGTCAGGCCAGCACCAGGGCGCCGGACTCCCAGCGAGTATTCCGGGTATTTCCGGTCACGTCGGGTCAGGCCATGGTCACGTCGGGTCAGGCCATGGCCACGCCGCCGTTTGGGCTGAGGCACTGCCCGGTGAGGAAGCTCGAGGCATCCGACGCCAGGTACCAGACGCAGTAGGCGATGTCCCGAGGATCTCCCACCCGGCCGAGGGGGGCGAATTTCCGCATAGGGGCCAGGACCATCTCTCGGAGCTCCTCGTCGATGGTCCCATCGGGTCGGCGGTAGTAGCGGCTCGTCATCTCGGTGGGGACGAACCCGGGGGCGACTGCGTTCACCCGGACCCCCTTGCGCCCCACCTCCATGGCCATGGTCCTGGTGAGCTGGAGGACGGCAGCCTTGGTCATGGCGTAGGCCCCGATCCGGGGGGCCGGAGCCAGGGCTGCCGTGGACGACATGTTGATGATGCTGCCGGAGCCCTGGGCCACCATGACCCGGCCCGCCGACTGGCAGCCATAAAGGACTCCCTTCAGGTTGACCGCAAGGATCCGCTCGAGGTCCCCGTCCTCGAGGTCGAGGATGGCGCCGTCCACCATGATCCCGGCGACATTGCACATCACGTCCAGGCGATCGTGACGCTCCATCACCCGCGCCACCAGGTCGGCGACCGCTGTGGCGTCGGACACGTCCACGCCGAGAGCCACGGCCGTGCCTCCAGTCCCGGTGATGGCCTGCGCGGTCCGGGCGGCGGCTTCCTCGCGCACGTCGGCACACCACACGGCGGCCCCGGCCCCGGCCAGCACCTCGGCACTGGCCCGGCCGATCCCACTGCCGGCTCCGGTGACCACGGCCACGCGGCCGTGCAAGTCGAAAGCCTGCTGGGGATGGGATGTGTCCTCGGTCATCGCTTCTCTCCCTCCAGGCCGGGGGCCGAACCCCGGGCCCCACGTCCCTGCCTTTCCATCGCGGCTGCCAGCACCCGGCGACGGTGCACGGGCGCTGCGCCCCACGCCGCCGACAGCGCCCACGCCCGCTTCATGAAGAAGTGGAGGTCGCACTCCCACGTGTACCCCACAGCCCCGTGCACCTGCAGCGCCATCCGGGCGGCCAGGTCGGCGGCGTCGGAGGCCAGGGACTTGGCCATCGAGACGTGCTCCGGCCGTTCGGGTAGGTTCCGCTCCATCGAGTCGGCGGCTCGGTAGACGGCCGGTCGGGCGAACTCGAGCCCGACCCGGGCGTCGGCCAAGTGGTGCTTGACCGCCTGGAAGCTGCCGATGGGTCGACCGAACTGGTGGCGATGCACGGCGTAGGCGGCGGTGTCGGAGATCATTCGCTCGGTCAGACCGACGAGCTGGGCGGCGGCGGCCAGGGCCGAACGGTCCACCATCTCGGCCACCAGTGCATGGGCGTGCTTGCCCGACGCGACCATCGTGTGGGGCCAGGGGGTCCACTCCACCCGGCCGAGGGCCCGGCCCGAATCGATCGACGGGGTGGCCGTCGCCGTCAACGATTCGGCACCGACGGCATGGAGCTGCCAGCCCGAGCCCGGGATCTCCCAGGCCAGCAGCGCGACGTCGGCGGCGGGCGCCGCGTTCACCCGAGTGGTCACCACGGTTCCCTGGGTCACGTCGGGCGCCGGATCGGTGGTCGTCACCGGCAACGGATCGCCCCAGGGGGCGAAGTCGGCACCGCCCACGGTGGCGACCTGGTCTCCGGAGGCCAGTGCGGGGAGCAGCGTCGAGACCGTCCGACCGGCCGTCGCTCCGTCGGCGGCCAGCTCGCCGGCGCGGGCCAGTATGGGGGCGACCACCGCCGCCGTCTCGGCCACGGGCTCGGGCAGCGCCACCCGGCCGCACTCCTCCAACACGCCGACCAGCTCGACATCTCCGAGCCCCACTCCTCCGTGCTCCTCGCTCACCAGGAGGCCGAGCACACCCATGGACGCCAGGACGCTCCAGCGCTCAGCAGCTCTCCCCGCCACCCCGGCGGGCGACCCTGCGGCCACCCCTGCGGCCACCCCGGCGGGCGACCCGGCCGGTGACCCGCCAGCGCTCCCCGTGGGTGCTCCAGCAGCGTCCCTCAGGTCGTCGACGGTGCAGAGTCGCTCGAGCGCCTGGCGAACGGCGGCGCGCAGCTCGAGCTGCTGCTCGGTGAAACCGAATCGCACGTGGGTCCCCTCCTGTCAGCCCCGAGGCATGCCGAGGAGGCGCTCGGCCACCACGTTGCGCTGGATCTCGTTCGTCCCGGCGTAGATGGGGCCGGCCAGAGCGAACAGGTAGCCGTCGAGCCAGTCGGGAACGACGGCCGTCGTGCCGTCGGTGCCGAGCAGTTCGGCGTCGGGCCCGAGCACGGCGAGCGCCGTGGCGTGGATGGCCAGGTCGGTCTCGGACCAGAAGATCTTGTTGCAGCTCGCTTCGGGTCCCACGGCATGGCCGTCAGCGACTCGTGACGCCGTCCAGTACGTGTGGAGACGGTAGGCCTCGGCGTCGATGTAGGCCCGGGCGACGCTGTCGGGCAGGGACCCGGCACGGGCCACGTCCCCGCCGGGCACGGTGTCGGCCAGGAGCGCCACCAGCCGTTCGGCGGCCTCGGTGAAGCGGGCCGGGCTCCGGAGGCTGAGGCCGCGCTCGCTTCCGGCAGTGGACATGGCCACCGTCCATCCCTCGCCCGCCTGGCCCAGGACCTGGGCATCGGGTACGAAGACGTCGTCGAAGAACACCTCGGCGAACCCGGTCTCCCCGTCGAGCTGGGCGATGGGCCGGACCGTGACCCCGGGCGCGTCCATCGGCACCAGGAAGTAGGTGAGACCCCGGTGGCGCTCGGCGCCGGGGTCGGTACGGAAGATGCCGAAGCACCAGTCGGCGAAGGCCCCGCGGGAGCACCACGTCTTCTGACCGGTCAGCCGCCAACCAGATCCCCCGTCAGCCGGGCCGTCCTCGGCTCGGACGGCACGGCTGCGGATCCCGGCCAGGTCGCTTCCGGCGTCGGGCTCGGACCATCCCTGGCACCAGATCTCCTCTCCCGAGGCCATCGGGGGGAGGAAGCGGGACTTCTGCTGGTCGGTGCCGAAGGCCAGCAGCGTCGGGCCCAGGAGGAATATCCCGTTCTGGCTGACCCGCCGGGGCGCGCCGACCCGGTAGTACTCCTCCTCGAAGATCAGCCACTCCACGATGTCCGCGCCCCGGCCGCCGTACTCGATCGGCCAGCTCACCACCGACCAGCGATCGGAGGCCATGGTGCGTTCCCAGGCCCGGTGCTGGTCGAACCCGGCCGGCGTGTCCATGGAGGCCAGCCCGCCGGGCGCCGGTGCGTGAGCTTCCAGCCAGCGCCGGGCCTCGGCCCGGAAGGCGTCCTGCTCGGGCGTGAAGGTGAGGTCCATGCCGGGGTGAAATCTGGCACACCGTCAGATACTCGGCAACAATGGGTCGGTGGCCCCCACACTTCCCACCTCCCGTCCCGACGCGGTGATCGTCGATGCCGTGCGTACCCCGGTCGGCCGGAGAGCCGGTCGGCTCTCGGGCTGGCACCCGGTGGACCTGGCCGCGCAGCCCCTCATGGCCCTCGTCGAACGCAACGATCTGGACCCGTCCCTGGTCGACGACGTCATCATGGGCTGCACCATGACCGTGGGGGAGCAGGCCATGAACATCGCCCGGAATGCCGCGCTGGCGGCCGGCTTCCCCGACTCCGTGCCGGGCACCACCGTCGACCGCCAGTGCGGCTCGGCCCAACAGGCCATCCACTTCGCCGCCCAGGCGGTCATGTCCGGCGCGATGGACGTAGTGGTCGCCGCCGGCGTCGAGTCCATGAGCCGTGTGCCCATCGGCGCCACGACCGACCCGGGACCGGGGGAGGCGTACGGGCCCATGTACCGCCAGCACTACGAGCTCGTCCACCAGGGCGAGTGCGCCGAGGAGATCGCCCGCCGGTGGGGAGTCAGCCGGATGGACATGGACGTGCTGGCCCTCGAGTCCCATCGCCGGGCGGCGGCGGCCACCGACGAAGGCCGGTTCAAGAACGAGGTCATCCCCCTCGAGACCCGCTACGCCGACGGCGTGCGGGCCCAGGCCGAAGTCGACGGCCGAGTATTGGTCGAAGGGCCCCTCGACGCCGACGAGGGCGTGCGCCGTGACACGACCCTGGACCGGCTGGCGTCCCTGCGGCCGGCCTTTCGCCCCGACGGCACGGTGACGGCCGGGACGTCGTCGCAGATCTCCGACGGGGCCGCGGCCGTCCTGGTCATGAGCGAGACCCGGGCCGCCGCGCTGGGCCTGCGACCGCGGGCTCGGTTCCACTCCTTCGCCGTGGCCGCCAACGACCCCCAGATCATGTTGACCGCGCCCATCCCGGCGACGGCCAAGGTGCTGGCCGCGGCGTCGCTCGGGCTCGAGGACATGGACGTGATCGAGATCAACGAGGCCTTCGCCTCGGTGGTCCTGGCCTGGGAGCGCGAGCTGCACCCCGACATGCACCGCGTGAACCCCAACGGCGGCGCCATCGCCATCGGGCATCCGACCGGGTGCTCGGGTGCCCGCATCATGGCCACGTTGTTGAACGAGCTCGAGCGGTCCGGTGGCCGGTTCGGTCTGCAGGTCATGTGCGAGGGCGGAGGACAGGCCAACGCTACGGTCATCGAGCGGCTGGGGTGAGCGGGATGGCCGGAACGGAAGCCGGCGCACCGACGGTGGTCGGAGCACGGGCCAAGAAGGAGAAGGAGAAGGTGCCGGCCGTCGAGGGGTGGTTCGCCCCGGGTGGATCCGACGGCGCGCCCCCGACCCTGCTGGGTTCACGCTGCTCGAGCTGCGGTACGTACGCCTTTCCCCGTGAGCAGCTCTCGTGCCGCAATCCGAAGTGCGGCGGCACCGAGCTCGAAGAGGTCTCCCTGTCCCGACGCGGCCGGGTCTGGTCCTACACCGACGCTCGTTACCAGCCACCACCGCCGTACGTGGCCGCCGAACCCTACCGGCCCTTCGTGATCGCTGCCGTCGAGCTGGCTGCCGAGGGCATGGTGGTGATGGGCCAGATGACCGCCGACACGACCGTGGATGACGTGATCGTCGGCGACGAGGTGGAGCTGGTCGTCGACACCCTCTACGAGGACGAGGAGCACGAGTACCTGGTGTGGAAGTGGCGCAAAGTCGAAGGAGCACCGGCTCGGGGTCCGAAGTCCGGGGTGGCCCCGTCGCACCCGCCCGGCCCTGACGCGGGGGACGGCGGCTGATGCCCGCCGGCAACCACGATGGTCGGGTCGCCGTGCTCGGTGTGGGCATGCACCCGTGGGGGAAGTGGGGGAGGAGCTTCGTCGAGTACGGGGTCGCCGCGGCCCGGGACGCCCTCCGTGACGCCGGCCTGGCGTGGGAGGACGTCCAGCTCGTGGCCGGGGCCGACACCATCAGGAACGGCTACCCCGGGTTCATCGCCGGGGCCACCTTCGCCCAGGCCCTCGGTTGGACCGGGGCCCGGGTGTCGTCGTGCTACGCAGCGTGCGCGTCGGGGGCCGCAGCCATTGCCAACGCCCGAGCTCAGATCCTGGCCGGGCTCTGTGACGTGGCCCTGGTGGTGGGGGCCGACACCACGCCCAAGGGCTTCTTCGCCCCCGTAGGCGGTGAGCGCAAGGACGACCCCGACTGGCTCCGCTTCCGTCTTCTGGGAGCCACGAACCCGACGTACTTCGCGCTCTACGCCCGACGCCGCATGGACTGCTGTGGCGCCACCGACGAGGACTTCGCCCGGGTGAAGGTGAAGAACTCCCGTCACGGTGCCGCCAATCCGCTCGCCCGTTACCGGACCCCGGTCACCGTCGACGAAGTGCTCGGGTCGCCGATGGTGGCCGATCCCCTCCGGCTCCTCGAGATCTGCGCCACCTCCGACGGCGGGGCGGCGCTCGTCCTCTCCAGCATGGACTTCGCCCGGCGCCACGGCGCAGGCACCGTCGGGGCGGGGCCGGTCACGGTCGCCGCCGTCTCGACGGTCACGCCGCGCTTCCCCAACACGGTGATCGAGATGCCCAACTTCTCCACGGACTCGGCCGCGGCCCTCGCCCACGGAGCCGACGGGTCCCTTGACGTCGGCCCCGGGTTCCGTCCGTCGATCACCCGCGCCGCCTACGAAGAGGCGGGCATCGGACCCGAGGACGTGGACCTGGCCGAGGTCTACGACCTCTCCTCGGCCCTGGAGCTGGACTGGTACGAGGACATCGGGCTCTGCGGAGAGGGGGAGGCCGAGAAGCTCCTGCGAGACGGGGCGACGGCGCTCGGCGGCCGGATCCCGGTCAACCCGAGCGGCGGGCTCTCGTCCTTCGGTGAGGCCATCCCGGCCCAGGCCATCGCCCAGGTGTGCGAGTGCGTCTGGCAGCTCCGGGGTGACGCAGCCGGCCGGCAGGTGGAAGGTGCCCGGGTGGCCGTCACGGCGAACCAAGGCCTGTTCGGCCATGGGTCCTCGGTCGTCGTCACCCGCTGAACGAAGGCCGGCCGGGCCGGTCGCCGTTGCCGCGGGCGACTGGACCGCAGTCGCCCGAGCTTCGGTTGCCTGTGTTGCCGCTACCTGTCCCACTGCTGACGTACGCTTGCACCGGATTTCGTACTTGACGTATGTTCCACGGGTCGCCGGTGGGCGGCATCGGGCGCTCTCCACGGAGCGGCCGGAGATGGACCGGGGGAGGCATTGGGCATGGCGGGGCTGGTCGACGGGGCGCGCGCCGTGGTCACCGGGGGTGGGTCGGGGATCGGGAGGGCCACCTGCCAGCGCCTGGCTGCCGAAGGGGCCGTGGTCTGCGTGGTGGACAGGGACGGCGACGCCGCCACGGCCGTGGCCCACGACGTGGGCGGAAAGGCGTTCCAGGCCGACGTCACCGACCTCGAATCCCTCGGGATGGCGATCGAGGGGGCGGCTCGGTCCATGGGAGGTCTCAGCCTGCTCTTCAACAACGCCGGTGTGGGCTCGTCCGCTCCGCTGGCCGAATGGGACCCGGTCGAGTGGGACCGCCTGGTCCGGGTGAACCTGACCGGGGTCTTCAACGGCTTCCGGTGCGCCGTTCCCCACCTGCTGGTCTCGGGTGGGGTCGTCGTGTCCACGGCGTCCATCTCGGGCCTCCGACCGGCCGCGGGTGAAGCTCCCTACGCCGCGGCCAAGGCCGGTGTCGTGGCCCTCACCGCCTCTGCGGCCCTGGAGTACGCCGGTCGGATCCGGGTGAACGCCGTCGCGCCGGGAATGATCCGTACGAAGATGACCGACCCGCTGCTGGAATTCCTCCCCGGCGAGGTCGGGCGATTCGAACGCTCGACCCCGGTGGGGCGGATCGGCGAGCCCGAAGACGTGGCCGACGTGGTCGTCTTCCTCTGCTCTGATCTCGCCCGTTACGTCACCGGCCAGACCATCGTGGTCGACGGCGGCATGACGCTCCACGGGTCGGCCATCGACGGCGTCTTCGAGCAGATCTACCCCCGGCGGTCGTCGGGACCGGAGCAGGCGACGGCGTGAGCCCCGCGGGACCGCCGGGGCCCGAGGTCGTCCACCGGTCCGGCGGGGTCCGGCACCGTGGCTGGGTGAGACTTGCGGCATACGGTGTGCTCACCGTCTGGCTGGTGGTGGCCGGGGTGATCTTTCATTACTCCTTCGCCCTTTCCAAGGTCGAGACCAACAGCTTCTCCTCGCTCCTGCCGGTGGGCGCGCCATCGACCCGGGCACTGATGCTCGCCGATCGGATGGAGGGCCCAAACCGCAACGAGGCCATCGCCGTCTGGCGCGGGCCCGATCGCTCGGCAGGGGCGGCGGCGGCCCGGCGCGGCCGGGCGGCTCTCTCGAGCGCCCGCATCGACGGCCTGGTGCCGAGCGGCCCGCCGACCCTGGCCCCCGACGGCCAGGTTGCCACCGAAGTCCTGCTGGTGTCGGCCGGGCAGGCGGGCACCATCACCGCCGTCACCCGGGCACGGGCCGTGGTGGCGGCGAGCGCCCCAGCGGGCGTTCGGACCGGGGTCACCGGCCCGGCGGCCTTCCAGTCCGACCTCCTCGGATCCATCAAAGGCGTCGACGCCACCCTCCTGGTCGTCACCGCGCTACTGGTCGTGGTCCTCCTGGTCGGCACCTACGGCAGCCCGGTGCTCTGGATCCTCCCGTTGGCGGCAGTGGGATTCGCCGAGCTATTGGCGAATTGCACGACGTACTTCCTGGCCCGCGGGCTCCCCGTGACCGGAGAGAGCGTCGGGTTGCTGACCGTGCTCGTCTTCGGCTCGGGGACCGACTACGCCCTGCTCATCACCTCTCGCTACCGTGAGGAGCTCGCGATCACCCCTGACCACGTGAAGGCCCTCGCCGTCGCCTGGCGGCGCACGGTTCCCCCGATCGCCGCCTCGGCGGTGACGGTCATCGCGGCGCTGAGCTGCCTGTTGCTGGCCCGGGACGGGGTCACCCACGGCCTGGGCCTGGTCGGGACGCTCGGGATCGCCTCGAGCGCCCTGG
>JAJYZN010000003.1 GCA_021799915.1 Actinomycetes bacterium
TACGCCGAGTCCAACGGGGTGGAGAACGTCCTCGTGAACGGGGTCGAGGTCGTGCGGCGGGGCGCGTTCACCGGGGAGCTTCCCGGGCGGATCCTGAGATCAGGTCGCGACACCGAGACTGTGAGAGCCGGGCAGGAGTGGCTCACCTGACGCGAGTCCGGGTCGGGTGACCGGGTCGGGTGACCGGGTCGGGTGACCGGGTTGGACCGGGGTGACGATCCCGAACTGGGAGCGGCCCGGCGACTGGGGTTGCCTCGGGGCCTCACCCGACGGAGTCACCCCCGCAGGTGACGTCGGCCGTGTCGTCGCTCGTGGCGGTGTCGTGATCACCACGGGACAGGCCGAGTGCGTAGCCTTCCAAGAAGATCGCCGCGTCCCGCTGACGGGGCAAGCGGTCGGCAACCCGGTGGAATGCCGGCGAATGGTCCGGATGGACCAAGTGGGCCAGTTCATGGACGATGGTGGCGTCGAGCACCCAGTCGGGGACTGTGCGGAGTCGGTTCGATATGCGGATTTCGCCGGTGGACGAGGTGCATGAGCCCCACCGGCGCGCCTGGTTCCCCACCCAGCGAATGGACCTCGGCCGGACGCCGTCGACGTATCGGTCGGCCAGGGTGGCGGCGCGCTCGGCCAGGAGATGGTCGGAGCCGCTGGTGCCGGGTCTCTTAGCCAGGACCCGAGCGACGAGCCACTCGATGGTCTCGCTTCGACGGGGCTCCTGGAGGTGCGCTGGAAGGAGTACCACGATCTTCCCCTGGTCCCAGTAGGCGGCGCTCGTCTTCCTACGGCGGCTGCTGGAGCGCACCTCGACCTGGGGGGGCGCCGGGGCTGTGGAGGCAGACCGGCCCGGGGGGCGGGGCTCCTGTGGTTCACCGTCGCCGTCGGGCTGCTCCGTGTCGAAAGCGACACCTGGCTCCTGGGCCTCCTTGGTGATCCAGCGAAGGGGAAGCGTCGGAGGTGGGACGCCGATTTCCGGTCGTGTGGTCACGTGAGCCATTGTGCCGTCACCCTGTGACACAGCGGGGGATGTGCGGCTGCCGGCGGTACCCCGAAGGTGTGATCCTCAGGTCGGCCGCTCGAGCACTTCGGGGTTCACGATGTTGCGGGGCCGTGCCCCGGCCAAGATCCTGCACAGATCCTCGGCGATGCTCATCGTGTGGTTGGTCTCGGTGTCGTACGTGGCGCCACCGATGTGAGGGGTGAGCACGACGGAGTCCATCTGGGCCAGGGGATGGGTCGGGTCCAGCCATTCACCCTCGAAGTGGTCCAGGCCGGCACCCCTCACATGGCCGCTGGTGAGGGCTGCTACCAGAGAATCGGTGTCGTGAAGTTTTGCCCGGGCGGTGTTCAGGTAGATGACCCCCGGACGCATCCGCTCGAATGCCCGGGCATCGATCATCCCCACGGTCTCCCCCGTGGCCGGCGCGTGGACGGAGATCACGTCGCTCTTGGCGAGAAGGTCGTCCAAGGACGATGTGGCGTCGTCGGCATACGGATCGAAGGCGATCACGTTCATACCGAGCCCGCGAAGCCGCCAGCGGAGAGCCCGCCCCACGGCGCCCAGGCCGATCAGCCCGGCAGTCCGCCCGGCCAGCTCCCAGGCCCGGAAACGCTGGTACGGAATAGTCCCGTCCCGATAGATCTCCCCCTTCCGGACGTCGACGTCGGCAGGGAGCACCCTACGGTTCACGGCAAAGAGCAGGGCGATGGCCAGCTCGGCCACGGCGTCGGCGTTCCGACCCGGAGCGCGCAACACGGGGACTCCGGCCCGGGTGGCGGCTTCGATGTCCACGTTGTTCGGATCGCCGCGGCAGCTTCCCACTGCCACCAGGGGTAGCTCGAAGAGCGGACCGGCGCACTGATCGCTCTCCACCACGACCACCGTGGCACCTTCGGCCTGGACCCGTTCGGCCAGTTGCTCGGCGTTGTAGATGCGAAGCTTCGGCTGGTCGAGCCATGAGTCGAGGACCAGGTCGGCCAGATCCTCCAGAAGCTCCAGGCCGGGACCGCGTACAGCGGCAGTGACGAGTGCTTTCGGGCGGGTAGGAGTCATGTGCTCCATAATGGCCGGTTATGACACAGATGTCAGGTTGGTGGTGAGGTGACGGCGGCGCGGCGCCGGTCCGTGGTCACTGTTGGGGTCGACGTCGGTACGACGTCGGTGAAGGCGATCGCCGCCGACGCCGGCGGCCGGGTGATCGCACAGGTCCGGGTGCCGCACAGGATCGTGACGCCCGAGCCGGACCGCCTCGAGCATGTTGCCGACCAGGCGTGGAGGAACGGGCCTCGAAGAGCCTTTCGGAGGATCGCGGCGGCCGTCTCGGAGCAGGGAATGGAGACCGCCGGTGTCGCGGTGGCGTCGATGGTGCCTTCGCTCACCGCAGTGGACGCCACGGGGCGGGCCCTCCTACCCGGTCTGCTCTACGGAGACGTCCGAAGCTCGTGGCACCCCGCAAGTGCCGGAGAAGCCGGGCCGGCCTCCAGGGAAGGGCGGCCAGCTTCGGAGCCGATGCTTCCCGATGCCACCGGGTTCCTCATGTGGGCCGCGGACCAGGCGCCGGCTGCTTCGGGCTTCTGGCCGTGCCAGGGAATGGCGACGCATGCACTGTCCGGGGTGGCCGCCCTGGACAGTGCCGCAGCCATGGTGTTCGGTGAGCTCTGCGGTCACAAGGGCTGGGACGGGCGAGCCCTCGGGAACCTGGGTGTCCGGGTCGACCAGATGCCCGCAGTGGTCCCGATGGGCGCCGCAGCGGGGACTCTTCCGGGATCGGACGCCGTGATCACCGGTGGATCCATCGACGCCATGTGCGATCAGCTGGTAGCCGGAGCCACCGAGCCCGGGGATGTCCTGGCCATCTTCGGTGCAACTCTGGTCGTATGGGTGGTGACCGACCAATGGGTGGAGGTCCCTGGTTTGATCACCGTGCCCCACACCCATTCCGGTCGGGTGCTGGTGGGCGGGCCCAGCAACGCCGGGGCCCTGTTCGCCGACTGGGCAAGGCATCTCCTTCGGGGAGTGCGTCGACCTGGCCCTCGCTCTGGTCGGATGTGGGGAGAAGGAGCCCATGTGCGAGGAGTCGGTCAGGCGGGGGACGGCACTGCCGCTGGGGGTGGTGACGAGGTGTTCGGGTCGGACGGGCGAGACGGGGACCCAGGTCAGGTGCCGGTGTGGCTGCCGTACATCAGGGGAGAGCGGACCCCGTACAACGACCCCATGCTGCGCGCCAGCATCCATGGCTTGGATCTCACCCAAGGGCCAAGAGCGATCGAACGGGCAGTCTACGAGGCCAGCGGGTTCGTGATCCGACGGATACTCGATCGCTCCGGGATAGAAGGTCGTCGGGTAGTAGCCAGTGGGGGTGGTACCCGGGTCGAGCCCTGGATGGCGGGAGTGGCTGATGCGACCGGCCTGCCGGTCGACGCCGTGTCCGTTCCCGACGGCGCCGCATACGGAGCAGCTTTTCTCGCCAGGGTGGCGGCCGGGATCGAACCGTCGATCGATGAGGCGCGTCGGTGGGCGAGCACCGGACGGAGGATCGACCCAGATCCGGAATGGTCCCGGGCGGCCGAGAAGCGCTACCGGATGTTCACCGATCTGGGACCGGGAACCTGAGGGGACCACCTCGGACCGGGCCTGCGTTGGTCCCCGTTTCGGCCGGCCCCCGACTCCCGGCACTCAGCCTCCGACTCCCGGCACTCAGCCCCCGGCACTCAGCCTCCGGTCCCCAACCCCCGGTCCCCGGCACTCAGCCTCCGGTCCCCGACCCCCGGCCCCCGATGGCTCGTGGGCATCACGGCTTTCAAGGGTGAAAGGCGACCTTCAACGCGCCGCTCAGATCGGGGCGGGCGAGCGCTCGTAGGGCATCCCACCACTGCGCCAAGCCGAAGCGGTGGGTGAGCATCGGCGTGATATCGATCCGGCCGTCCTGCACGAGATCCAGGTAGTGGGCGATGGCGTGCTGACGAACTCCGTCGAGCTCTTCTATGCCAAAGGCATTGGAACCGGTCACATTCAGCTCCTTGAAGTAGACCGGCGTCCACTCCCAGCGCTGTGGAGTCGCCACTCCGGTGTAGACGAGAGAACCCCGCTCGGCGAGGACGCGAACCGCAACTTCGAAAGTCTCGGCTTTGCCGATGGTGTCGTACACCACGTCGATGCCACCTGGTCGGGTCATGGGCAGGCCAAGCAAGGGGGCATGAAGGACGCCCCCGGACCATTTGGCCAGTGCTTCGACGAGTTCTTCTCGTGGCTCGTGTTCGACAACCAGTTCGGCACCGAACTGCCGCGCCATCGCCGCCTGGGCGGGGAACCGGGCGACCACGGCTACTTCCACTTCGGGGTAGAGAGCCCGGAGGATGGCGACGCTGGTGAGCCCGAGGGCGCCGGCGCCGTACACGACGGCGCGTCCTCCTGAAGGAGGTGGATTTCGGACGATGGCATGAAACGATACCGAGAACGGATCGGCGAGCACGGCGGCCGTGTCGGACATCTCAGTGGGAACACGGAAAGCCATCGAATCGTGCACCGCTAGCCGTTCTGCCCAAGCTCCCGGTGCATCAGTGATGACTCCGATGTGGACGCCGGGACCAAACGCACCCGAAGTGAAGTTCCAGCACAAGGTGAGATCCCCGTTCGAACACGGTGGGCAGGGGGGCGATATGCCGCGGGGTCCACACGTCAACCATGGGTTGATGACGACCCGGTCACCGGGCTCCACACCTTTGGCCTCGGGTCCCAGCTCGAGAACCTCGGCCACGACCTCGTGGCCGGGGACGTGCGGAAGAGACGAGAATGCCGACATGGGGTTGTCCATGTCGCCCTCGTTGAAATCACCGAGCACCAACTTGGAATCGGACCCGCAGATCCCCGAGAGGATGGGGCGGGTGACGATCCAATCAGGGCGGAGCGGTCGGGCGTCCTCGATCTCGTGGAGGCCGAAGGGAAGTGACCTGATGAGCTCGTCCACTTCGCCCAGCTCGTCCACTTCGCCCAGCTCGTCTACATCGCCGTCGCCGGATGATCGTGCTCGAGTAGTTGCGCCGTGGGCGGGCGCGGGGATGATTTCTCCGGGGTCACGGGGGCTCCCGAACACAAGGGCCTTCACGCTTCTTCGACCTTTCTCTGGGCCTCGGATGCCGCGGCCATCGCTCGCATCCCGGCGAAGAACCCGTCAACGTCGACAGTCTTCATCTCGACCACTGCCTTCATGTCAGGCACGTAGTGCTCGAAGAGCTCGCTGTCGATTGCCGTCAGGATCCCCTCCGCAACTTCGGATGCCGGCACCAGCGGGCCAGTGTAGGCGGGAGCATCGTTGCCCGGTTGATCCCAGATCTCGGTATCGATGGCTCCAGGAAGCACCAATTTCACCTGTACGCCAGTTCCGAGGAGGTCGGCGGCGATTGCCTCACTCCAGCCGGCAAGAGCGAACTTCGACCCCGAGTACGCCGCTTCGGTCGCAATCCCCAACCTTCCGCCGAGGCTGGAAACGTTGACGATCGTCCCGCTACCCCGCTCCATCATGAGGGGCACGAGTTCGAGGGTCATCGCCACCGGCGTAAAATAGTTGACCTCCATGACCGCCCGAACTTCATCCATAGTCACTCGGGTGACTGGTTTGCGCATGGGGATTCCTGCGTTGTTCACCAGTACATCCAGTCCGTTGTACGTCTCCCAGACCTCAGCCGCCAGGTGACGAGCGCGCTCCACGTCCGACAGGTCTGCGATCCACATCCGAGAGCTTGGAGCATGGGGGAGACATGTCTTGAGTACTTCGCCGAGCCGGTCTTGGCGTCGGGCAACGAGGGCAACGGTTGTACCGCGCCGAGCCAGTAGCCGGGCCGTGGCCGCGCCTATCCCAGAGGACGCACCGGTCACCAGGACCACACGGTGGCCACGCGGCTCGCTCGTGTTCGCAGGCGTCATTGATCGGGCTCTCTTCGGATGGTGGCTCCTCGCGGCCCAGCTTGCGCCCGGCCGTCGGATGGTTGGGGTGAGCGAGGGGACTTGAACCCCCGGCCTCCAGGGCCACAACCTGGCGCTCTAACCTGCTGAGCTACGCCCACCGAGAATGCCCAGTGTGCCACACGGCGGAGGGGTCCGATGCGGGATCTCGAACTTGGGTGCGGAGATGGCGAGGTTGGCAACGGCTTCATTGGCGCAGCTCCCATGTCGGTGTGCAAGGCTTGGTGGACGCCCCCGTGGCCGAGCGGATGAGGCAACGGACTTCTAATCCGTACCACGCAGGTTCGAATCCTGCCGGGGGCGCCGAATGAGGTCTTCACCTTTTGATGGGGCCCACTTCACGTCTGGCCGGCCGTCATAGTCGCTGCCCACGCATCGTGCCACAGCGCTGCGACACGCCGGGCCAGAGTCGCCTCGGACCCGAGCGGTCGGTCGATGTGCCGATGTCGGGTTCCCGACGTCCAGTGGTCGAGCCGGCACGACGAGGAAGCTCACTTGCTGCAACGGCCGACGATCTCCCGGCGAACCGTCAGCCAGATGGCGGGCCGTCAGCCGGACAGTGGTCCGAGGGGATCTGTGTGGCCGCTCGTTCCCCGGCGCTCCATGCCCCTCGCCCGATTGACGAAGTCGACCACGGCTCGCCATTCGGGCACGTCGAGGTGTCTCGACGCGCTGACCGGGCTGACCGGCGAGAGGCCGGCGAGCCTTGCCATCTCCCGTCGGACCCTCATGATCGAACGCCGCGAAAGGGCAAGCGTCTTCTGGGAGCGTCTTCCGTCAAATGCATCAACCAGACCCTCGTCCTCCAAGAAGTGGAGCGCAGCATTGGGCCGGGACCGGGGGCCAAGCCCCAGCTTGGCGAGCACGGCCGGCTCGGGGGGCCGGACGCGGCGGGCCGGATCGGGCGAATTGATCGCCGCCAAGAGGAGGTCGAGGTCCTTGACGTCCTGGTGACGGTAGAAGTAGTCGGCACCGGCCTCGGCCATTCTGAGGCGCAAGAACGCGTTGCCGAAGTGGCCGCTGATCACGATGACCAGGGTCGGGCTCTGTGCCTCGTGGGCCCTGATGGCTTCGACCACGCGGACGCCGGGGAACCGGTCGAAGGGTTCGGTTGCGTCATGGGCGTCGACCAGGGCCACGTCGACCTTGGTCCACGAGCTCCCGTAGTCCATCGCTTCGCGCGGCGACAGCTCGACGACGGCGTACCCGTGGAGCTCGCCCAGAGCGGCCGCGCGTCCGTGCCTCACCCAGAGGTCGTCGTCGACAATTGCCACTCGCACGCAAGTACGTTATCGAAGCGGTGCTCGCCGAATCGGGTTTGGTGGGCCCCGAGCAGAAGCCTCACATCGATGCGGCCCTGACCAGGGAGGACGCGATGGTGTGGCGCTCAGAGTTCGTTGGTGCTCTCCCTTTTTCCCAGGTCCGACGCGCGAAGAAGGCTGTTGCTTCGCGCGCCGGAAGACTTCATAGTTCATGACAGGCCAAGTGCTCCCAGACCTGGCGGATCTTGAGGGGGGCGTGCGGTGGAACCGGTGGCAGGCAGCGTCGGGGTCTCCTAGCTCTAGGGGGCCCCGACGGCCATTTCGGGCCTGGAGCGGTCCACTGCGCCACGGTTGGGCTCGGATGGTCGGTGGTCGACCCTGGGAACTCTCCCGGCAGCAGCCAGCTACCACTATCTGCAGGTTCGTTCGGTGGGTTTCGAGTGCCCCGGGGCCCCCAGCTACGCGACCTGAGGGAATGCGGTGGCGATCCACGAGATCCGCCACGGCGGACCCCATGGGAGCGCCCTACACTCCGGAGTCGATGAAGGTCGCGGCCGTGGCGAACCAGAAGGGTGGTGTGGCCAAGACCACGACGGTGCAGTCGCTCTCGGTGGCCATGGCGGAGCAGGGGCAACGAGTATTGGCCGTGGACCTCGACCCGCAGGCCTGCCTCACGTACTCGTTCGGGATTGACCCGGACTCGCTCGATTCGTCGCTGCACGACGTCCTCGTGAGACGAACCAAGGTGTCCGACGTGGTGGTCCCGGTGCGTGATGTGGAGGGGCTGTCCCTTCTTCCTGCCACCATTGACCTCGCGGGGGCCGAAGTCCACCTCCTGACCAAGACCGGGCGGGAGCACGTGTTGAGGCGGGCCCTGGAGTCGGTTCTTGCCGACTACGACGTGCTGCTGATCGACTGCCCACCCTCTCTCGGCGTGCTCACCATCAACGGACTGACGGCTGCAGACGGAGTCCTGATCCCCCTCCAATGCGAAGCCCTCAGCAACCGGGGAGTGGGTCAGCTGCTCGAGACCATCGACGACGTGAGGTTGTTCGCCAACTCTGACGTGCGGGTCCTCGGGGTGTTGGCGACCATGTTCGATGGACGCACCCGGCATTCCCGACACGTTCTCGACGGAGTGGGCCAACGCTACGGATTGGAGGTGTGGCAACCCCCAGTGCCGAAGTCGGTGAGGTTTGCCGAGTCGCCGATGGTCGGTAGATCGATACTTCAGCATGCTCCGAACAGCCCGGGGGCGGCCGCTTACAGGGAATTGGCCGGCCATCTCGTCCGGGTCATGGGGTCCGAGTAGGAGATCGGTGATCGACGAACAGAATCCCGGCGGCTCCGGGACCGATCCGACCGTGGATGCACACGGTGCATCGGAAGGCTGCTCGGGGATGCCGCCTTCGGGCGCCCCGGGGTCGGCGCGGCGGCAATCGCCTGATCCCCTGGGACGACGGGCCCTCTTCTGGCATCCGACCGACCCACCCCGTTCGCCGCGACAATCGTCGAGCTCAACGGGGGTCCGTCGTCGCGCCGACGGAAAGCGGGCGCTGTTCTCGGCATCCCCTGGGGACCCCACGGCCGATGTCGACGGCGACGGTTGGAGTAGCCCGGCCATCGCCTACGGCGTAGAGCACGCGTCGGACCGTGGCCCCGTCGATGATCGCGGTCGATTCGTCGTCTCGTGCGCGTCGTGCGGAGGCGAGGCCCGGATCGGCCTTCTGGACCTCCTCATCTTCCAGTTTCCCCTCGGCTTCTGGCTGCCCCGTGGGCGCTATGACCATCGGATGACCTGCCCGTTGTGTCGCCGGCGGGTGTGGGCGGGGATCACCGTTCGTCGCTCCCGGTGAGCATCCAACACCTGGTCGACACCGGGGGCTACCTTGCCGTTTTCGGGCTGGTGGCCGGGGAGAGCCTTGGCGTGCCCCTTCCCGGTGAGACCGCGGTGGTCGCGGCGGCGACCTATGCCGGGACCACGGGTCACCTGTCAGTGGCGGCCATCTTCGTCGTCGCCAGCGCTGCTGCCATCATCGGTGATTCGGTCGGCTACCTCATTGGAAGGCGGGGGGGGTATCGGCTACTGCGCCGGTGGGGGCGGTACATCCGGATTGACGAACCGAAGATCAAGGTCGCTCGCTACCTCTTCACACGACATGGCGGCAAAGTGGTGTTCTTCGGCCGGTTCGTATCGATCCTACGAACGTACGCGGCGTTCCTGGCCGGTGTCGCCATCATGCGTTACCGACGGTTTCTGGCATTCAACGCCATGGGCGGGGTGGTGTGGGCAGCGATCTACACCTTCGGCGCGTACTACGCCGGCTCGACGTTGACTCGCCTGACGACGCCAGTTGACATTGCCGTGGGAGTGGCAGCAGTGCTGATCGTGGTGGCGGCGGCGATACTGGTTCACCGGCGACTGGCAGCCCTCGTTGAAGTAGCTGAAGCGGAGTTCCCTGGCCCGTTGGACCCATGAGCAGGATCTCGGGGATCAGGTGAGGTAGAAGCGCGTCGGTACCGCCGGCTCTCGCCTCACCCGACCGCGGCGCTCCAGGAGGACCAGGTGTGCCAGCGTCTCGCCGTTCGCTGCCCGTTGCATGAAGGACGGGATCTCATCCCAGGGGCGCGACCACTCCAGCGACAGCGTGAGCTCCCACGCAGAGGAGCCGGGTTGCCGGGCCAGAGCCCTTTCGATGGAAGTGAGCCGGTCGCCGTGGTGCCGCTCGATCTCTCCAATTCGTGTCGCCAATCCGGTGAACCGGTACTCGTGGGCCGGTAGGACTTCTTCTGGATCGAGATACCGGAGCCGAGCGAGCGATTCGAGGTAGTCGCCGAGGGGATTCGAGTCCTGTTGACTGTGAAAGGAGATGTTCGGCGTGATTCGAGGCAAGACGTGGTCTCCCGACAGCAGAATGCGGTGGCGTGGACTGACAAGGCAGATATGTCCCGGAGAATGTCCGGGGGTCCAGATGGTCTGGAGGTCCCAACCTGGCAGGTCGAGCTTCTGGTTGTCGTCCAGCAGGACGTCGGGTTCGGCCATTGACACCAGCGATCGAATCTCCATGGAGGCGTGCGCCAGATCGGGGAGCTTGTCCTCGGGGACGCCCGACATGGCCAAAAGGTCGGTCATCCGGGCCACGAGGTCGTCGGTCTCCACGTAGCGGCCTCTCAGGAGGGCGGCGTCGGCAGGATGGAGGCCCACCCAGGCCCCCGACGCCTCCCGGACCCTGCCGGCCAGTCCGTAGTGGTCAGGATGGATGTGCGTCACCACGACGGCCTGGACGTCACTCATCGTGCCTCCGGCCTCGGCCACTCCGTGATTGAGAGCTTCCCAGGCTTCGTCGGTGTTCCACCCCGCGTCCACCAGGGCCAGCCCGTGGTCGAGCTCGAAGAGGTACACCAGTACGTAGCGGAGCGGATTGTCGGGGATGGGGACCGGGATCGACCATAAGCCCGGACGTACGAGCTCGACCGGAGGAAGCACGTGGTGGTCCCACGCCTCCTTCTGGGCGATTCCGGTGACTTCGGGCACGCCGGCACGGTACACGGGCTGGGGTCAGTGGGGCCATCTTGGCGGCTGTCCCTCGGATGTCCGGCCGGCACGCTGCTCCCACTCCCGTCGAGCCAGGGCCTTCGGTATCAAAACTGTGGTAAAACGGTGAGGAAGCGTGACCGCCCGGCAGATCGAAGGGCGGGGAATTGGTACTCTACGGCGGGGCGGGGAGCGCCCCGAAGGCGGTCCACGGGGGAGCGTTGGCAAGGCGCGGACCCGTGGGGACGAGGGGGGATCGTGGTCCGCACGAACGATGCTGCGTGGCGGTTCCAGCAGGTTATCGAGAGTTGCCCTGACGCGTTCGTCGAGATCGACGGCAACTGCCTCATCACCGAGTGGAACGGCGAAGCCGAACGGCTGTTCGGATGGCGTCGATCCGAGCTCCTCGGCCGCTCGGTGTTCGGGATCATCGGTGAGCAGGCCACTGACGTCGTAGAACAGGGTGTATCCGTGTTCAGGGCCATGGCCGAGGCCGAGAACGTCAGCTTGGCCGAGATGATGCGCATCTTCCCGAATCTCGCAATCGACGTCCGCCACAAGGATGGGCGCATGTTGCTGACCAGCGGCATGGTCTTTGCCACCCGCATCGATGCGGATTTCCGGCTCGGTGGGTACTTTCGGATAGCAACGCCTGGAGACGGCCCCTCACCCGAGGTCCTCGACCGCGATCGGCTGCACGATCAGTTGACCGGGCTTCCGAACCGTGCACTGTTCATGCGCCGTCTCGGGGTGGCGATCGACGACCTGGGAGGGAGTACCGGGTCCGTGGCCGTGGTGGTGATCGACCTCGACCGGTTCAAGGCGATCAACGACGCGCTGGGCCATGACGTAGGTGACGACGTGCTGGTGACCGTGGCGTCCCGCCTGCGGTTGGCCGGCGGCGGGGTGCGACCCATGCTCTGTCGGCTGGGAGGTGATGAATTCCTGGCCATGTTCGAGCATCCAGCGGCACAGGCCGGAGATCTGGCCGACGCATTCGCCGAAGTGGCTTTGGAATCGATCGAGGAGCCTATCGATGTGGGCGAGAGCGAGATCTTTCTCACGGCGAGTGCCGGGATAGCTTCGACCGATCGGCGGGACTGCGATGCGTCGCAGCTCCTGTCGAACGCCGACGCGGCGATGCATGAAGCGAAGGGGTTGGGAGGCAAGGGAAAGCGACTGTTCGGAGATGCCATGCGGGCCCTCGTGGTGGAGAGGATGACCACCGAGCACTCTCTTCACCGGGCATTGGACCGCCGAGAGCTCACCCTCTTCTACCAGCCGGTCGTCGATATCTCGGCCTCGGCGACGATAGGTGTCGAAGCTCTCATTCGTTGGCAGCACCCCGAACAGGGTCTGGTTGCGCCGGATCGCTTCATCCCGGTGGCAGAGGAGAGCGGGTTGATTATCCCGATTGGGGCCTGGGTGCTCGAAGAAGCATGCAGCCAACTTCGAAATTGGCGGAGCCACGGTGACAGCGATGATTCGGGGATGATGGAAGTGAACCTGTCCGCTCGACAGATTGATCATCCCGGAATTGTGACGACGGTCGAAGACATCCTGAAAGGGACGGGGTTGCCGCCTGAGAACCTCACCCTCGAGATCACCGAAAGTGCCCTGATGCGTGATGCCATTGCGGCGCTCGGCGTGCTTCGAGCACTGAAGAGCATCGGCGTGTCGCTTGCGATCGACGACTTCGGGACCGGCTATTCCTCGCTGAGCTACCTGCAGCGCTTTCCCTTGGACATCTTGAAAGTCGACAAGTCCTTCGTAGACGAGCTAGGGAACGAGCAGGGAAGCGAGATCGTGGCGGCGGTGATCAACTTGGCTCACGCCCTCGGTCTCCGGGTTGTCGCCGAAGGGGTCGAAACGGAAGCACAGTTGGATGTCCTAAGACACCTTGGTTGCGACTACGCACAGGGTTACCTGTTCTCCCGCCCGGTGCCCGCGACCGAGCTGGCGGGAAAGTTTTCCCTCGGGGCTTGATCCGATCCCCGGCCCGGCTCCGGTGGCATGGGCGAGCAAACCTGACCGAGCCGGCACCCGCCCGGTGTCGACGGGGTCACGAACCAAGCTCCCTCGCTGCTGGCCGACCCTCGAGGCCATGGTCGTCGTCGAGCTCCGGGACCGCCTGGCACGAAGCTGAAGAGATCCCCACGCAACCCGTCAAGACCTTCGTGACCTTCGTGGTCGGGGAGGGGGGACTTGAACCCCCGACTTCCTGCCCCCAAAGCAGGCGCGCTGCCATCTGCGCCACTCCCCGCGGCTGGTGATCTCCGTTCGATGCTAACGCGTGAGAGCTCAGGCGCGGCCAGCAGGGACCCCCTGCCACCGGGAGCGATCAACAGGGCGGCGAGCGAAAATCCCCGCCGCCCTGTTGATCAGGACTTCTTGCCCAGGATGCGGTTCATCTTGGTGCCGCAGGTGGGGCATGCACCCTGTGCGGCGCGCCGACCGTTGGCCAGCTCGACCTCCTGGCCGTCGAACGTACGCTTCTCGCGGCATTTCACGCAGTACCCCTCGTATTCCGCCATGTCTGCTCCTCTCAATGCTGGTCGTCTCCGGGTGGCCCCGGCTGTCCCCCGAACCGAGACGGGTCGACGCTACCGCCCGTGTGGAGCCGAAGGGGGGATGGTACGACGCCGCCGTCCCGAGTGACGGTCTGGCTTCAGTGATCAGACCAGCGAAGGAGCGCTGGGTGTCAGTTGAACGGCAGCAGAGAATCGGCGACGGCGCTATACGGTGAGGCGTCGCCGTCACCGTCGCCGTCACCGTCACCGTCACCGTCACCGTCACCGTCAGGTGACTCGAGCATTCGACGAACGTCTCCGGGAAGCAACGGAGGGCTGAAGAAGAACCCCTGGGCGGTGTTGCAACCGCGCTGGAGGAGCACGCGGCTCTGGTGCGAGTTCTCGACCCCTTCGGCCACGCACTCGAGCCCGAGCTTGTCCGCCATTCCGATGATTGCCGAAGCCAGGGAGTTCAATTCGTCAGAGGGACCAAGAATCTGGACGAAGGAGCGGTCGATCTTGAGCGTGCTGACCGGGAATGCCGCGACTTGCTGGAGCGAAGAGGTGCCGGTACCGAAATCGTCGATGGAGAATCGAACGCCGTGCTGGCGAAGGCGGTCAGCGGTCGCCCGCATAATCCCGTCGTTGTCGACCGCCACCCGTTCGGTGATCTCCACTTCGAGGCAGTCTGGGTCGATGGCGAATTCGTCGAGAGCCGAAAGCACCGTGTCGACGAACCCGGAATGGAGGAGGTCCCTGCCAGAGACGTTGACCGACATCCGAAGCGGAGGCAGCTCCTCGTCCAGCCACTCCCGCATCTGGCGGACCGCCTCGTGGATGACGAATGCGTCGATCCCGACGATGACGTCGCTCTCCTCGGCCCGAGGAATGAACTGCGCCGGCTCGAGGACGCCTCGCACCGGGTGACGCCACCGAACCAGAGCTTCGACCCCTACGACCTGGTTCGTGTGGAGGTCGATGTACGGTTGGTAGAGAACGAACAGCTCGTTCCGCTCCACCGCATGCCGAAGGTCCGCCTCCAGTTGGGCGTCCTGGGCCAGAGTGTCCATTTCGGACCCGTCGTTGGCGTAGATCGTGTACGTGTTCCGGCCATTGCTCTTTGACTGGTACATGGCCTCGTCGGCGTGGCTCAGGAGGTCGTCGTAGGTCTCCCCGTGCTCGGGGTAGACGGCGACGCCGATACTGGCCGACGTGTACACCTCGATCCCCTGGATGGAGTAGGGCTCGTGGAGAACCTCGAGCATCCTTCGGCAAAGTTGGCGAATGCCCGACATGTCGGCGAGCCCCGGAAGAAGGACGGCGAACTCGTCTCCGCCAAGCCGTGCCACCGTGTCTTGGCGTCGGACGACGTCCCTGAGGCGTTCGGAGACCTGCCGGATGAGCTCGTCACCGGCCGCGTGGCCGAGGGTGTCGTTGACCCGCTTGAAGCGATCCAGGTCGACGAAGAACATCGAAGATGGTTCGCCCACCCGCTTGGCCCTCTCGAGCTCCTGGTGCACGCGATCCTCAAGGAGGCGGCGGTTCGGGAGGCCCGTGAGGGCGTCGTGCCAGGCCAAGTGGCCGACCTGTTCGAGCAGCCAGGCGTTCTGGAATGCGGTCACTGCCTGGTCGGCGAGGGCCCGAAGGCGCTCGTGGAGGTCTCGATCCATTCGGGGATCAGTCGGTGGGGGGTTGAAGAACTCCGCGGCGACGACCCCCAGGAATTCCTCATCCGAGAACAGTGGGGTCATGATGCTCACGCTCGTGCCGAATCGGTCCAACACGTCGCGAAGGAAGGGGTCTTCGGTGCTTCGGTCGATGACCACGAGATCTCGTGAACCCATGAGGGTGTTGATCATCGGCGTGTCGTCTATTGAGATCGTGAAGGCCTGGCTGCTGCCGTCGGTTTCCTCGCCCAAGAAGTCGACTTCCAACTCCACGTCGAAGATGATGGGCTCGTCGGTGACGGGCAGGACAGGCTCGGACGAATCCCGATCCTGGCCCAGGTCAGTGCCTGAGATCGCCTTGACGGTGAGCTGCTGGTCAAATGCGTCCCACAGCAGGACCGATGCCCGCTCGCACTGGGCGACAGCCGGCACGGTGTTGGCCAAAGTCTGCGACACTTCGTCGGTGGACCCGACACGGGAGAGCGCCTTCGAGAAGTCCAGAAGCGCCCGTGCGGTCTCAGAGGAACGCCGCGACTCGGCGAGGGAGGTCACCAAGTCCAATGCGGTGGCGGCGTAGTTGGCATAGAGGGAGAACATTTCCCGCTCCCTCTCCATGAAGCGCATGCCCGGGGGGTAGACGGCGGCAAGGCGGCCGTACCGACGCCGTGACGAAGCAATGTCCACGATGAGACGCGATCCGCCGGCGTCATCAGGAAGGGGCTGCCACAGCTCGTCGGCCAGAGCCCTGGCCTCGTGCTCGGCGAACCCGTGGTGGTGCAGCTGCAGCGGCTCTTCAGGGGACGTTTGGACCACGAGCAGGTACCGCGGGGCATTGACGGCCCCCGCAGCCCGGCGCGTGATACTGGACAACAGCTCAGGCAGGTCTTCACCCGAGAGCAGGTCCGACGCCGTGGAGAACACCTCTTCCAGGCGTTCTCCCATCTGACGGAGCTGCTCTTGGAGCATGGAAACACGGGTGTCGGCGTCCATTTCAAGTTCCGAGCGCGCCTCGACCACGCCCTGCTGGTTCCAGGCCATGGAGTACAAGCTCGTACGCTCGTCCACGAACGAGCTCCATTGACCCGCTTCCCAGGCCACGCTGTAGAGGCAGAACCTCCCTCCGCGGGCCTGGCACTCGGTCTCGGTCACGGCGGCCGGCACGAGACCGAAGAGCACCGGAACCTGGGAGAGGAGCCCTTTGGTGAAGTCGCAGAGGAACTGGTGGCGGGCGAAGCCCGGCCGAGTGAGCGCTTGCACCACCGCGTGGGCATCGCCCACCTCGAGTGGTTCGAGGGTCGATACGGTCGTGAATTTCGCCGCCGCCGCGGTGACATTGCGGAGCAGTTCGGCCGGGGACCCGAGGGAACGGAGAAGATTGGCCACATCGGTCCCGTCGTGCTGGCGGAGCATCTCCTCGCCAACGTGACGCCCGATCTCCGGGTCGGAAGCGACGCGACTGGCGGCGCTGAGCAGCGCTACTGCCTCTTCGTGGGTGCTCCAGCTCCTCGGGTCCTCGAGGACCTCGATGGGACGCCGGTCATTGGCTTCGTACATCATCTGGGCTACGCCGGCCTCGCCCGCACGGCTCCGGACGAAGCGCACGATCACGCTCGTGACGGCCCCGGAGATGTCTTGTGGCGCCGCCAGCGTCTCAGTCGTCCCGCTCATGCTCATTGGGACTGCTCCTCCCCGCTGCCGACACCGATAGCCCTTTGAAACTGCCGATCGCATTGTATCTGCATGCCACACCGCGTGGGTCGGTCGATTGCGGGAGCCTGGGGCACCGAATTCGGAGCTACCAGCTCGATCGCCAGAAGGCGGGCTGGGATTTCGGGGTCGAGCCGTCGGGGCCGTCAAGCACCCGACTTTCCGGATGGTCGGGGACCGCCAGGAGGACCGGTACAGTGGAGGTTCCGGTATGAAAGCGACGTGCGCTCCCGAGGAGGGGAACAAGGTCCGCCTGACGGTGGAGGTTGAAGAGTCCGAGGTCGACGCCGTGCTGAAGGAGGCGGTCCGATCGATCAGCCGGCAGATCAGGGTGCCGGGATTCCGACCAGGAAAGGTGCCCCAGCAGGTGCTCGAAGCGAGGATGGGGGGAGCAGCGGCGCTTCGCCTCGAGGCACTGAGGGACGCCATCCCTGATCTCTACGCTCAGGCGGTGCGCGATACCGAGGTGGACCCGATCGCTCCCCCTGAGATCGATGTCACGGCAGGTGAGGAGAGCGGGCCGTTTGCCTTCGACGCCGTCGTCGCCGTGCGTCCGATCGTCTCGATTCCCGGCTATGCCGGATTGAGCGTCACCATCCCGTCGCCCGAGGTCACTGACGAGGAGATCAACTCCCAGCTCGACCGTCTCCGGGACACCGACGCCGAGCTGGTGGACGTCGACCGTCCAGCCGTCGACGGGGATCGTGTGACCATCGATCTGCGGCGCCACCATGACGGGGGGGAGTCGAACGAAGGCTTGGAGGACTTCTCGTACGAACTGGGATCGGGAACCCTGGTCCCTGGATTGGACGATCAGCTCCGAGGATGCAAGCCCGGGGATGTGCTCGTGATCCCGGCAGGCGGCGAAGCAGGGGCACCCGCGCAACCTCTGGGTGCCGACGGAGAGGATCGAACCGGATTCCGGGTCCTAGTCAAGGCGGTAAGGGAGAAGTTGCTGCCGCCGCTCACCGATGAGTGGGCGGCGGAATCCTCTGAATTCACGACGCTGGCCGAGCTTCGTCAGGACCTTCTCGAGAAGTTGAACAGGGCCAAGGTCGCACAGGCTCGACTGCTGCTTCAGGAGCGGGCTGTCGGTGCGCTGGCCGACCTTGTCGTGGACGACGAGGTCCCGACCGTCCTGGTCGAGGACGAAGTGCGTCAGAGAGTGCATGACCTGGTCCACAGACTCCAGGAGCAAGGGATCGGGTTCGAGCGGTTCTTGGAGCTCACCGGGCGAACGGCAGATGACTTGGTGGCAGAGGTTCGGGTCGATGCTTTCCGGGCGGTCAAGATCGATCTGGCCCTGAGGGCACTGGCCGACCAGGAGAGCATCGAAGTCTCCGAGGACGAACTGGACAACGAGATCGCCGAGACGGCCTCGAGAATGGATCTCAAGGCATCGGCGCTCCGCCGGCAGCTGGAAGAATCCGGAAGGCTGGCCGCAGTACGCTCGGAGCAGCGCAAGGCAAAGGCGCTGGAGTGGCTCCTAGAGCATGTCGAGGCGGTGGATGAGGACGGTGTCGAAGTCCCTCGGAATGTCCTTCGAGGTGATGAGACAAACCCGGAAGGCGAGAACACAGATGACACTTCGGGGGACAGGTCACTGGCATCGAGCGAGGGAGACGCACAATGAGTGAGTGGCCAGTTAGAGCGAGCAACTATCTCGTCCCAACCGTGGTTGAGTCTTCGAATCGAGGTGAGCGCGCTTACGACCTGTACTCGCGCCTTCTGAAGGACCGGATCATCTTTCTGGGTACTCCCATCGATGACACGGTGGCGAACCTGGTGTGCGCGCAGCTGCTGTTTCTCGAGTCCGAAGAGCCAGAGAAGGACATCCACCTCTACATCAATTCACCAGGTGGCGACATCACTGCGCTTTTCGCCATCTATGACACTATGAAGTACATCAAGCCGGACGTGTCGACGTTCTGTTTCGGTCAGGCAGCATCTGCCGCGGCCGTGCTGTTGGCAGCTGGGGCCCATCAGAAGAGGTTCGCCCTTCCCCATGCCAGGGTACTTCTCCACCAGCCGTTCGGCGGCGTCGAGGGCCAGGCTAGCGACATCGAGCTTCAGGCCAAGGAGATCCTCCGCATGAGAGATCTGCTGACCGGCATGCTTGCGGCCGATACGGGTCAGTCGCACGAGAAGGTCTCCAAGGACACCGACCGGGACTTCGTCATGACCGCCGAAGAAGCGGTCGCCTACGGGGTCATCGACGAGGTCATCGTGGTCCGGGACACTCCCTCACTTGAAGCCGTGGGAGCAGCGTGAGTACCGGGGATCACGTGACGCACGGATGCAATGCCAATCTCTGGCAGCGGCGGCAGCCGGTTGCCACGGCGCGGGGGAGATGAGTCCACATGGCGAAGTTTGGTGAGGGTGGCGACCTCGTGAAGTGCAGCTTCTGCGGGAAGTCTCAGAAACAGGTCAAGAAGCTCATCGCCGGCCCAGGCGTCTATATCTGTGACGAATGCATAGATCTTTGTAACGATATCATTGCGGAGGAATTCACCGAAACGGCCGACCTGAGCTTCGAAGACCTTCCGAAGCCCCGGGAGGTCTTCGAATTCCTGAACGACTATGTCGTAGGTCAGGAGTACGCCAAGAAGATCCTCTCCGTGGCCGTGTACAACCACTACAAGCGAGTGCAGGCGGGGGCGGCGGCCGACGGAGAGAGTGTCGAGCTTTCCAAGTCCAACATCCTGCTCCTGGGGCCGACCGGTTGTGGCAAGACGTTGCTGGCTCAGACCTTGGCCCGCATGCTGAATGTGCCTTTCGCCATCGCTGACGCCACGGCTCTGACCGAGGCCGGTTACGTGGGAGAAGACGTCGAGAACATTCTTCTCAAGCTCATCCAGGCCGCCGATTACGACGTCAAGCGGGCTGAGACGGGGATCATCTACATCGACGAGATCGACAAGATCGCCAGGAAGAGCGAGAACCCCTCGATTACCCGGGATGTCTCTGGCGAGGGGGTGCAGCAGGCACTCCTGAAGATACTCGAGGGCACGACCGCGTCGGTCCCACCCCAGGGGGGCCGAAAGCACCCACACCAGGAGTTCATCCAGATCGACACCACGAACATCCTGTTCGTGTGTGGGGGCGCGTTCGCCGGTCTGGACAAGATCATCGAAAATCGCATCGGGCACAAGGGAATCGGGTTCCGCTCCGAAATGCACCAGCGGGCTCAACGCAATGATTCGGAGGTCCTCCGCCTGGTGCTTCCCGAAGACTTGATGAAATTCGGCCTGATCCCGGAGTTCATCGGTCGTCTGCCTGTCGTCGGTGCGGTCAGCCAATTGTACAAGGACGCGCTGATCCGGATCCTCGTGGAGCCGAAGAACGCGTTGGTCCGTCAGTACCAGCATGTGTTCGCGCTGGACAACGTCGAGTTGGAATTCACCGAGGATGCCCTCGATGCCGTGGCGGAGCAAGCACTCCTGAGAGGAGCGGGTGCACGCGGTCTTCGAGCCATCTTGGAAGAGGTCTTGCTCGACGTCATGTACGACCTGCCGAGCCGAACCGATGTGCAGAAGTGTGTCGTCGATCGGGCCGTGGTGCTGGACCACGTGAATCCGACGCTGGTGCCCGTTGACGCACCTCCGGCCAAGCCGAGCCGGAGCCGCAGAGCAGCCTCTTGACCGCTTCGCGCGATCGCTTTCCGGCGTTCTCGTCGATGCCCGAAGCCCTGGCCTGGTTGGACTCCCATACCGACCTTGAGTCGGCCATGCCCGTTCGCCCTTCGATTCCCTCGCTGGACCGGATGCGCGAACTCGCCCATCTGCTCGGGTCTCCCGAGCAGTCGTACCCGAGCGTCCATTTGACCGGCACCAACGGCAAGGGCTCGACGGCGATGATGGTCACCAGCCTTCTTCGGACGCTCGGCATGAAGGTGGGGACGTACACGAGCCCCAACCTGTCGGTGATCAACGAGCGTCTGTCCATTGACTCTCGACCGATCGACGACCTGTCTTTCCTCGACCTCATGAATGTCCTGGCCATCGCCCAGGCCAGCATGGTGGAGCCGGCGTCCCGCTTCGAGCTCTTGACCGGGGCAGCGCTGAGATGGTTCTCGGACGAGGCCGTCGACGCAGGCGTGATAGAAGTCGGCCTGGGGGGAACGTGGGACAGCACGAACGTCGTCGACGGCCGGGTGGCGGTGCTGACCAATATCAGCTACGACCACACTGACGTCCTGGGTCCGACGCTGGAGGGGATCGTCCGGGATAAGAGCGGGATCATCAAGGCGGGGTGCACGGCCGTGATAGGAGAGTCAGCCCCAGCATTGGTTGGCATAGCCGAAGAGGCAGCATCTCGCGTCGGCGCGGCCGCATTCTGGGTGAGGGGTCGTGACTTCGACTGTACCGAGAACCGAGTGGCTGTTGGCGGTCGCCTGGTCGACTTGAGGACCCCTGGCGGGTTCTACGCCGATGTCCTGGTTCCCCTCCACGGTCGGCACCAGGGACTGAACGCGCTGTGTGCGCTCACTGCGGTCGAAGCGTTCGTGGGGGCGCCGCTACCCCCGAACGTCGTGACCGAAGCCTTTGCCGCAGTCCGGGTGCCGGGGCGCCTCGAAGTACTGGGGCGACATCCGCTCTGCATCGTCGACGGTGCTCACAACGTCGCTGGCATGCAGGCGCTCTCGGTCGCAATTGATGAGGAATTCTCGGCGGCCGGGACGAAAATTGCGGTGGTCGGGATGCTGAGCGGCCGTGATCCGCTGGCCATGCTGGAACCGTTGAAAGATGCCGGCATCGACCTGGTAGTGGCGTGCGCACCGCGGTCACCGCGTGCCCTGTCACCCCTGGTGATAGAGGAGGCAGCTCGCGCATTGAAGATGCGGGTGTCGTCACAGGCGACTGTGACCGCCGCCATGTCCGCCGCCCGCAACGAATTGGGCGACGACGGAATGCTCCTGGCGACGGGCTCTCTCTACGTAGTGGCGGAAGCGAGGGAACTTCTTCAAGTTCCCGTGTGACCCACGCCAGCCTCGTTACCTACGGCACCCAGGTACCTGAGAACCCGTGGGACCGGGCTTCTCGGGAACTGTGCTAGCTTGCTCGCTCCGTGACGAGAACCTTGGTGATAGTGAAACCCGACGGGGTGGAACGAGGCTTGACCGGCGAGATCCTCAGCCGGATCGAGCGCAAAGGGCTGCGGATCGTTGCCGGAGATCTCAGGACCATCGGGCGCGAAGTTGCGTCTCGCCACTACGAGGAACACCAGGGCAAGGCCTTCTACGAGGATCTCCTGGCCTTCATCACCCGCTCACCGGCGTGGGTGCTCGTGGTCGAAGGACCCGGTGACGAGACGTACGCGGTGGTTCGCCGGCTCATGGGATCAACCAATCCGAGGGAGGCAGCGCCGGGAACCATCAGGGGAGACCTGGCGATCGAGCTGACGGAGAACCTGGTCCACGGTTCGGACTCTCCTGAGGCAGCTGCCCGGGAGATCGGGATCTTCTTTCCGGGCTTGACCTGACGGCTCCGAGCGGGGTGAGGATGCCCCAGAGGAATCGATGGTGCGCTTGTGCGGCACCGGTGAATCCCCTAACCTGGGGACGCGACGACCCCTCGGTCCTGCCCAAAGTCATCAGGCGGACCACCCAACCTTCGTCGAATTCGAGAGGAACGGAACTCTTATGGCCGATAATCGCCTGAACCTTCTGGGTCGCGACATGGCGGTCGACCTTGGAACCGCCAACACGCTCGTGTACGTACGAGGACGCGGTATCGTCTTGAACGAGCCGTCGGTCGTGGCCGTCGACGTGAAGGACGGCCGACCGCTGGCGGTTGGCGCCGAAGCGAAGCGGATGATCGGAAGGACGCCGAGCAACATTCAGGCAATCCGTCCCCTGAAGGACGGAGTGATAGCAGACTTCGAGATCTGCGAGAAGATGCTCCGTTACTTCATCCACCGGGTCCATCAGCGTCGGTTCGCCAAGCCGAGAATGGTCATCTGCGTGCCATCCGGGATCACCGGCGTAGAGCAACGTGCGGTCATGGAAGCTGCCGAGTACGCGGGGGCTCGGAAGGCGTACATCATCGAAGAGCCGATGGCGGCGGCGATTGGAGCCGGTCTTCCCGTGCACGAGCCCACGGGGAACATGGTCGTCGACATCGGGGGTGGTACGACGGAAGTCGCCGTCATCTCACTCGGTGGCATCGTGACCAGCCAGTCGGTGCGCATCGGTGGCGACGAGCTCGACGAGGCGATCGTCTCGTTCGTGAAGAAGGAATTCAGCCTCGCATTGGGTGAACGCACCGCCGAGGAGATCAAGATAGCGCTTGGTTCGGCGTACCCGTTGGAGGAAGAGTTGCATGCCGAGATTCGGGGTCGGGACCTTGTCACCGGACTTCCGAAGACGGTCGTGGTGTCCACTGAGGAGATCCGACACGCGATCGACGAGCCGGTGTCCTCGATCGTGGACGCCGTAAAGGTCACCCTCGATCGAACTCCGCCTGAACTGGCAGCCGATATCATGGAGCAAGGAATCGTTCTCACTGGCGGTGGGGCACTACTCCACGGGCTTGACTCCCGGCTGCAGCACGAGACCGGCATGCCCATCGTGGTCGCCCGGGACCCACTGAACTGCGTGGCTATCGGCAGCGGACAGTGTCTCGAGGAATTCGAGGCGCTGAAGCGAGTGCTCATTACGTCCGCCTCGCGCTGACCAGGTGAGCTGGGCGACCTGAGACCCGGTGCCGAAGGCGCGGCGATCACGCCGAACGCTCACCACCCTGGTGATCCTGGTGCTGCTTTCCCTCAGCGTGATCACGTTGGACCAGTCCGGACGGACGCACTCGATCGCTTCGGGAGTGAAATCGATCGCCAGTGACGTCTTCTCACCGCTGCGCTCTGGGGTGAATGCCATCCTTGATCCGATCGGGAACTTCTTCGCAGGCGCCGTGAACTACGGCTCTCTTGAGCAGGAGAACCGGAAACTGCAAGCGACCATTGGACGCTTGCGCCAGGAGCAGTCCAGTAGGACCTTCGATGCTCGCCAACTTGCCGAGCTGCAGAAGCTCTTGGCGGTTGAGCGACTGCCTTACCTGCAGGGCCTCCCCACGATGATGGCAGAGACGGTGAGTACTGGGACATCGAACTTCGCGGCGACGATTCGCATCGACAAGGGTCGTGCTCAGGGGGTCGCGCTCAACGATCCGGTGGTAGGGGCCGGTGGACTGGTCGGACAGATCGTGGAATCGAATCACACAACATCGGTGGTCCGCTTAGTGACTGATGGGCAATCACGGATTGGGGTGACCTTCGGGCATTCTGCCCAAGCGACTGTGGCTGGTCAGGGGAGTGGGAACCCCATGACCGCTGAGCTTGTCGCTCCGGGGACCAAGGTGACTCGTGGAGAGCTGATGTTCACCAATGGCCTTGCCGGAGCTGAGTATCCACCAGGCATACCCGTTGCGTCGGTCAGTTCGGTGCGCACTGGGTCCGAAAGTGGCCAGCTGAGCATCGTTGTGAAACCCCTTGCGGACTTGAGCACATTGGCGTACGTAGTCGTGGTGCAGTGGAGCCCCACGCCGTGATTTCCGGTGAAGGCGGCGCGTGGTGAACGGGTCCCGAAAGGGAGAGCCCAGGGCGTCCGCGCCATGACTGTTCGGACTGCGGGACGGCTTGTGATGACGGTGTTCTTGGGGTTGGTCATTCAGTCGACCCTTGGGGTCGACATCCGCATTGCCGGTGTCCACCCTGACCTGATGCTCCTCCTTCCCATTGCGGCCGGCATAGCCGGGGGACCTGAGGAAGGTGCACTCGTGGGGTTCCTGGCCGGGCTGTCTGCCGATCTTCTTCTACCCACGCCATTCGGTCTGTCGGCGCTCGTGTACTCCCTGGTCGGGTTCGCGGTGGGTGCCAGCACCGGCTCGTTGGCTCGGGAGTTCTGGTGGCTATCGATCCTTGTAGCCGTTGCGGCCAGCGCTGTGGCGGTGGTGACCTACGCAGTCCTTGGCGCCGTCCTGGGCGAATCTCAGTTCCTGCATCTTGATCTCGTTGCCATGATCGCGGTGGTAGCGGCCTTCAACGCGGTGCTGGCGAACGGTACCGTCCGTGTCGTCCGCTGGGCCCTGACTCCCGGATCCTCTGACCGGCGAGGTGCCTCGACCCTCGGTCCTGGGTGGTGAGCCCGGCGCCCGGGACCGTGGATCCATTACCGGAGTCCAGAGCGTACAATCCAGGGAACATGGAGTCACTCTGGCCAGTCATCGAGCCCCTACTTGCCAACGTGAGCAAACCGGCACGTTACATCGGTGGCGAGATGGGTGCCCGTCGACCTGAGCATGACGGCTTCCAGGTCGCGTGGTTACTCGTTTATCCTGATACCTATGAGATAGGGTTGCCGAATCAGGGCCTCCAGATTCTCTATGAGATCCTGAATGACCGTAACGATTCGCTGGCAGAACGTGCGTATGCGCCATGGATCGACATGGAGCAGGCCATGCGGGAGAACGGGGTCCCTCTCTTTTCCATCGAGAACAACTTTCCGGCTTCCGCTTTCAACGTGATCGCCTTCAATCTCTCGGCGGAACTCGTGTACACCAATGTGCTCAATCTCCTCGACCTGGGAGGGGTGCCCCTACGCTCATCGGATCGAGCAGTGAGTGACCCGATCGTCATGGCCGGTGGGCACTGCACCTACAACCCCGAACCGCTCGCTGAATTTATCGACGCCTTCGTCATCGGAGATGGTGAAGAGGTCGTGGGTGAGATCAACGCCGTGATCTCTTCATGGCTTCATTCGAACAGTGGAGACCGGGATCGGAGGATCCTGCGCGAGGCCCTGGCGCAGATTGATGGAGTGTACGTTCCCGCGCTCTATGGATCCCGGTACGATGGCCAACGCTTCATGGGCACCGTGCCTGTGGGGAACGCCCCTCCAGAGGTGATCAAGCGGACCGTGGCCGACCTCGGCCAATGGCCGTTGCCCAGGCAACAGCTGGTTCCACTGACCGAAGTCGTCCACGATCGCCTGAACGTCGAAGTGTTCCGGGGCTGCACCAGGGGGTGCCGCTTCTGCCAGGCCGGGATGATCACCCGTCCGGTCCGTGAGCGTCCGGCGCAACAGATCCGGGACATGGTCCGCGATGGCCTGCAACGGACTGGATACGACGAAGTGGCTCTGACCTCCCTCTCTACCGCAGACTTGTCAGGTATCGAGTCCACTGTGCGCGACATCATCGACGACCCGACCAACGGCGGACGGGTCTCAGTGAGCTTGCCAAGTCTGAGGGTCGATGCCTTCACCGTGGCAACGGCAGCAGAGATTCAAAAGGTCCGACGCACGGGCCTGACTTTCGCTCCCGAGGGCGGCACGTGGCGGATGCGCCGTGTGATCAACAAGCTGATTCGTGAGGAAGACCTTTACGGTGCAGTCGATGCGGCGTTCGGACAGGGATGGAGGCGGGTAAAGCTCTACTTCCTCGTCGGGCTTCCTACCGAACGGGACGAGGACATCTTGGGAATTGTGGAGCTCGGTCGTCGCTGCGTGGAGATCGGCCAGCGCTACCACCGATCGGTGACGATTGTGGCGTCAGTGGGAGGTTTTGTTCCCAAACCGCACACTCCATTTCAGTGGTGTGCGCAGGACTCGATGGAAGAGCTCCAACGAAAGGTGGCGCTGCTGCGTGCGGCCAGTCGGGAGGTAAGGGGCCTGACCGTGCGATGGCACGATCCTGCCGCGACCACCGTCGAGGGCATCGTCAGCCGAGGCGATCGAAGAATTGGTGCAGTCATCGAGCAGGTATGGAGAGCGGGGGGGACGTTTCAAGAGTGGTCTGAGCAGTTCAGGCTCGACCTGTGGCTCAACGCGATGGAGTCCGAAGGGCTTTCTATCGACGAGCTCGTGCACCGAGAACGTGGGCCGGAGGAAGCGTTACCCTGGGACCACATCTCGGCCGGACTCCATCGTGACTTCTTGTGGGACGATTGGCAACAGGCCTTGGAGGGGAGTGGGGTTGCCGACTGCCGGTGGACTCCGTGCTACGACTGCGGGGCCTGCACGGACCAGGGAATCGAGCACATTGTGGCGTCTTCGCTCCCGCCGGCCGGCGGGAGCCAGGGCACGGGGCAAGATCTCAGCTCGGCCTCAAAGGTCCCAGTACGCTTCACCTCAGCACCTGATCAAGCATCGACTTTCGCAGTATGACCGGCTCTTCCGCTGAGATGCAATTGCGAATTCGCTACACCAAGTTGGGTAAGATCAGGTTTACCAGCCAGCGCGACGTGGCCAGGCTTTGGGAGAGAGCGCTCCGCAGGAGCCGGCTGCCCGTTGCCTGGTCGAAAGGCTTTTCTCCGCGACCGCTCCTGAGCTTCGGACTGGCTCTTCCGACCGGTGCAGAGTCGCTCGGTGAGTACCTGGACATCGAGCTCGACTCCTGGGATTCCCCAGGCCGAGAGGTCGCGCATGATGCAATTGGAATACTTGATCCCGTGACAAGTGCCGCCCTGAGCACGTTTCTGAGCTCACTTCTGCCCGATGGCCTGTCGGTACAAGCCGTCGCTCCGGTACCAGCGGGATCCGGCTCTCTCCAGCACGAGGTAAGCTCGTGCACCTGGGAGCTGGAGGTGGCCGGAGTGACGGAAGTGCAGGTGGCAAGACAGATTGACGCCGTGCTGCGTTCCTCCAATGTCCCGGTCCGTCGAGTTCGCAAGGGCAGGATGCTGGAGGACGACATTCGTCCAGCCATCCGCTCACTGACGCTCGGCGCCGATTGCGGGCGAGATCATCGCGGGACTGAAGGGACTGTCGCGCTGTCTGCCACGGTCGCTACGAAGCCACGGGGAGTTCGCCCCGGGGAACTGTTAGAGGGGCTCGAAGCCGACCTGGTACTGGTTCGGGCCCGGAGAACGCACCAATGGATCGAGCACGGAGATGCCCGGTGGGAACCGCTCAGCGAAGCTGGTGAACTCCCGGGCGAGACCGGGCTGCACGCCCAGGAGCGTGCATCATGAACATCACAAGGAGGGATCTCCCTCATGTCTCAGTCCGATCGAGGGATGTCGGGAGCCGACACGGTCGCAGCAGAACCTTCAGAGCAAGGCGGCCTGCCGTCTGACGAGCGAATCGATGCACCGTCGGCGGACGGTCCACCTCGGGACACGGGGCCCCTGCCGGCTCCGCGGCCGCGGCCGCGCATCGGCGACACGCGTCCCGCACCACCTCCTCCGCGACCGGTGAGTGGATCTTCCTCGGTGCGACGAGCTCCAGTTGAGCCATCGGCGAGGGGTGGTGATCGCCGACGTCGACGGGAGGGGGGCGTCCCCGGCGACGACGTGACGGGGACCTCCTCCTCGGACGCGACCGTTGCTGGCACTGGATCATCAGTTCAAGCGGTAGTCGGAGACCTCGGAATCGGAAAGGGTGCAGATGCCCAGGGCCCGGCGGCTGCGGCCCCCCCCAGGAGATCGAGGGGGCGACGCCGTGGATCGCGGGACCGAAAGGGGAAGTCAGTCGGGCGGTACCTGGTCTGCGTCCACGTACAGCCAGAGGTGACCCAGATCGCCATGCTGGAGGGACGGGTGCTCGTCGAGCACTACGTTTCCAGGGTCGCAGATGCCAATACGCAGATCGACGGCAATATTTACCGTGGCCGAGTTCAGAACGTCCTTCCAGGGATGGAGGCGGCTTTTGTCGACATCGGGATCCCGAAGAATGCCGTCCTGTACCGGGGCGACGTGCGGTATGACAAAGACGATGTGGAAGGATCCTCTTCGAGTGGCCCCCAGCCGAGGATCGAAGAAGTCCTCCGACCCGGTCAGACAATTCTCTGCCAGGTCACGAAGAACCCGATCGGGGCAAAGGGTGCTCGGCTGACCCAGGAAGTCTCGATTCCCGGCCGATTTGCCGTGCTCGTGCCCAACAGCAGTGCCAACGGGATCTCCAAGCGCCTGGGCGACAATGAACGGAGGCGTTTGCGAAGGATCGTTGAGAACATCCGCCCAGACGGGCACGGTCTCATCGTCCGGACCGCGGCGGAAAATGCCTCCGAAGAAGAGCTCACGCGGGACGTGAACGGGTTGCTCGATCAATGGCACCGTATCGAAGCCGAATCATTCAAGTTGGGTCGCCCTGGCCTCCTGTACCAAGAGCCTGACCTCGCCGTGCGGATGCTGCGTGAAGAGCTCAATGGGGAGTTTCGGGGAGTCATCATCGACGACCAGACCCTCTTTGAACAAGTACGAACTTACGTCGGCACCGTAAGCCCCGAGCTCGCTGATCGAGTCGAGTACTTCGATCCTCAAGCCGAAGGACAGCCGATCTTCGAGCGATTCCACGTGCACGAACAACTTCACAAGGCTCTCGACCGCAAGGTGTGGCTACCCTCGGGAGGATCGCTCATCATCGAGCGTACCGAGGCTCTCACGGTTATCGACGTGAACACCGGGAAGAACGTGGGCAAGACGAATCTCGAGGAGACCGTATTCCGCAACAACCTTGAAGCAGCCGAAGAAGTGGCACGGCAGCTGCGCTTACGTGACATCGGCGGGATCATCGTGATCGACTTCATCGACATGGAAGTTCGTGAGAACCGAGACAAGGTGGCGTCAGCCCTGAGGGCGGCGTTGGCCAGGGACAAGACGAGAACCCAGGCGTTCGACATCTCCGAGCTCGGGTTGGTGGAGATGACCCGCAAGCGTGTCTCCGAAGGGCTCATCGAGTCGTTGTCGAACATGTGTGAAGTATGCACAGGGCGGGGGTTCGTTCTAGACGACGCAGCGGTGGGGTGAGCGGGTATCGGGAGATGGGCTAGAGTGACAGCATGTATGCTGTGATCAAGGCCGGCGGGCGGCAAGAACGCGTCACTGAAGGGCAGCGACTGCGGGTCGACCTTCGGGAAGAGCCCTTGGGGGCCGAAGTCCATTTCGATCCGGTGCTGGTGGTGAGGGACGCGACGGTGCTTGCCACCCCCGACCAGCTGGCCCGTGCCTCGGTCAAGGGAGAGGTCGTGGGATCAGAGATGGGCCCGAAGATCAACGCAATGACCTACAAGCCCAAGTCCAACCAGCGGCGTCGCTGGGGCCATCGCCAGCACTACACGACGGTGGAGATCACCTCCATCGTCATCGATTGAGGGAGGCCGCCTTTCATGTCGAAGACCAAGGGTGGTGGGTCCACGCGCAATGGGCGGGACTCCCGGGCACAAAGACTCGGGGTGAAGGTATTTGACGGGACCGAGGTGACTTCGGGATCGATCATCGTTCGGCAGAGGGGAACCCACTTTCATCCCGGGATCAACGTCGGAAGGGGAGGGGACGACACTCTGTTCGCCCTCGCCGACGGCGTGGTGAAATTCGGGATGCGTCGGGATCGAAAGCTGGTAGACGTCCTCCCCCACTGACGCCCGGTCGGGTTGAGAACGGCGGGTAGGGAGAGGTCGGAACGTTGCTTCCGGTGAGAACGATCGCCTACCCTGGCGGCCATGCCGGAGGGCCCCCAGCAGTCTGAGATTGACCATCCACTGGAGTCTCTGACCGCGGAAGAGATTGCAACTGCGACGGAAGTCGTTCGTGACTCGGGACGCGTGGATGCCCGGGTCATCTTTGCCTACGTCGGTCTCGAGGAGCCATCGAAGGACGTCGTTCGCAGCTATCGGCCCGGTGATCCGGTCGCTCGACAGGTCCGGATCCTCCTCGTGACTTCTCCCAGGGCGTTCGTCATGGAGGTGGTGGTCTCCGTGTCCACGAGGAGCATTGTGAGCTGGAGGGAGATCCCTGACGCCCGGCCGGCCCTGCTCTTCACCGAGGCGATCGCTGTCATTGCGGCGCTCAAGGCCGACGGTCGCTGGCAGGCAGCAATGAGGAAGCGGGGTATTGACGATTTCAGCAAAGTCCAAATTGATCCATGGCCGGCCGGGGCGTTCGGACTTGAAGTTGAAGCGGATCGACGCTTGAGCCGTTGTCTCTCGTACGTCCGCGATGCGCCCGGAGCCAACGGATATGCCCGTCCCGTGGAAGGAGTGGTGGGATTCGTCGACATGGGGCGTGCCGAGGTTCTCGAAGTGACGGACACGGGATCGGTCCCGATTCCCCCCGGGCCGGGAGGGTACTTCCCCGAGGACATGCCCGGGCTCCGAGAGGACCTTCGTCCACTGGAGATCCGCCAACCACGCGGCCCGAGCTTTTCGGTGGAGGGCAACCTAGTCCAATGGCAGCGATGGTCGTTCCGCGTGTCGATGGACCCAGTGGAAGGAGTCGTGCTCCACCGAGTCTCTTACCGTGACCAGGGACGGGATCGGCCCATCCTCTACCGGGCGTCAGTCGACGAGATGGTGGTGCCTTACGGGAGCCCGGACTCCGGGCACTCGTGGAAGAGTGCGTTCGATGCCGGTGAGTGGGGCCTGGGGCGGATGGCCAATTCGCTTTCGCTTGGGTGCGACTGCCTCGGTGAGATCTACTACTTCGACGTTCCTTATGCCGACGAATCAGGGAATCCTCAGACGCTCCGCAACGCGATCTGCATGCACGAAGAGGACTTCGGGATCCTGTGGAAGCACACGGACGGGTACAGCGGGCGAAGCGAAGTACGTCGGTCGAGACGGTTGGTAGTGAGCTCCATCGCCACCGTGGGGAACTACGACTACGGGTTCTACTGGTACTTCTATCTGGACGGCACGATGCAGCTCGAAGTCAAGCTAACCGGAATTCTATCCACCCAGGGTGCTCATCCCGACCACACTCCTCCGAACGCTTCGATGATCGCGCCACAGCTCGCTGCGCCCCTTCACCAGCATCTCTTCAACGTTCGCCTGGATGTGGAAGTTGACGGGCCCGAGAATTGCGTTTACGAGGTCGACGTGGTCCCTGAGCCGCTGGGACCGCAGAATCCCTTGGGAAATGCGTTCCGAACCACATCGAAGATGTTGACGAGTGAGTTGAGCGCCAGGCGATTCATCGACCCATCGAAGAGCCGTCACTGGAAAGTGGTCAACCGTTCGGCCACGAACTCCCTCGGTGAGGCTCCCGCGTACAAGCTTGTTCCGCTCAGCTCTCCGACCCTGCTGGCTCAGCCCGGTTCGAGCATCGAGAAGCGTGCGGGGTTCGCCACCCACCATCTGTGGGTTACTGCCTACACATCGGAGCAGCGGAGGGCTGCGGGTGACTTTCCGAACCAGCATGAAGGAGGCGAGGGCGTGAAGAGCTGGACGGAGCGCGATCGCCAGCTGGTCGACACTGATCTGGTGCTGTGGCACACGTTCGGCGTGACCCACGTCCCACGTCCAGAAGACTGGCCGGTCATGCCGGTCGAGTACACGGGATTTTCCTTTGTGCCGGTCGGCTTCTTCGAAGGCAATCCGGCACTCGACGTCCCACCATCGGGTGATGTCGGGTGTGATCCGGCTGGCGGCTGCGGATGACACCCGACTTTTCCGGTAGCGGCGGAGCCAGCCGATTGGACCTCGACCCCGGATAGCCCCATAGCGTCGGGGTGATCCTCCAGATGGGACCAGCGCAACGGCTCAGGTGGTCGCCGGTGTGGTGGACCTCGGGAGGAGTTCGACGTGTGGCACCGGCAGCTCACCCACCTCGTAGGATCGAGCCATGTCGGGATTCGTCGATGCAGCGCAGCTCCACGCCAAGGCCGGCGACGGTGGCGCAGGCTCAGCGTCGTTCAGGCGTGAAGCACACGTGGACCGGGGTGGGCCCGACGGCGGCGATGGTGGGCGTGGTGGCGACGTGTGGCTCCTCTCGACACGAAATCAGTCTTCGTTGCTTGGATTTCGAGACTTTCCGCACCGCCGTGCCGGGGACGGTGGGCACGGAGCTGGGAATCGCCGACACGGGGCACGGGGCTCCGATCTCGTGGTCCCGGTCCCGATCGGGACGGTGGTGAAGGACCGCGGGGGGCAGATCCTCTGTGACTTGTCCGGCCCGGGGGATCGGTGGCTCGCGGCCAGTGGGGGAGCGGGTGGGCGCGGCAACGCCCGGTTCTTGTCGAATTCTCGCAGGGCTCCGGCATTTGCCGAGCAGGGAGAGCTCGGGGAAGAGGTGTGGTTCGACCTGGAGCTGAAGCTCATGGCCGACGTGGCCTTGGTGGGGTTTCCCAATGTCGGCAAGTCGACCCTCATCTCTACGGTCTCTGCGGCCAAGCCGAAGATCGCTGATTATCCGTTCACCACTCTGGAGCCTCACCTCGGGGTCGTTCGGGTCGGTCCCCGCCGTGACGCATCGAGGGGAGAGGGGAGCGAGCTCGTGATGGCCGACATCCCCGGGCTGATCGAGGGAGCCGCCGAGGGTCGGGGGCTGGGCCATCGCTTCCTACGCCACATAGAGCGGGCCAGGGTTCTCGTGGTGATGATCGACCCCGTGGCTTCGGACGGCACGTCACCGGAGGAGCAATTTCGCATTCTGATGGACGAGCTCGCAGGGTATCGACGGGAACTTCTCGATCGACCGCGAGTCGTAGTCTGCTCGAAGGGAGACGTGCTGGTCGGCGAGGAGCCCGGTGCCCTAGGAGAAGTTCCCATCGACCTAGTCATCTCGGCAGCGACCGGATCAGGTATCGACGAGCTCGTGGCTCGTGTGGCCGATGAGGTGCTCAGGGCGCGCGAACGGGAGGTGGAGGACGGACCGGTCAACGGCGTAGTCGTCCACCGCCCTGCCCCCCAGGGGATCACCGTCGAGAACGCAGGCGACGGCGAATGGGCGGTGGCCGGGCGTGCCGCCGAGCGGGCTGTGGGTTTCTCTGACATGACGGATGAAGGGGCGATCAGGGAGGCGGTGCGACGGCTCCGCCGTCTCGGAGTGGATAGGGCCTTGGCCCGGGCTGGCGCACGCGACGGTGACGAAGTTCACGTCGGCCACGTGTCGTTCACGTGGGTCCGGGATCAGCCCG
>JAJYZN010000120.1 GCA_021799915.1 Actinomycetes bacterium
CCAGGTGCGTGCGGAGGGTCAGGACGGGAGGCGGCCAGTGACCGGAGCGAACGCCGAGGGAGCTTGGACGCTGCGCCGGCTCCACCATGTGGCCTTTGCCCACCGCGACCGCGCGGTCGTCGACGGCCTGCGAGACGTCCTCGGGTTGGGCGCGCCCCACGTCGAGGAGGGATCCGGGTTCGTCGAGCGAATGTTCAGGGCCGGGGGGGCCTGCGTTCAGACCCTCGAGGTGACCGGTCCGGGGATGGTCGAGCGCTTCGTCCGACGGCGCGGGCCGGCCTTGCACCATGTCGCGTTCGAGGTGGACGACATCGATGCCGCACTCGACGACCTCCGTCGACGGTCCGTTGCCCTCGTCGACACCGAACCGCGCCTGGGCAGTGAGGGTGCCCGCATCGCCTTTCTGCACCCATCGGCGCTCGGGGGGCTGTTGGCGGAGCTGGTGGAGCCGATTCGGAGGCCAAGAGCCGACCTCGAGGGTCCAGACTTGGAGGTGCCACGATGACGAGCCGGCCGGGGAGCCGAAAGCGGTGGGCGGAGCACACGGTTCCCTCGGAAACGAGGCCCGGCGACGCTGTTCGGGCCGCGTTCAGCGGTGCCCGATACGACCGGGCGAAGCTCACCGACTTGGTCGCAGACGAGCTGCGAGCGGCCATCGTCGATCTTCGGCTTCCTCCGGGAGAGCCGCTCCGGGAGTCCGCGATCGCGGAGTCGCTCGGAGTCTCCAAGACGCCGGTCCGCGAGGCGTTCGTCCGCCTCGAGCAAGCGGGGCTAGTCGAGACGACCTTGTTCAAGGGGGCCGTGGTATTGGGTTACACGCGTCGCGACCTTGTCGAGCTCTACGAGCTGCGTGAGCTGGTCGAGGTCTGGGCGGTGCGCGAAGCCGCCCGTTCGCTGGGCGATGACCAGCGCGAGCGACTGGTGCGACTGATGGAGACGACCGAGCGGCTCCGCACCGAGCGGAGGACCGCCACCCTCGAGCGGGCAATCGACGAATTCGACCAATTCCTCTTCGAACAGGTGACCAACCGGCGGATCGCCGCCCTGATCGACAACATGCGCGACCACCTCGTCCGGATCGGGCGACTCACTGCGGCGATCCCCGGCCGGTTGGAGATGTCGGTCGAACAGCACGCAGCCATTGCTGCCGCCCTCCTTGCCCGGGACCCCGACGCGGCGGAGATCGCGCTGCGCCACCACATCGGGAGCGTGCGCGACGACCAGCTTGCCGGCATCGACGACGAGGCGGAACGGTGAACGCGATCGCACGGACGACATCGGTCGGTTTGGCAAGGCTCCCCGCGTCGGCTCGCCTGCACGACTCGGGTCGGGATGCCTGGGCGGCTGCTGTCGGGCACCCCATGGTGGCCGAGATCGCCGCCGCTACGCTGCCCCACGCGAAGTTCCGCTTCTACTTCGAGCAGAACATCGCCTATCTGGAGGACTACGCCCGCGCCCTCGCGATGATCATCGCCAAGGCACCCGACGCGGACGCCATCGATGTGCTGGGCGCCGCGTTGCACCAGATCGTGGCGGTGGAGCTTCCGGCCAACCGCTCGTTCCTGGCGCGTCTGGGTGGCGATCCGTCGGCCGCTGGCGGCACCGCGGTGATGGAGGCAGTGACGTACGCATATACGCGACACCTGCTGGCGACGGCGGCGCTCGGCGACTGCGCCACCGGGCTTGCTTCCGTCTTGCCCTGTCAGTGGAGCTACGGGGAGGTCGGCGCCGCGATCGCCGGCGCCCGGCCAGAGGACCCGATCTACGCGGAGTGGGTCGGGATCTTCGGCGATCCGGACTACGGCGGTCTGGTGGAACGGACGCGGGGCGTGCTCGATCGGCTGGCCGTTGCCACAGGCACCGCACCCGAGCGGCTGCAGCAGGCCTTCGACCTCTCGACCGGCTACGAGGTGCAGTTCTGGGATATGGCCTACGGAACGGTCGGCACGGAGCGGCGCTGAGGACAAAGGCGGTCTGTGTCCCCCCGGGATCCGCGCCGGTAGAACGAACAGCCCTATCGAAGGAGGCAGAGATGGACTCGGTGATCGAGAACCTACCGGCGTTCGTACGCGGGCCGCTCCGGCTCTACATCGGCGGCGAGTGGGTCCAGACGACGGTGACCCTTCCGACGCTCGACCCGGCGCGAGCCGTCGCGCTTGCGGAGGTGCCGCAGGCGAGCCCCTCGGACGTGGCGGCTGCAGTGGAGTCGGCAGAGCGCGCCTTCCGATCATGGCGCGAGACCGCTCCCACGGTCCGGGCGGCCCTGCTTTGGCGGTTGGCAGAGCTGGTGGACGCCCACCGGGAGGAGCTCGCCACCATCGAGGTGCTCGACAACGGCAAGCCGATCGGCGAAGCGAGGGCGGTGGACATGGCGCTCACGGCCGAGCTCTTTCGGTACTATGCGGGCTGGCCGACCAAGCTCGCGGGTTCGGTCTTCCCGAATTCTGTAGGGGGCATGTTGACCCTCGGCCGGCGCGAGCCGGTTGGTGTGGTGGCTGCCATCACCCCCTGGAACTTCCCTCTTCTCGAGGTCGCCTACAAGCTTGGGCCCGCCTTGGCAGCGGGGTGCACCGTAGTGGTGAAGCCGTCGGAGCTGGCACCGCTCTCCACGCTGCGATTCGCGCAACTGGTCGAAGAAGCCGGCTTCCCACCGGGCGTGGTCAACGTGGTGATTGGTGGCCCCGACGTCGGTGTCGCCCTCGTCGGGCATCCCGGAGTGCGCAAGGTTGCCTTCACCGGGCAGACCGCGACCGGCAAGGAGATCCTCCGAGCGTCTGCCGACGGCCTCAAGCCGGTCAACCTCGAGCTCGGCGGCAAGAGCCCGAACATCGTGTTCGCCGACGCCGACCTCGACCGGGCGTTGTCCGGCGCCTTCGGTGGAGCGTTCTTCAACCAGGGCGAGGCGTGCGTCGCCGGCTCCCGTCTGTTCGTCGAGGAACCGATCGCCGAGAGGGTCACCGAAGAGCTCGCCCAGCGGGCTGCGACGGTCCGGCTCGGCCATGGGCTCGACCCCGACACCCAGATGGGCCCCGTGATCTCGGCGTCCCACCGGGAGCGCGTCTTGCGCTTTGTTCGTCAGGCGGTGGACGAGGGGGCGGAGATCGTTGCCGGAGGAGACGCCGCCACGGTGAACGGTCTCGAGAACGGCTTCTTCGTGGAGCCAACGGTCGTGGCATCGGCCACCAACTCGATGCGTGTCTCCCAGGAAGAGATCTTCGGCCCGGTCGTGACCGTCATCTCCTGGTCTGACCCTGGTGAGCTCACGAGACTCGCCAACGACGTCCCCTACGGCCTCGCTGCGGGGATCTGGACGCAGGACACCGCGAAGGCGCTGCGCCTGGCAGGGGAGATCGAGGCCGGCACGGTGTGGATCAACACCTACGGCATGTTCGATGTGGCCGTGCCCTTCGGGGGACGCAAGCAGTCCGGAATGGGGCGCGAGCTCGGGGCGGAGGCGCTCGACCCCTATCTCGTCTCGAAGTCGGTCTGGGTCGAGCTCCAGCCAACGACCCAAGCGGCAGGTCAGGCCATCGGGCGCTGACGAGGCGAGCGGTCCTACCGACACCGAGAGAGCGACCGAAAGACAACGGAGGGGCAGCATGAGTGAGCGCATCACGATTTCCGGCGGGATCGTCGTGACCCTGGACGAGGACGACACGGTCCTCCTCGATGGGACCGTGGTGATCGACGCTGACCGGATCGCCTACGTCGGCCCGGCATCCGACGCACCGCAGCCGAGAGGGCGGGTGATCGACGCGTCCGGCAAGGCGGTGATGCCGGGGCTGGTGGACTTGCACTATCACACTGCCATCGGTCGTGGTTGGAGCGACCACCTGCCGTTGTGGGAGTCGCTCGAGTACTTCTGGTATCCGGCTATCCGTGCCCTCGACGACGAAGCGGCATACTGGGCGGCGCTGGCCAGCTACGCCGAGTCGCTCAAGTGCGGGGTCACGACGGTGAACGACATGTACCGCCGGCTCGAGGGCCTGGCCGCGGCGGCAGAAGAGATCGGCATTCGCGCGGTCCTGTCCAACGACATTGCCGACCCCGAGCACGGCCTCGACACCCTGGAGGACGCCCAGGCGGCGCACGCGTCACGTCACGGATCCGCGAACGGGCGCATCGAGGTGGCAGTGGGCATCGAGTGGCTTCCCCTTGCTAGCGAAGGTCTGTTGCGTGACGCCCGGGCTCTCGCCGACGATCTCGGCATCCTTTTCCACATCCATCTGAACGAGTCGATGACCGAGGTGGACAACTCTCTCGAGCGGTTCGGACGGCGTCCGACGGAGGTCGCGTACGACTGCGGCGTGCTCGGTCCTGATTGCATCGCCGCTCACTGTGTGTGGCTGTCTGACCACGAGATCAGCCTCATGGCCGAGACGGGGACCCACATCTCCCACAACCCGGGGTCGAACGCCAAGCTGGCCAACGGAATCGCCCGGCTCCCGGAGATGCTGGCGGCAGGCATCAACGTCGGGATAGGCCACGACGCCGCCGAGTGCAACAACACTCGTGACATCTTCCAGGCCATGCGCCTCGCCTCGGTGATCCACCGCGCGGTGCGCCAGGACGCGACTCTCGGTCAGCCCGGCGACATCGTGAAGATGGCGACGGTGAACTCCGGCCGGGCTCTTGGGCACCAGACCGGACGCCTCCACGCGGGTTGGAAAGCAGACGTCATCTTGATCGACCTCTCCGGCCCGATGTTCGTCCCGCTACTTCCCGAGTATCCCCGCCAGCTCATGTCGCATCTCGTGTTCTCGGCCGCCGGCAGCTGTGTCGACACGACCATCGTCGACGGGAAAGTCGTGATGGAGGGCAGGACGCTCACGACGGTCGACGAGCAGCGGGTGTACGCCGAAGCGAACCGAGCGTTCCGGGCGGTCCTCGACCGGATGGTCGTCCCCGAGCAGGCGACGGCAGGTGCGCCGTAGAGAGCGCGAAAGGCTCGTCGAAAAGGGGGTAAACAGCTGTGCAGATCGACGCTCACACCCACATCCTCAGCCTTGCGGCCGACAGGGATTTTACGGCTGCCTACGGGCGGGAGGGGTCGCTGTGCATCTATCGCGCGCGGGGGATATTGCCATCGCACCGGCCGCCGACCGAGGCGGAGTGGCGAGCGGCGGGCGTCACGGAAGACGGCTTCCGAGTCGCCGGTCCGGCAGAGAGCACCGCAGACCATCCCGGGTTCGACCGCATCGTCGTGCTGGCCGTCTCACCGCAGTGGCTCGACGGCCGGTTGATAGGGACGGTCGACACCGACGGGGTGACCGACGTTCCTGGTCCCCCACACCCCGACAAGTGCAACGACTACATCGCCTCCGTCGTTCGGAGCGACCCAGGTCGGTTCGTCGGCTTCGGCTCGGTCAATCCCCTATACAAGGGGACGGCGGCCGCAGTGGAGGAGATCGAGCGCTGCGTCGAGCTCGGTCTGTCTGGGTTGAAGCTCTACCCGATGTACCAGCACTGGGCACCGAATGACCGGGAGCTGGGGTTCCCGATCTTCGAGAAGGCGGCCGAGCTCGACCTGCCGGTCATGGTGCACCAGGCGGGCTCGACCCGCATCGATGCAAGGATGGAATTGGGTCGTCCAGCTCTCTTGGACGACATCGGGCGCGAGTTCGGCGAGCTCCGCGTGATCATCGCTCACTGCGGGCTCCCCTGGGTCGACGAAGCGATGTTCCTCTTGACGAAACACCCCAACTTCTATGCCGACCTCAGCTACCGCATTGCCACGATCACCCGCCCCGAGCTGTTCCGCTGGCTGGCTTCGCTCGAAGCGTACTTCGTCCCGCTCGACAAGTTGTTCTTCGGGACCGACTATCCAGGGTTCTTGTACGACCCGGTCGCATTGCGGGAGAAGTTGCTCGGCGTGAACGAGGAAGCTGAGCGGTGGGGGCTCGAACCGATTCCGCCAGCGCGACTCGGGGGAATCATGGGTGACAACGTGGCGCGGGTCCTGCGACTGGACCGAGGGGGCGAGTACACGGTCGACCAAGTCGTGGCAGGTACGAGCGATGGAGGCGAGACGTGAAAGCAGCAGTTCTCGAGCGGCGTGGCGAGTTCGTCGTGCGCGATGTCCCGGACGCAGGTCACGACGGTTGGGCACTCGTCAGAACCCGGGCTGCGGGCTTGTGCGGTACCGAGTTGCACATCATCGATGCCCTGTTCGAGCCTCCGAGCTACCCGTTCATCATCGGGCACGAGGCGGCTGGAGAAGTGGTCGAGGCTCCGCCGGGCTCCGGACTCGCGCCTGGCCAGCGCGTGGCGGTCTACAACATGATCGGCTGCGGCAAGTGCCGTTGGTGCAGGAGCGGGAACACGCAGATCTGCACGAACCCGATCGGACAGCTGGGATTCACGTTGAACGGAACGTTCGCCGATCTCGTCGCCGTGCCGCCGGAGAATCTGGTGCCGCTGCCCGACGGCGTGAGCTTCGAGGACGCGGCCCTGTTGAGCTGCGCAGGCATGACGGCGGTGCACGCCTGCCGTCTGGCCGACGTCGCCATCGGCCAGACGGTTGTCGTGAACGGGATCGGCGGAGTCGGTCTGATGCTGGTCCAGGTTGCCCGGGCAGCTGGTGCGCGGGTGGTAGCGGTAGCGGACGCCGACGACAAGGCAGCAGTCGCCGAGCAAATGGGCGCGGACGATGCGATTGTCCTCGGAGACGGTGGCTTCGATGCTGTTCCCGACCACATCCGCGAGCTGACCGGTGGCCGCGGGGCTGATCACTTCTTCGAGCTCGTCGGTACCTCGGCCAGCATGGCGGCGGGGATACGCGGGCTCGGACGGCGGGGCACTTTCGTCTCGATCGGCTACACCCCCGAGCAGCTCTCGATCCATCCCATCGAGCTGATCCTCTCTGAGGCCCGGATCGTCTCGTCGGTCGCCGCCTCGCTCGTCGACCTCGAGATGGCGGTGCAGTTTGCCGCCGACGGGCGAATCAAGACGGTGATCGACGAGCGGTACCCGATCGCCGAGGTTGCAGAAGGGCTTGACCGCCTCCGCTCCCGCACGGTGAAGGGGAGGAACGTGCTCGTCTGGGACGGGGACTGACCGGTCAAACGCATGGGTGCCGCTTTGCCAATCAGCAGCCTCGTTGAACGTTAATTGCGTCACCCCGCCTGGCGCCCCTCTCCGACTCCCCAAGACGACGAGCCGCCGACGGAACATCATGCGAGCAGCGCGGTTCCACGGGAAGGGAACGTCGTTGGTGATCGAGGAGGTAGAACGGCCGGTACCAAGAGAGCACGAGGTGGTCGTAAGGGTGGCGGCCGCAGGTGTGTGCGGAACCGAGCTTCACTTCCTCGACGGCCTCTTGACGCCCTCCTCGGTGCCGATCACCCTAACCGAGTGCTCGACGACCTCCGCTCCGGGTCGATCATCGGTCGGGCCGTCCTCGTTCCCGGTCAGGAGCGTGGATCCGAACCAGCCAACGAGCCCACCTGCCGAACCAAGCGCCTTTGAGTTATGGTGGACCACACCGATGTAACTACCACCGCCATGTCCAGCACCCTCAGTTCACCGATCGTCGCTCAGGAACCGAGAGTCGCTTGTCTGCGAGGAACGGGTTCGGCGAGTACGTACTGCCCCCCCTGATGGGCATCATCCAGATCTACGAGGGGACCAACACCAACCAGATCCAGCGCGTGGTGATCGGAGAGAAGGTGCCGGGCTGGCAGGACGAGCTAGGCCGTTCTACCAGGTCGGAGGCCCCTGGGCACCGGATCTTCTGTCTCGGCGGCGGCCGAGGTGACCGTGCGCCCGGCGGCCCAGGAATTGCCGAGGGCGAGGCAGGTCGATGGGGATGACGAGGCGGGAGCGCTCCTGGAATAAAGCCGTCGAGCCGGAGGGTCCATCCCGACAGTCCGGCCCCGATCAGGCTGGGCTGGTACTTTCGTCGCTGCCATGGCCGGTCACCGCTTCGACCTGCCGGCCGGACGGAGCGGGTGGTTCCCGCCGCCTCTCCTGACGCCGCCTCTCCTGACGCCGCCGGCATGACCGGGCCGACATGACCAGTGCGACGTTCGACCTCGCCGTGCGCGGCGGCACCGTGGTCACGCCCCGTGGCCGGGCCCGGCTCGACGTCTACGCCAGCGGCGGCAGGTTCGCCGCGCTCCGTCCGGCGGGTGCGCCGGGAATGGAGGCTCGCCAGGTGGTGGACGCCGGGGGTCTGCTGGTCCTGCCCGGGATGGTCGACACCCATGTCCACCTCATGGACCCCGGGGACCCCGAGCGGGAGGACTTCCCGTCGGGCAGCGCGGCGGCGGTCCTCCAGGGCGTGACGACGATCGTCGAGCACACGCACGGCTGGCCGGTGACCACGGTGGCGCGTCTGGAGGAGAAGGTCTCCCACCTGCGACATCGGTCGTACGCCGACTTCGGGCTGGCTGCGCACGTCTGGCCCGACCACCTCGACGAGGTCGGGGACCTGTGGGCCGCCGGGGTGGCGTTCTTCA
>JAJYZN010000121.1 GCA_021799915.1 Actinomycetes bacterium
GTCGTGATCCCTGTGGCGGCCCACGCCAAGCCGCGGCGGATCGAAGTGAAGGGCTCTTCCGAGCGACAGCAGCTCTCGGCCTGAGGGGAGGAGCGGCACCGTGGCCGGCGCATGCCGCCACGGTGCCGTGGTCACCGCGAGTCCACCTCCAAGCACCCGGGTTCGCGCTAGGGTCGGCGCCCATCGTCCGGTCCCCCGGGGAGGCACTTCCGTCCTTGGGCGCATGCCGTCCCGGGGCGCCGGTCGTACATTGAGCCACCGACCGGCAAGGAGGCCCGTTGAGCACCGGGAACACCGCATGGGTGCTAGTCAGCGCAGCCCTGGTCCTGTTCATGACGCCAGGACTTGCCCTGTTCTACGGAGGGATGGTCCGGTCCAAGGGTGTCCTCGCGGTGATGATGCAGAGCTTCATCTGCATCGGGGTCGTCACCGTGCTCTGGGCAACGTTCGCCTTCAGTCTTGCGTTCGGACCTGACGCCGGTGGCGGGCTGATCGGGACCTTGCGCCTGGCGGGGCTCGGGCACATGGCCCACAGCCTGCCCGGCTACCACGGGCTCACGGTGTCCCCACTGGCGGTGATGGTCTTCCAGATGATGTTCGCCGTGATCACCGCAGCGCTCATCAGCGGAGGGGCGGTCGACCGCATCCGGTTCCCGGCGTTCGTCGTGTTCATCGTCCTCTGGCTGGTCCTCGTGTACGTCCCGCTCGCCCACTGGGTGTTCAGCCCCACTGGTTGGCTGGCCCGCAGGGGGGTGCTCGACTTCGCCGGGGGGACCGTGGTGGAGATCAACTCAGGGTTTTCCACGCTGGCCCTCGTCTTGGTGCTCGGTCGGCGCCGCGGGTGGCCACGCGATCCCATGCCGCCGCACTCGGTGCCCCTCAGCCTCCTCGGCGCGGGGATCCTGTGGTTCGGATGGTTCGGGTTCAATGCCGGTTCGGCGCTGGGTGCCAACGACGTCGCCGTCCACGCCTTCGTCAACACCCAGCTCGCCGCCGCCGCCGGGCTGCTCGGCTGGCTGCTGTTCGAATCGCTGAAGGAAAAGGTGGCGACGACCTTGGGCGCCGCGTCGGGCGCGGTCGCCGGCATGGTGGCGATCACCCCGTGTGCCGGGTACATCGGCCCCATGCCGGCCCTGCTCGTGGGGGCGGTCGCCGGCATCGTCTGTGCCCTGGCCGTACGCCTCAAGTTCAAGCTCCGCTACGACGACTCGCTCGACGTGCTCGGCGTTCACGGCGTCGGCGGGATCGTCGGCATGGTGCTGCTCGGGCTGTTCGCCTCGCGTGCCATCGACCCGTCGGGGGCCAACGGACTGTTCGAGGGCGGGGGCGCTCACCTCCTCGCAGAGGAGCTCCTGGCCACGGTCGTGGCAGTCGGGTTCTGCTTCGCGATGACCTTCCTCATCGCGAAGGCCGTCGACCTCACGATGGGGCTCCGGGTGTCGGCCGAGCAGGAGTTCGAGGGTCTGGACCTCGCGCAGCACGCCGAGACTGCCTACTCGATGGCCAGCGGGGGGCACACGGTCTGACGGGTGCGCGCTCTGACGGGCACACGCTCTGACGGGCACACGCTCTAACGGGTGCTCTTGGACGCTGCGGAGGACCGCCGTTCAGGTAGCGAGCCGTCCTTCCACGCTCGCAAGCCGGTCGACCAGCTCTCGCAGGACGTGATCCTGGGCCCCCAAGTGCTCTTGGAGCTTGAATGCCTCGTGGAGGACGGCGTCGGCGTCGCGCGACGTGGCGTCGGCACGCCTCTCGGCTTCGCTCGCCAAGATGTTCTGTCCGACGAGGACGACTGACAGCAGCACGAGCTGGAGAAAGGTCTGGGAGATCCACGACACGAGCACGACCGCGCTGTGTGCGTCGATCGCGGACGGCAGGCTGACCAGCGCCAGGGCGGCGAACGCGTAGGCGCACCACATCGTGCCCACCCCGTTGGTGACCCGGACCGCGAGCCACGCGTTGAACCGAACCAGCACCGGAGTGGCCCGCGGGCGGCCGCTCCCGGCCTCCCGCGGGCTGCCGGCACCTCCCAGCTTGGTCTGGGTGCGCTCGTGGGGAACGTACTCGTAGATAGTGGGCGCTGTCACGACCTGCCTCCTCGCCTGGTCCCGGCCGACCGATCCGGCCCGGTGCTGCCGGACATCATGGCTTCCGAGCTCCTGGTGCCGCCTCCAGCGGGCCGGCTCCAACTCGTCACCGCCAGCGCGCCGGCTCCAACTCGTCACCTCCAGCGCGCCGGCTCCAGCGTGCCGGCCCCAGCGCGCCGGCGCTGGCTCACACGTATGCCTCCTCGCGCTCAGCCCGGCACGTGGGCGCGACCCTGCCCGTACCACCACGCCGATCGGGAATGATGGAGGACATGCGGCGATACGTGCTGACGGTCACCTGCCCGGACCGCACCGGCATCGTCGCGGCTGTGAGTGGGTTCATCGCCGAGAACGGTGGCTGGGTGCTCGAGGCCGCCCAGCACGGAGACCTGTCCACCGGACGATTTTTCCTCCGGATCGAGGTGATCGCCGAGACGCTCCCGTTCGGTCCGGACGGATTTCGCGAGCGCTTCGTCCCGGTGGCCGAAGAGTTCGACATGTCGTGGCACCTCTCGGACACCGACATTCGCAAGCGGGTCGTCATCTGCGTCAGCCAGGAGGACCACTGCCTGGTCGACCTGCTCTACCGATGGCGCAGCGGCGATTTGGACTGCGACATTCCCTGCGTCATCTCCAACCACGAGACACTGAGAGCGACGGTGGAATGGCACGGCATCGCCTATCACCATGTGCCGATGCCGGCCGGCCACTCGGCGATCGCCGACAGCGACCGGCAGGACGCGTTCGAGGAGATCGCCCGCATCTTCGAAGAGGCGGGCGGCGACGTCATGGTGCTGGCCCGCTACATGCAGATCATCCCGGCCGCGCTCTGCGACCGCTACCGGGGCAGGATCTTGAATATCCACCACAGCTTCCTCCCCTCGTTCGCCGGAGCGAAGCCGTACCACCAAGCGTTCGAACGCGGGGTGAAGCTCATCGGCGCGACTTGCCACTACGTCACCGCCGACTTGGACGCGGGACCGATCATCGAGCAGGACACCCGCCGGATCGACCACACCGACTCGGTGGACGACCTGCTCCGCATCGGACGTGACATCGAGCGCACCGTGCTTGCGAGAGGGCTGCGCTGGCACCTCGAGGACCGGGTCCTCGTCAACGGCGCCCGCACCGTCGTATTCACCTGACGGCGGCCCGCACACCGAGGCCCGCACACCGAGGCCCGCGCACCGAGTCCCGCACACCGCGGGCTCTACACCCCGAAGCTCGCACCGCCCGACGAAGTTCGTGAGGCGGCTGACCCGCCCGCCCGGCTGACCTGCCCGCCCGGTTGACCCGCCCGCAGGCCGCCCGCCCGGTCAGCCGATGGAGGCCGCGGCAGCGGCGACGGCCGGCTCGGGCTCGATCTCGGCGGCAGAGGCCTCCAGGGTCTGGCCCTTGGGCTCGGGCAGCGCCACCAGGGTGAGCGCGACTCCGACGACCGAGACGCCGGCCATGATCCCCATGACCCCGCTGATGCCCACCGAGGTCAGGAGGTGCGGCACCAAGAGGGCCCCGAGGAACGCCCCAAACTTGCCGCATCCAGCCGAGATGCCATCCCCGGTACCCCGGACCGAGGTCGGGAAGACCTCCGAGGGGAACACGAAGGTGGTGACGTTCGGCCCGAACTCGATGAAGAAGTAGCTGATGGCGAACAGGGGGAGGAACACGCCGATCGCCGTCGCGCCGTCTGGGAGGAGCCATATCAGCCCGAAGGCGATCGCCATGACGACGAAGCCCTGCCACTGGATGCGGCGCCGCCCGATCCGGTCCATCAAGAAGACCGCCACCCAGTACCCCGGGAACGCCGCGATGGCGAATATGGCGAGCGAGATCAGCGTGTGGTCGAGCAGCGTGCCCTTGGGCTGGAGCAGCTTGAGGATGAGAGGGCTCGACACCGAGTTCCCGTAGAAGGCGATATCGAGGAGGAACCAACTCCCGGCCGTGCCGATGAGGCGGAGGAGGAAAGGCCGGGAGGTGAGCTTCTGGCGCATGCCGGCACCGGCCGCGCTGGAGCCGATCGGTGCGACGCCCACCTGTCCGGGCGCGTCGGCTCGGGTCGGCGAGCCGGTGCCACCGCCGTTCAGCCGGACGGCCGGCTGCTCGCCGGTCACCCACTCCACCGTCTTGGCCGTGGTCGCCGCATCCCCCTGCACGCTCATGGTGTAGCGGGGGGTCTCCCGGATCCGGCGGCGCAGGTAGATGACCGATGCTGCCGGGATGGCGCCGATCCCGAGCATCAGCCTCCAAGCCACGTCGTTGGGCACCCCCGCACCGAGGAAGATCGAGGCGATGGCCGGACCTGCGAGCAGCCCCAGGCCCTGCATCGCGAACACCGACCCGACGAGCCGGCCTCGGGACTTGCGGTTCGCGTACTCCGAGGTGATCACCGCCGAGGTCGCGTAGTCGCCGCCGACGCCGTAGCCGACGAGCAGCCGGAAGATGAACAGCGAGGTGAAGTTCCAGGCAAACGCGCACAGCAGCGCACCGAGCACCAGGATCGCCACTTCGACGCCGTACATGCGCTTGCGGCCCCACATGTCCATCAGCTTGCCGAACGTGAGGGCGCCGGCCACCGAGGCGAGGAGCGAGATCGAGTTGAGGAGGGAGATCTGGTTGGTGCTCAGGTGGAAGATCGGGGTGAGGATCACCGTCACCGTCCCGATGATGAACAGGTCGTAGGCATCGGTGAAGAAGCCCATCCCCGCCGTGAACACGGTGAGCCAGTGCTTCTTGCCGACTTCGGCCTCGTCCAAAGGTCGGTAGAGCTCGGTGATGGTCGCCATCGATTCGCCCACTGTGGACCTCCTCCTCCTCGTCGCGTCGCGTCGTGAACTTCACGACGCTCTCCGTGCTGATCTCACCGACACGATGACCGACAAGGGTTACCAGGATGCGATAGGAGCGAGACCGGAGGGGAAAATGAAGGTGAACTCGAAGTGAACCACCGCGCCAGGGGGCTCGGCGCCCGGAACCCGAGGCAGGGAACCCGAGGCAGGGAACCCGAGGCAGGGAACCCGAGGCAGGGAACCCGAGGCAGGGAACCCGAGGCAGGGAACCCGAGGCAGGGAACCTGGGACCGGGCTCCCGACACGGGGAGGCCGGCGCTCAGCCGACGGTGGCGATGCCGCCGTCCACGGGGATCACGGCGCCGGTCAGGTACGACCCGGCCCGCGACGCCAGGAAGACGGCCGTACCGGCCATGTCGTCGGGGCGCCCGATCCGTTTGAGCGGGGCGGCCGCGGCAATCTGCTCGCCAAAGGTCGCCAAGGTGGCAGCCATCATCTTGGACTCGAACGGCCCCGGCGCGATGGCATTCACCGTGATCACCGGTGCCAGCCTCCGTGCCAGGTGGCGGGTGAGCTGGTGGACGGCGGCTTTGGACGCGGAGTAGGAGTACGTCTCCAAGACCGGAACATGGATCCCGTCGATCGAACCGATGTTGATGATCCGTGCCGGGTCTTCCTGGGTGCCGGCGGCGTGCAGCAAAGGAATGAGGAACTTGGTCAGGTGGAAGACGCCTTTCACGTTGAGTGCCAGCACTCGCTCCCATGCCGCTTCGTCGAACTCCTCGAGGGGGGCGCCCCAGGTCGCACCCGCGTTGTTGACCAGGATGTCCAGCCGGGACTCGCGCTCGGCCAGCGCCTCAGCCAGAGCCCGGCACCCGTCCTCGGTCGACAGGTTCGCCCCGAGGGCAGTGCAACTGCCGTGGCGGGAGAGCTCGGCGGCGACGGACTCGCAGTCTTCGACCTTGCGCGACGCCACGTACACGGCGGCGCCGGCCTCGACCAGCCCGGTGGCGATCATCCGCCCGATCCCACGGGAACCGCCGGTGACCAAGGCCGTCTTGCCGTCGAGGGAGAAGAGCTCGTCGTGGGGCATAGCCCTCATTGTTGCCCGCGCCGGCCCACTCGTCGGGGACCGGTCTCGGAAGCACGCGCCGTCTCCGAACTGCGAGCCGTCGTGAGGCCGCCCAGCACTGCGCCGACCAGTGCTCGCAGCGAGTAGACGAAGACCGTCTCTTGGTCCACCGGCCGCGTGAGGGAGGCGAAGAGGTCCGGGGCACCGGGCAGGTCGCCGGTCCCCCACGGATCGGCGAGCTCCTCGTGCTGGGCCGGCTGGCGGTCCACCTGGCGGTCCAGCAGCACCGATCCCACCACCAGCTTGATGATCGCCTGGGCGCCGAGGGCGACTGCGGGCCCGTCCAGGCCGGCATCGACCAGCTCGGCGACCACGGCCCGCCGGGCCGGCTGGAACAGCGCCGCGATCCTTCCCTGGCGATGCACGACGTTGACCAGGTCGGCCTGGTCCAGCAGCGACCGGCGGAGCGAGCGGGCCAACGACAGCAGCCGCTCCTCGTGGGTCGTGCCCCGTACGGACACGGTCACGGCGCTGAACTGGTCGATGATGCGCTCCACCAAACCGTCGACGAGTGCCTGCTTGTCCCCGACATGCCAATAGACAGCCGTCACCGCCACGCCGAGCTTCGCCGCCAGCCCACGCACAGTGAGCCCCGGCATCCCTTCGGTGACGAGGATCTCCATGGCGGCATCCAGCACCTGAGCGCGAGAGAGCCCGGCGTCGCGGCTCCTGCCGGCAGCCGCCGGCCCCGGCCGCCGGGGCGCGGCGCGTCCTGCCCCCCCTTGATGCCCGGCCCCAGCCATGTAACGATGTTACAGGCTGAGAGGATGGGGTGCCTGCGATGGGAACGACGACACAGGAGCGCTACACCGTCATCTCGGCCGACTGCCACGCCGGCGCCGATCTGCACCAGTACCGCGGCTACCTCGAGCAGCGCTACCACGCGGCGTTCGACGAGTGGGCCCGCACCTATGCGATCCCGTACGCCGACCTGCTCGGCGAGGACGGGAGCCGCAACTGGGACTCCGACCGCCGGCTGGCTGAGATGGACAGCGACGGGATCGCCGCGGAGGTCATCTTCCCCAACACCATCCCTCCCTTCTACCCCGAGCCTTCCCTCAAGACCCAGGCGCCGGGGGCGAGCGATGGAGACCTGGCCCTTCGCTGGGCCGGGCTCCAGGCCCACAACCGCTGGCTCGTCGACTTCTGCGCGGCCACGCCAGGCCGCCGGGCGGGCATCGCGCAGATCATGCTCCACGACATCGACGCCGCGGTGGCCGAGATCCACTGGGCGGCGAGCGCCGGCCTGAAAGGCGGCATCCTGCTGCCCGGGACGCCGCCGGGCTCGGGCCTCCCTCCCTTGTACTCGCCCGAGTACGAACCGATCTGGCGGGCCTGCGCCGAGACCGGGCTCCCCATCAACCACCACAGCGGGAGCGCCGTCCCCCCGCTGGGCGACCAGCCGATCGACGAGGTCACCTTCCTCCTGGAAGTGACGTGGTGGGCGCACCGAGCCTTCTGGCACTTGGTCTTCGGCGGCGTGATGGACCGTTATCCCGACTTGCAATTCGTCTTCACCGAGCAGGGCACGTCCTGGATCCCCGAGACCCTCGGGACCCTCGACTACTTCCATCACCGGATGAGCACGGCCGAAGGCTCCCAGGAGTACGAGTGGGGACACCCCGTCGTGGAGAAGCTCGCGCTCCGACCCAGCGAGTACTGGGCCCGCCAGTGCCACGTCGGATCGAGCTTCATGCGACCGGCCGAGGTGGGGGTCCGCCACGCGGTCGGCGTCGAGCGCATCATGTGGGGCAGCGACTATCCCCATCGCGAATCGAGCTACCCGTTCAGCCGGGAGGCCCTGCGCCTCACGTTCTCGGGGGTGGACCCCTCCGAGGCGACGCTGATGCTGGGCGCCAACGCCGCCGAGCTCTACGGGTTCGACCTGGCATTCCTGGCGCCGGTGGCGGCCCGCATCGGCCCGACCCACGCCGAGATCGCCGAGCCGCTGTCTGCGGCGGAGATCCCTGCGGACGCCGACCGGTGCCCCGCGTTCGTGGGGGTTGCCCGGTGACCGGGAACGGGACCGAGAGCAAGGAGTGAGCATGGGCGTAGTTCGTTACGGAGCGAGAACGGCGGAGCAATTGCAAAGCCGCGAGGTGGAGGCCACCGCGGTGGACGTGTGGGCCACGACCTTGGTCGCCACCTACGCCACCGACCCCGAGGTGATCGCTGCCGTTCTCCCGCCTCCTTTGGAACCGGGGGGCGATCCTCTCGTCAAGGTCACCATTGCCACCGTCGACATCCCCGGCTACCCGACGTTCGGCGCCGGGAGCTTCTCGGTGAGAGCCAGCCACGAGGGTTGCCAACAGCCACCTTCGATATCACTGAACATCTACGAGCATGCGTCGTAGAGCACGAGGGTGAAGCTCTTTGAGTGGGCTGAGCAAGAAGGCGTGCACTACCAGACCCAATGGCGGTGGTTCCGGGGCGGCCAGCTTCCTGTCCCG
>JAJYZN010000122.1 GCA_021799915.1 Actinomycetes bacterium
GCTCGAGGCCCAGGGCATCACCGAGCCCTTCCCGATCCAGGCCGCCACCATCGCCGACGCCCTGGCCGGGCGTGACGTCTGCGGGCGGGCCCCCACCGGTTCGGGGAAGACCCTGGCCTTCGGGCTGGTCCTCATGACCCGCGTCGGCACCGGCCACACTGCCACCGGCACCAGCACCGCCACCGGCCCGGGCACCCGCCCGTCCACGAGGGCCAAGCCCCGCAGGCCCCGGGCGCTGGTGCTCGTCCCCACCCGCGAGCTGGCCGCCCAGGTCAGCGACGAGCTGGCCTCCCTCTGTGACCGCAAGGGCCGCAGCGTGCTGGCCATCTACGGCGGCACCGGCTACGGCCCGGCCCGGCGGGCACTCGACGCCGGGGTGGACGTGGTGGTGGCGTGCCCGGGCCGGCTCGAAGATCTGGTGTCCCAAGGGGCGGTCAGTCTCGGCGACGTCGAGACGGTGGTCCTCGACGAGGCCGACCGCATGGCCGACATGGGGTTCTTGCCCGCAGTCAGGCGCCTCTTGGACCTGACGGCACCGGATCGCCAGGTGCTGCTGTTCTCCGCCACCATCGGCCGTGAGGTCGAGGCGATCATCGAGAGGTACCAACGGGACCCGGTCCGTCACGACGTCGACGGCGACACGGCGAGCGTCGGCGAGGTGACGCACCTGTTCTGGCGCTCCGAGAAGGCCGATCGGGTGCGCCTGACCGCCCGCCTGGTCTACGAGCACGGACGGGCCATCGTGTTCTGCCGGACCAAGCGCGGTGCCGACCGGGTGGCCCGCCAGCTCGCGGCCAGCGGCGTGGGGGCCGTGGCCATTCACGGTGACCGGACCCAGGCTCAGCGGGAGCGGGCCCTGGCGGCGTTCGTGGACGGGCGGGTGGCGGCGCTCGTGGCCACCGACGTGGCGGCACGGGGCATTCACATCGACGACCTCCCATGCGTGGTCCACTACGACCCGCCGGGCGAAGCCACCGACTACGTGCACCGGTCGGGCCGCACCGGTCGGGCCGGGAGCACGGGCATCGTGGTCTCCCTCGTAACCCAAGACAGCGAGGCTGCGATCCGCAGCCTCCAACGTGCCCTGGGGCTCCCGCAAGCCTGCACCGCACCCGGAGAGCTGGTCACGACACTGCCACCCACGCCGCCAGGCGCGTCGAGGATGGCGAATGGAGCAAGCCTCACCGGATCCCGATCGCCCAAGGGGAAGGCCGCCCCACGCCCCGCAGAGTCCCGACGGCGGCCCACGTCGCGCCCTCGGACCGTGCCCCACGACGGTCGGACGACCGCTGACCGGAGAAAGGCCGTGCCGACGGGCACGGTGAAGTTCTTCGACGTCGCCAAGGGATACGGCTTCGTGTCCCGGCCCGGGGCCAAGGACCTCTTCGTCCACTCGTCCCAGCTCGGCGAGTTCAGCCGGACCGGGCTACGGCCGGGCCAGCAGGTGGAGTTCGAGATCGCACCGGGTCGCAAGGGCGACGAGGCCCGTGGCGTGAGGGTGGTCTGACTTCGGGGGGACGACATCGATGGTCACCGGACCTCACCCCAGGATCGGTGGTCGAATGAGAGGAGGGGTACATGGCACGTCCGCGATCTACCTTCGGGAAGCTCCAGCGGGACCAGGCGAAGCGAGCGAAGGCCAAGGCCAAGCAGGAAGACCGCCTGGCCCGCCGGGAGGAGCGGGCCGAGCCCGGTGAGCCCGACGTCGAGCCGGCAGAGGACCAAGAAGCGTTGCTGGCGGCGTTCGCCCGCCTGCACGAGGATCTGGCCGACGGGCGGATCTCCCTGGACGACTTCGAAGTTCGCCAGGAGGAGCTCCGCAGCCGACTCCGCGTCGACTGAGGGAGCCGGACCCGAAGAGCGCTACTGCGGCGAGGTCGGTGGGTGGCGGTGCTCGATCCAGCGCCGCAGACCGGCGGCGTTCGAATGGACGCCGTTCATGATCTCGAGCTTCTCTCGATGCTCGGGCGCCACGTCGTCGACGAGGGCGTCGAACCGCTCCGAGAGCGCGTCGGCGATGTCCCGCCCCTGGCGATAGGCCGTTTCGGCCGTCTCGGCCCACTGGCGAAGCGTGCTCTCGGCTTCGGCCAGCAGATCGGCGGGATCGGGCAGTAGACCGTAGTGGGCCAGAGCGATCCCCGAGGGACGGCGCTCGGCGAAGCGCTGCAGCGAGTGGAGGGCCTGGTCCAGGTCGAAGTCCGGCGGTGGCGTCGAGGGTCGCAGCACCCCGGCGTCGGGGAGGCGGACCCCGACGGCGTCGCCCGCGAACAGGACGCCGCTCGTCGAGTCGTGCAGCCCGAGGTGGTGCTTGGCGTGGCCGGGGGAGTCCACCGCCACCAGCACCCGCTCGGGTCCCACCCGGATCTCCTCACCGTCGGCCAGCACGTGGATCCGCTCCGCGGCGGTCGGCTCGAGCCGCCCGTACAGCGAGTCGAGCAGGGACCCGTAGACCCGGGCTGCCGAGTCCACCAGCCGGGTCGGGTCGGCCAGGTGCCGGGCGCCCTTCTCGTGGACGTAGACGGTGGCCCCGGGAAAGGCCCGGGCCACGTCCCCCACGCCGCCGGCGTGGTCCAGGTGGATGTGGGTCACCACCACCCCCGCCAGGTCGGAGGGACCCATGCCCAGGTCGTCAAGCGCGGCCAGCAGCACGGGCACCGACGTCTGGCTCCCGGTCTCCACCAGCACCGGCGCCGGTCCCTCGATCACGTAACCAGCGGTGACCCGCTGCCACCCCCCCAGCATGGTGTCGATCTCGATCACCCCCGGAGCGATGACCGAGGAGGTCCCCGGCCGAACCGGCAAATCGGCACCTGTCCCGGCATCGTCGTTCACACCCCGGCCACCTCGACCACCACCTTCACGTCGTCGGGCCGCCGGTCGAGAGCCTCGGACCAGTGGGAGAGGGGCACCTTCCGGCTCACCACCCGCTCCAGCCAGTCTCGATCGGCCCGGGCCAGGGCCTCGGCGGCGGCCTCGTAGTGGCGGCGGTTGGCGTTCACCGATCCCACCACCGTCTCGTTGGACAGGACCATCGAGCGGTTGAGCGATCCCTCGTCCACTTGGATAGTCCTACCTCCCGAGGAGACCCCGGTGAGGCACACCACCCCGCCGGGTCCGACGTGCTCCATGGCGTCGAGCACCAGTGACGACACGCCGGTGCACTCGATGATGACGTCGGGCTCGGCACAGGCGTCGGCTACGGATCCGGTGTGGTAGTTGGCGCCGAGCGCACGGACCAGGTCGGGCTTCAGCCCTTGGGTCACCTGGTCGATCACGTGCACCTCCATCCCCCGTTGGACCCCGATGAGTGCGGCCAGCAGGCCGATGGGACCGGCGCCGGTGACTACGACCTTCTCCGGCGCCCAATGGGCCCGTCCGCCGATGCGATCCACCTGTTCCCAGGCTTTGGCCACCACGCTGGTGGGCTCGAGCAAGACCCCACAGAGACCCAGTGACGGGTCCACCTTGACCACGTACTCGGGCGTGATCCGGTACTGCTCGGAGAGGTAGCCGTCGTGCTCTTTGATCCCCCGTTCGGTGTACTGCCCGTTCCGGCAGAAGTCCCACTCGCCCACCGCACAGTTCGCACACGGGACCGGGTCGGGACGCCGGACGATCCCCACGACCAGGTCGCCGGCGACCACCGCCGCGCCCTTGGGCGCCTCGACGACCCGACCGAGGGACTCGTGGCCCAAGATGAGCCGCTCGCGCCCGGGAGGAGCCCACCCGTAGGCCCCCGAGAGGATCTCCACGTCGGTCCCGCATATGCCGACGGCGACGGTGTCGACCAGGACCGGTCCGTCGGAATCTGGGGGAGCGTCCACTTCGGAGAGCTCGGCGCTCCCCTTCTTCATGGGAATGACCGTCAGTGCCTTCATGGGATCCTCCTCGTCACTTCTCGCTCGTCTCCCGGCGGCGGCGGGCCACGGCGCCCAGGCTCCAGCGGGCTCGCGCCGAGGACCCCGAGCCGAGCGCCGCCACATGACCTCCGTTGGTCAGGCGATGGCGCCGGTCGGTCCGGGCCCGATCGGGAGCCAGCGGCTCGTGACCGGTCAACCGGCAGGCGGTGTTCACCAGAGAGACGTGGGAGAAAGCCTGGGGGAAGTTCCCGACCAGACGCCCGGCGACCGGGTCGAACTCCTCGGACAGAAGGCCCAGATCGTTGCGGAGGGACAGCAGGCGTTCGAACAGTGCCCGGGCGTCTTCGGTCCGCCCGATCATGTGGAGGCAGTCCGCCAGCCAGAACGAACAGGCCAGGAACGCCCCCTCGCGTCCCGACAGGCCGTCGACTGCCCCGTCGGCGGCGGTGCGATAGCGCAGGACGAACCCCCCGTCCACCAGCTCGCGCTCGACAGCCTCGATGGTGCTGACCACTCGCGGATCAGTGGCCGGCAGGAAACCCACCAGAGGGATCATGAGGATGCTGGCGTCGAGTTGGTCTGACCCGTAGTACTGGGTGAAGGCCTTCCGATCGGTGTTGTAGCCCTTCTCGCAGACCTCGCTGTGGATCTCGCTGCGCAGTGCCTTCCACCGCTCTACCGGCCCTTCGAGGTCGGGCCACTCCTCCATGGTCCGGACCGCCCGGTCCACGGCGACCCAGGCCATCACCTTGGAATGGGTGAAGTGCCGTCGCGGCCCGCGAACCTCCCAGATACCGTCGTCGGGCTGCTTCCACCCCTCTTCGAGGAAGTCGACCAAGTTGCGTTGGAGGTCCCAGATGGCCCGGCTGTGGACGCCGTCGCTCTGGCTGGCCGAGAACAGCGCCGACATGACCTCCCCGTAGACGTCGAGCTGGTACTGGCCGGCGGCGGCGTTCCCGATCCGGACCGGGGTCGATCCCTCGTACCCAGGGAGCCACTCCACCTCCCACTCGTCGAGGCGGCGCTCCCCGGAGGTCCCGTACATGATCTGGAGCTTGGCCACGTCCCCGGCCGTGGCCCGCAGGAGCCAGTCCCTCCAGGCCATGGCTTCGTCGTGGTAGCCGCCGCGCATGAGCGACTCGAGGGTCAGCGTGGCGTCGCGCAACCAGCAGTACCGGTAGTCCCAGTTGCGGTTGCCCCCCAGAGCCTCGGGCAATGAGGTGGTCGCCGCGGCCACGATGCCCCCGGTGGGCTCGTACGTGAGCGCCTTCAACGTGATGAGCGAGCGCTGGACGGCTTCGGCGTACTCACCGCGGTACGTTCCCGACTCGCTCCAGTCCCGCCACCACGACTCCGTCCCGGCCGCGGCGTACCAGGGATCGACCGGGCGGGGTGGGGTCTCGTGGGACGGGTACCAGGTGAGGAGGTAGGACACGTGCCGCCCCGACTCGATCGTCACCTCCGAGACCGTCTGCATGTGCTCGCCGTGGGTCTCGGCCGTGGTCCACAGGGCCACGGCGTTCGGGCCGGCGGTAGCGGTCAGCAGGCCCCCGCCGTGGGTGACCCAGGGAACAGAGGACCCGTAGTCGAAACGGACACTCAGCTCCATCCGGATCGGCACGCTCCCCCGCAGCCCTTCGACCAGCCTCACCACCTGGGGGTGCTCCTCGCGGATGGGCATGCAGTCGGTGACCCGGATCGTGCCGTCCGCGGTGTCGAACTCGGTCTCGAGCACCAAGGTCCCCTCGCGGTACCGGCGCCGGGTGGCGGTGACCACCTCCGCGCCGCCGGCCGGTGCGATCTTCCAGTAGCCGTGGTCGCCGGTTCCGAGGAGGCGGGAGAAGCAGGCCCCGGAGTCGAAGTGCGGCAGGCACAGCCAGTCGATGGATCCGTCGTTCCCCACGAGGGCCGCGGTGTGCAGGTCGCCGATCAGGGCGTAGTCCTCGATCGGCAACGGCATGGCCGCCATTCTTACCCGAGCCGGCGGAGCGACACCGGCGCGACCAGCCGGCTCGGTACCCGGACCCGCTCAGCCCGAGGTGCAGGCGCCGGTCCCCACCGCCGTCCCCGGTCCCCGCTCGGCCTCCCGGACCCGCTGGAGGACGCCGGGTGACGCCAGCGCGTAGCCCACTCCTGTGGTGACGGTGGAACGGGAGAAGACCACTCCGATCACCGTGCCCGACGGGGTGACCATGGGCCCGCCGGAGTTCCCCGGCTCCACGTCGGCGTCGATCTGGTAGACGTCACGTACCACGGTGCCCTGGTTGTAGATGTCACGGCCGATGGCCGTGAGGTTGGCGGCCACGCCGGCCGGCCCCACGACCAGAGGACCGTCCTCGGGGAATCCCAGCACCGCGCCCTTGACGCCGCGACCCACGGTCGACGGGTCGATCGGCAGCGGCGCTCCGAGCGGGGCTGAGGTCTTCAGGACGGCCAGGTCGAAGCGCGGATCGAAGAAGATGGGCTTGGCCCGGTACGTCCCCCCGGCCACCTGGACCTGGGTCGCCGGCTCTCCGGCCACCACGTGGGCGTTGGTCACGACCAGCCCCGGAGCCACGACGAAGCCGGAGCCTTCCTGGAGGTAGCCGCAGGCCTGGCCGAGGACCTTCACCATGGACCCCGCCAGCCGGGCTCCCACGGCAGTGGACTCGGCGTTCGACAGGACCGGCACCGGGCTGGCGTTCGGCCCACCGAGGTCGGCGAAGACCGGAGGGAACCCGGTGTCGTCCAGGTACCCCTGGGCCCGGGCCAACAGGCCTGGCACCGGAGGCATGATCGCCTGGACCTCCTTCAGCACGTCGGACTGCTGGATCTGCGCGCTCAGCCAGGAGAAACGGCTCTGGGCCAGCAGGTTGGCCAGCAGCCAGGCGGAGATCAGCACCGCCACCACCGCGACGGCCACCCCGAGCACCGAGTCCACCGTGCCCAGGTGGATCCTGCGGACTACCCCGTGGCCCCAGGCCCCGAGCACCCGCCCGCCGGTGCCGAGGGCGATGGCCGGCACCAGCACGAAGACGAGGGTGAGCGCCGCCCTGGTCGGGGCGCTGTGGATGGAAGGGACCACGGCCACCGCCAGGAGGAGCCCGAGGGCCAGCCCGGCGACGAACCCGACGAAGCTGCACACCTGGACCAGCGCTCCGAGCCGCAGACCGTGCACCGCGGCGGCCACCGCCACCAAGATGAGCACGACATCCACCACGTTCACCGGGCCGAGGGTAGACGACCACCCGGGCTCCACCGGGTCATCGATCTCCCTCCTGTGCCCCGGTAGGATCGACCGATCGTGAGGATCCAAGGGCCAGCCGAGCACGGGCCGTGTCCGGGGCCGGCCGTCGGCGGTCGCCGGTGATCTCCCGATCGGCTGCCGCGCTCCTCACCTTGGTCGCCGGGGCGGGCGGGGCCGGCTGCGCCATCCACTCGAGTGGGACGTCGATCGGCCAGAAGCCCCCGGCGGCGCCTGTGGGCGTGGTGGGCCAACCGGCACCGGCGGGCACCGGGTTCCTCACCGCCGTCTCCTGCGGCTCGGTTCGGGACTGCTGGGCCGTGGGCCAGCCACCGGCCGGAGCCCTCACAGCTCCAGCCGGGGCCACGACGGTGGTCATCGACGCCACGGTCGACGGCGGGACATCGTGGCGTCCCGAGACGGTTGCCGTCCTCGGACCGACGTCGCTCACCTCGATCTCCTGCCCGACCGCCGGTACCTGCATGGCGGTGGGGAGCACCGACATCACCAGCGCGGTAGTGGGTGCGGTGCTGGTCACCACCGACGGTGGTCGGACGTGGACGTCGGTCGGACCACCTTCGGGGTCGGTGGACCTCTCGGCGGTGACGTGCGCCGCCGCCGGTGACTGCCTCGTCCTGGCCTCGAGCGGCGCCGGCTGGTGGTCGGCTTCGACCTCCGATGGGGGCCAGGTGTGGCAACGAACCGGCAACCTGCCCACAGGTTTCGACGGAGCGAGCTCTCTGGCCTGCAACGGGCCGACACAGTGCGTGACCGTCGGCTACGTCACGAAAGCCCAGGGGCAAGGGACCGGAGCGGTGGCCGTCACCGACGACGGCGGCGGCACCTGGGCTGCCGGGACGGTCCCGGCCGGGACCGGGCTCCTTCACGGCGTGGCGTGCCCCACCCTGCTCTCCTGCATCGCCGTGGGCACCACCGCCACGGCGACCACCGACATCACCCCGGCCAGCAGCCAGCTCCTCACCAGCACCGACGGGGGGCACACGTGGACCGGTCTTTCGGCCCCGGCCGGCGTGGACGACGCCTACTCCATCGCCTGCCCCACCACCACCACCTGCATCACCGTCGGGACCAGGTGGACTTCCGCCAAGCCACCGACGCCTACCGGCGGGGTGGTGGTCTCCACCGACGCCGGCACTTCTTGGACCGATCCACCGTTGCGGTACCTCCCCTCGGGCCTCACCGCCGTGGCGTGTCCCGCGTCGACGACGTGCGTGACGACCGGCGGCGACGTCGTGGCTCAGGTCGTGCTCCCGACGCCGGCCCGCCCCCGATCATCGGGCCGCGGATCCCAGAACTGATTGGCGAGCTTTCCACGCCGGGCAGAGGTGACCACCGGGAGGGCTCG
>JAJYZN010000123.1 GCA_021799915.1 Actinomycetes bacterium
ATCTCCAGGTCGGCACACGCCGACAGGGTGGCCAGCACGATCGCTGCACCGCTCATGTCGGTCTTCATCGTGACCATGCCGTCGGCGGACTTGAGTGAGAGCCCGCCAGAGTCGAACGTGATGCCTTTGCCTACCAGGACAACGTGTGGAAGCTCCCCGAGCGCACCAGCGGGCTGCAGGGGCGGTGAGTAGGTCGCCCACACCAGGCGTGGCGGCTCCGCCGAGCCCCGGCTGACCCCGAGGAGACCCCCAAGGCGCTCGGCGGCGATCCGATCCTCGTCCCATATGTCGACATGCACTCCGGTGATGCCCGACAGCTCATCGGCCACCCGCTCGGCCAAGACTCGGGGCGGCAAGTCGGTCGGCGGGCAGTTGATGAGATCCCGGGCGAAGACGACTGCCCGAGCCCGCCGCTGGCCCCTCGCGACGCCTTCTGCCAGCTCGGAGGCCGATTCGTCTCCCGCGACCTCGACGTCGACCTCGCTACCGCTCTCGGCAGCAGCCGGGACCACGAACAACTTCGCGATCCCCGACGGCGACGGCGTCGTGCGGTAGGCATCGAAGCGGTATGCGGCCAGGATCGCGCCTTCGGCCACCGCACTGCCGATCTCGAGCGGGCCAGCGCCCATGGTCGACTCGGCAACCCGCAGAACGGCCGATCCGCCGCTCCCCGCTGATCGGACCAGCGCGGCGGCGGCGCGGCGCCATGCCTCGGCGTCGACGGCTGGCCGGGACCCCAGTCCGAGGAGCACCGACGTCTGCGGTCCGTCACTCGCGGAGCCCATGGCGTGCACGGCCAGCGCCTGCCCAACTTTGGCGGTGAACCCGGCGCGCTCGGCGAGCTCGGCGAGCGCCGGCGCCGTGATCGCCAGGGACGAGGAAAGCTCTTCGGGCCAGATCGGCGTGCCGTCCTCGCTCATGACCGGGATCCCCAGGACATCGGCGGTCGACGGGATGGTGCGGGACACCTCCACTTCGAGTGCAGCGCTCATCGACCCTCTTTTCGAGTGCCGCGTGCGGGCACGTGGTCGTCGCCTTCCTGCCAGCGGGCCATCGCCCAGACCAGGTCGGAGAGCCGGTTCAGGTACGGGAGCACCTGGGACCCGTCTGGAGGCGGCGGCACGGGCTCCGAACCATCCAGACCCCCGGCGGCCAAGCGCTCGGCACGCCGGACCGCGGTCCGAGCCACGTCGAGCGCCGCCGAGAGCCGGTTCTGTCCTGGCACGATGAACTCGCTCGGCATCTCGAAGCGCTCCATCAGCTCGTCGATCCGAGCCTCGAGCGCCTCGACCATGCCCGAGGTCACCAGGCTCGTCCCGGCGACGAGCTTGTGCCGGTTTGCCGGCGCCGTTGCCACTTCGGCCATGAGCACGTACAGGTCGCGCTCGATGCCCACGAGCCACTGGTCGAGCTCGCACCCTCGCTCGGTCTCGGCCCGAGCGACGCCGAGGGCCGCTTGGGCCTCGTCCACCGCGCCGTTCAATTCGATGCGGGCCGACTGCTTCGGCACTCGCCCGCCGAACAGCAGCCCGGTAGTGCCGTCGTCGCCCTTCTTCGTATAGATGCGCATCAACGCGGATGCTACCGGCCGTTGCCGGTACCCTGGAAGCGCCGTGGCCACATCCATTCCTCACTTCGGTCGGCTCGACCCCGAGACGTCGCCGTACCTCGACGCGCTCAGGGTGCGCCCTGTCATCTTTGACGGCGCCACGGGTACGAACCTGCAGCTCCAAGGCCTTGGAGCCGACGACTTCGGAGGCGCGGAGCTCGAAGGGTGCAACGAGATCCTCGTGATCTCCAAGCCGGGCGCGGTCGAGCAGGTTCACCGCTCGTTCCTCGATGTGGGTGTCGACGTCATCGAGACCGACACGTTCGGTGCTTTCTCGGTGGTCCTCGCCGAGTACGGCATCGCAGAGAGGGCATTCGAGCTGAACCTCGCCGGGGCCAGGTTGGCCCGGCGGATCGCCGACGAGTACTCGACGCCCGACCGGCCGCGGTGGGTCGCCGGGAGCATGGGACCGGGGACCAAGTTCCCCACGCTGGGCCAGATCCCTTACGCCGACTTGAGGGACTCCTACGAAGAGCAGGCCCGCGGGCTCTTGGAGGGTGGCGTGGACCTGCTCTTGATCGAGACCGTCTTCGACCTGCTCTCAGCCAAAGCCGCCATCAACGCGTGCCGGCGCGCCATGGCAGCAACCGGCCGTCGGGTCCCCCTCCAAGTCCAGGTCACCATCGAGCTCACGGGGCGGATGCTGCCGGGGACCGAGATCGGTGCCGCGCTCACCTCGCTCGACGCGATGCAGGTCGACGTGCTCGGGCTCAACTGCGCCACCGGACCGGCCGAGATGGGCGAAGCGCTTCGCTACCTCTCGGCTCACAGCCGTGTTCCCATCTCCTCGTTGCCCAACGCCGGCTTGCCGTCGGTGGTCGACGGCCGCATGCATTACGACCTCACGCCGGACGGGCTGGCCGAGCACCTCCACCGGTTCGTGACCGAGCTGGGAGTGACGGCCATCGGCGGCTGTTGCGGGACGACGCCGGCCCACCTGGCCGCCGTCGTTGACGCGTGTGCCGGCGCGCCGCCGGCGACGCGCCGACCCGTACGCGAGCCGGGTGCTGCCTCGATCTACAGTGCCGTGCCGTTCAAGCAGGACACTTCGTTTCTCGTCGTCGGCGAGCGCACCAACGCCAACGGGTCGAAGAGGTTCCGCGAGGCGATGCTGGCCGGCGACTGGGACACCTGTGTGGCAATGGCCCGCGACCAGGTCAAGGAAGGCGCGCACCTGATCGACGTGTGCGTGGACTACACGGGGAGCGACGGTGTCTCCGACATGTCGGAGCTCGCTTCCCGCCTGGCCACCCAGGCAAGTGTCCCGCTCATGGTCGACTCCACCGAAGCACCGGTTGCCCGTGCTGCACTGGAGTGGCTGGGCGGGCGCGCAGTCCTCAACTCGGTGAACTTGGAAGAAGGGGACGGCGACGGCACCCGCCTGGACGCCTTCCTCTCACTCGCCCGCGAGTTCGGTGCGGCTGTGGTGTGCACCTGCATCGACGAGGAAGGCCAGGCCCGCACGGCGGAATGGAAGCTGCGGGCGGCCCGCTCCATCTACGACGTCGCCACGACCCGCTACGGGCTCGAAGCCGAGGACCTGCTGTTCGACCCGCTCGCCCTCCCGCTCTCCACCGGCATGGAGGAGAGCCGGCGCGACGGCATCGAGACCATCGAGGGGATCCGCCGCATCAAGTCCGAGCTTCCTGGAGTCTCCACCCTGCTCGGGCTCTCCAACGTGTCGTTCGGCCTCAACCCGGCGGCCCGCCAAGTGCTCAACTCGGTGTTCCTCCACGAGTGTGTCGCAGCAGGGCTCGACGCGGCCATTGTCCACGCGTCGAAGATCCTTCCGCTCTCGCGCATCGACGACCACGCACGTGAGGTCTGCCTCGATCTCGTCTACGACCGGCGCCGGGAAGGGTACGACCCATTGCAGGAGCTGCTCGTACTGTTCGAGGGGGCGCAGGCGACCGCGTCAGCGCCGAGCGAGCACCTCGACTGGCCAGTCGAACGCAGGCTCGAGCAGAGGATCATCGACGGCAACCGGACAGGCCTCGAAGACGATCTGGAAGAAGCGCTTGCCGCCGGTCACCCTGCGCTCGAGATCGTGAACGAATTCCTCCTTGCAGGTATGAAGACCGTCGGCGACCTGTTCGGCTCCGGCGAGATGCAGCTCCCCTTTGTCCTCCAGTCCGCCGAGACGATGAAGGCCGCCGTCGCCTACCTCGAGCCGCACATGGAGCGAAGCGACCAGGGAGGCAAAGCCACCGTCGTGCTGGCAACGGTGAAAGGCGACGTCCACGACATCGGCAAGAACCTCGTCGACATCATCTTCACCAACAACGGATACGACGTGGTCAACCTTGGGATCAAGGTTGGGATCTCCGAGATGATCGCTGCCGCCGAGGAGCACCGTGCCGACGCGCTCGGCATGAGCGGGCTGCTGGTGAAATCGACGCTCGTCATGAGGGAGAACCTCGAAGAGCTGAACCAACGGGGGCTCTCGCACATCCCCGTGCTCCTCGGCGGTGCAGCCCTCACCCGCACCTATGTCGAGCGGGACCTCCGGCAGGTCTACCGCGGGAGGGTCTTCTACGGGCGCGACGCCTTCGAAGGTCTCCACACCATGGAACGCCTCGTCTCTATCGGGCACGGCGACGAAGACGATCCGGAGTTCGGCCGCAGCATCTCGGAGCGCCGGGTCCCCAAGCGCAGCAGGTTGGAGCCGGATGACACTGCCGTGGAAGGGCAGCCCGAGCGCTCCCCCGAGGTGGCGACCGACAACGAGCTGGTGGTGCCGCCCTTCGTCGGGACGCGCGTCGCAAAGGGGATCTCTCTCGACGACATCGCCGGGTACCTCAACTTGACCGCGCTCTTCCGGAACCAGTGGGGGTACCGACCGCTCCCCGGAGAAGACGATGCCGAGTTCAAGACGCGGATCGGGGCGGTACTTCGAGAGGAGCTTGCAAAAGCCAAGGAGAGGGACCTGTTGCAACCCCGAGTCGTCTACGGCCATTTCGCCGTGAACGCGGAGGGGAACGACCTGATCGTGTTCGAAGACGAGGAGCGCCGCACCGAGCGCACGCGGTTCACCTTTCCTCGCCAGCGCCGGGCCCCTTGGCTCTGTATCGCCGACTTCTTCCGGCCGCTGGAGACGGGCGAACCGGACTTCGCGTCGTACATGCTCGTGACCATGGGCGACCAGATCTCCAAGGAGACGGCCCGGCTGTTCGAGGCCGGGGAGTACCGGGACTACCTCCACCTACACGGGCTTGGCGTCGAGATGGCCGAGGCGTTGGCCGAGTACTGGCACCGGCGCATCCGCGAAGAGCTGGGCATCGCAGGAGAAGACGGTCCGACGCTCACCGGCTTGTTCCGCCAGCAGTACCGCGGAGGCCGGTACAGCTGGGGCTACCCGGCCTGCCCCGACCTCGCCGACAACGCGAAGGTGGCGGACCTCCTCGGCGCCGGTCGTATCGGGGTAACGGTCAGTGAGGGGTTCCAGCTCGAGCCCGAGCAGACCACCGACGCAATCGTGTGCCACCATCCCCAGGCCAAGTACTTCGTCGTCTGACACGGCCGCCAGTCGGACATCCCGGGCCAGCCCCGGATCGCCAGGCCGATGTCCCCTCTGACCTGGGCACAAGGCGGCACACGAGAGGGCCGGGAGCGACCCCGAGCCTTCGCTGAGCGTCCCCCGGCTGCGTCGTTGACCCACCGGCCCACCAGGCGGTACCGTATCGTCCCATGCACACCGCACTGACTGCCGGTCTTACCCCATCCCGTCCCCTCCTCGGGGCGCTCTCTTCCACCACGTTGATCATCGAGATCGTGGTGGCGGTGATCGTGGTGGCGCTCATCGTCGCCATCGTGATCATCAACCAGCGCAACAAGCACCCGAAGAGCGCTGCGGCTCCTGCGCCCCAGAGCTACTACGCCGACCTCCAGCAGCCCGGCCAGGCCGGTGGGCTCGGGGGCCAGCCCCAGCAGGCGTTCGACCCGGCGGGGCAGAGCGACCCGTTCGCCGGTTTCGCAGGCGGCGGGGCACCAGGCGGCGGGGCACCGGCCGCACCGGCTCCTGCGGCCCCCGCTGCGGGTGGCGGCAACCCTCCTCCGGGCACCCCGGCCGGATGGCTACCGGACCCGGGCGGCGCGCCGGACACCTTGCGGTACTGGGACGGGGCGGTCTGGACCCAGCACGTGGCCGCCCGCTCCTAGCTCGGGCCCCCAACGGCGGACACCGGCACTCCCGGACCGCCGAGCGCTGCGCCAGACCCGTCTTGCGTTGCCGCCTGCGCTGCCGCGCCGGCGTGGTAGCTCGAGCGGGTGAGCGGCGAGGCGACCACATGCGCCAGGCCGAGCTCACGCCCGATCTCGGCCAGCCGGGCAAACTCTCCCTCTTCCCACCAACGCGCCACCGGCAGGTGTGAGCGGGTCGGCCGCAGGTACTGGCCGATGGTGGCGATCGATGCGCCGACCGAGCACAAGTCGGCCAGCGTGGCCACCACCTCGTCCTCGCGCTCGCCGAGACCGACCATGAGCCCGGACTTCACCGTGAGGCCTGCGTCTGCTGCTCGTGCCAGCACAGTCAGGCTGCGGGCGTAGCCGGCCGAGGGCCGGACCGCTCGCTGGAGCCTGGCCACAGTCTCGACGTTGTGATTGAGGACGTCGGGGCGCACGTCGAGAACCATCGCCAACGCCGCGGCATCCCCGCGAAAATCCGAGATCAGCACTTCCACGGCGGTACCCGGAGCATTGCGCCGGATGGCCTCGACCGTGTCGGCAATGGCCGCAGCACCCCCGTCGGGCAGGTCGTCGCGGGCCACGCACGTGACCACGGCGTGGGACAGGCCCATCCGGCGCACGGCGCGGGCCACCCTCTCGGGCTCGCCCGGATCGAGCGGCAACGGGCGTTGCGTGTCCACCTGACAGAACCCGCACGCGCGGGTGCAACGGGTGCCGTTCACCATGAAGGTGGCGGTGCCGGCCGACCAGCACTCGAAGATGTTGGGACAGCCGGCCTCCTCGCAGACCGTCGCCAGCCCGAGCCCGTGCACCTCCCTCCCCGTCTGCACGTAGCGCCCACCCATGCGAGCCGGCGCCCGGAGCCATGGGGGCTTGCGAGCCGAGAGCGACACCCGCGCCCCCACATCGACGCCGGCGCGCTCAAGGCGTCGCCATGAGGGTGGCCCGACCGAGGCGCCGGACGTTTCGGCCGGCGACTCCCGCCCGTCGCGCACACCACCCCGGACCCCTGCACCCGCGGCCGCCGAGCCGCCGGAGCGAGAGCGGTCCGGCCACGCGACGGACTGGACCTCCGCGTTGCCGGCACCCCAGGCCGCCGCCGCGCGGATCAGCATCGCCGAGACGACCTCTGCCATGGACGCCGGGCATCCCTCGCTCCGGAGCGAGGTGACCGCAGCGTCGGTGATCCCGCACGGGACGATGTGGCCGAACATCGCGAGGTCGCACTCCACGTTCAACGCCACGCCGTGGAGGGTGCGGCGGCGGCCGTCGCTGGCACGGACGATGCGGACACCGACGGCGGCGATCTTGCGCGGACTCGAGGTGCCCACACCGATCCACACGCCGGGGTAGCCGTCCCGCCTGCCGACGCGCGCATCGGGCCCACCGACACCGAGGGCGCCGAGCACGTCGATCACGACTTCTTCGAGCAGGTGGACATGGCGACGGCCGGACCCGGGATCGTCGGGAACGGTGACGATCGGGTAGACGACGAGCTGACCGGGACCGTGGTAGGTGACGTCGCCCCCTCGGTCCACCCGTACCAGCCGTGCGCCAACCGCCTCGGGGTCCGTGAGCACGTGGGCCGGGTCCCCGCGCACGCCCAGGGTGTACGTGTGGGGATGCTCCAGCACGAGGACGTAGTCGTCGACCGCCCGCGAGGCGAGAGCGCGCTGGAGGTCGAGCGCCTCCTCGTAAGGAGCCCGACCGATGACCCGTATCCGCAGCATGGCCGGGGCCGGCTAGAGCTCGGCGACCCAGTCGCGCGTACCGATCACCTCGGCGACCCGCCGGAGGAACGAGGAGACGTAGGCGCCGTCGACCGCACGGTGGTCCCAGCTCACCCCCAGCATCCCGGTGGAGTGGATCGCGATCGACTCGGTGCCGTCGGCATGGGTGACCGCGACCGGACGGCGGGCGATCCCGTCGGTCGCCAGGATGGCCACCTGGGGCTGGTTGATGATCGGTACGGTGAACCGCGTGCCAAACGGCCCGTCGTTGGTGATCGAGAACGTCCCACCGGAGATGTCATCGGCGCCCAGTTGCCGGGTGCGGGCCCGATCGGCCACGTCACGGATGCGCCGGGCGAGGCCTCGCAGCGTCACCTCCTCGGCCCGATGCACGACGGGGACGATGAGCCCTTCGTGGTCCAAGTCGACCGCGATCCCGAGGTTGACCTGCTGGTGCACGACGAGCGCGTCATCCGCCACCGAGGCGTTCAGGTTGGGGAACTCCCGGAGGCCGTCGACGACGGCCCGCGCCACGAACGGCAGGTACGTGAGCGAGAAGCCCTCTTCGGCCCTGAAGCGTGCTCCCCAGGCGGATCGGACCCTCTCGACGGGCTCGAAGTCGACGTCATAGGCGATGTAGGCGTGCGGCGACGTGGCTCGGGACCGCACCATGTGCTCGGCCGTCCGCCGCCTCATGTTGGAAAACGGCACGACCCGGTCGCCGGCCGGGACACGCAGCACCGCCGAACCGACGGTCGGCTCTCCCACGCTGCGCGGGCCGGTGGCTTCCAGCGCGCCACCCGGAGCAGGCGGCACGACGGCCGGGAGGGGCGCGGGTGCCGGAGCGGGCGCGGGTGCCGGCGCGGGTGCGGGTGCGGGTGCCGGCGCGGGTGCGCTCGAGCTGCGAGCGTCGATGACCGCCA
>JAJYZN010000124.1 GCA_021799915.1 Actinomycetes bacterium
GCGTGGTCTCGGCAGGTGGCGCACCGCTGGATATCATCAGGCGATATATCGAGACCCAGCAGTCACCCAACCGGCAGGGGAGGCCGCCACGCAACCGGCGACCTTGACCCCGCCCTCACGGACGGGAATTGCGGTCGCCACTCGTTCAACCACGGTGTAGTGATCTTTGCCAACGTCGCACCGAGGCCACGCCGGCACAACGGGATCACGACGGCCGATCGAGAGCCGCGCCGCCCATGCGAGAGCACCGTGTTCGTGTCGTGCCGACAGGCAGCTCCCTGCCGGTCGGCGCCCTCGGACTCTGCCAGATCAGTAGCCGTTCCCCGATGTGGACTTGGACGTGGACTTGGCGGTCGTCGGCGTCGTGCTCTTCGAGGTAGAGGACACCGCCGAGGTCACGACGGCACCGCTCGACGAGACCACGTACCAGTGGCCCGTGGGGCTGGAGGCACCGACGGGAAACGAAAGCCCCTCACCGTTGGTCTGGCCGGCAGCCGTGTCACCCGAGTACTCGTAGAGCTGGTGACCGCCGTAGGTGACTTGCGACTTGCCTGTCGACAGGGCAAAGGTGCCGAGGTCCGAGGAGGTGACGCCAGAGCCCGCCACGGGGGTCCCGCTCACCGTGAGAGGGGGCCAGATCGTGAGGCAGGCGCCACTGCATGCAGACTTGGTCGGCGTATTGGCCGTGAGGGCGTAGAGCACCTGGCCCGACGGCGTCTCGAGGATCTTGCCGTAGGCGGTGGTGGCCACTTTCACCGTGGCCGCTGCCGCCGGAACGGTCGTCGATGACGGCCGGGAGGCCGAGGACGGGGTCGACGCGGTGGAGGTCGTCGAGCTGCTGCACGCAGCGAGGAGCAGTGCCCCTCCGGCGGCCAAGGCCGCCACGCCGGCAACCCGCCCGGCCCTCGATCTCGCGTGTCGTGCGCTGAACGGTCTGCGTGCCATCAGGTTGCTCCCTTCTCACAGTTGTCGAGGACGCTGGTGCACCGGCGCCCGGGGCGACCCCGGTACGCGCCAGGCTCTGCGAGCGTCCTGCACATGTGCCAACTTCCTCAAAGGCTAGGCCAACGGGCCACCCCGGCGACGTCGCCTCCCCCCGGTTCGGCCACCGGGATCAATGCCCCAGGTCACCACCTTCGGCGCACCACCCATTCCGAGGAGAGCCGGCGTCGTAGGTCGTCGGCCAGGTGGGCGCGGCCCGTCGCCTCGAGCCGGCGCTGGTAGGCCGGGACCGAGAACGCGTCGGCGGGGCTCTCGTAGCGCCGCGCCTCCATCGGGTCGGGGTCGGGGTCTCGCAGCGTGAGATGGTCCTGTCGCCATTCCTCCAGCAGGCGGGCAAGCCTCGTGGAGAGCGCGCCAGCGTCGGCCTCCTGGCCGTGCTCTCGCGTTGGGCCCGCACCGGCGTCCAGCAGGTCACGGGTCATGTGCGGATCGGCCTCTATGTCGTAGAGCTGCTCGGGCTCCAGTCGCCAGCAGCCCGGGTGCAAGGTCCGCACGTAGAGGTGATCGGCCGTCCGCACAGCTCGCTGGTAGGTGTACGCGCCGTGGCTCAGCACCAGGTGGTCTCGCCCGGCGAACGGCTCGCCGCGCAGCACCGGCGCGAACGAGCTCCCATCCCAGCCCGCGGGCACCTCGATGCCGAGGAGCTCGCAGACCGTCGGCGCGAGGTCCAGATGGTAGACGAGGCCCGACGAGCGGCGATCGGCAGCGACGGCCGAGGTGGTCATGCCGGGCCAGCGGATGACCATGGGCACGTGGTGCGACGGCTCGTTGGCCATCGGGTGATCTCCGTAGCAGCCGTTCTCCCCCAGGCACTCACCGTGGTCCGACGCCACGATGACCGCCGTCTCCTCGGCGATGCCCAGGGCGTTGAGCGTGTCCATCAGACGTCCAAGATGGTGGTCCCAGTAAGCAATGGCGCCGTCGTAGCCGTTGATGAGCTGCACGGCGTCGTCACGGGTGCGAATGGCGTCGGGCATGGTGGCGGGGTTGGGCGAGGGCGGCGGGGGCACCGACCAGCTCCCGTCGCCCTCGTACAAGTCGAGCGCGGTATGCGGTCCGTAGATCTCGGCATGGGCGGCGATCGCCTCCTCGTCCGGCCAGTCCGGAGGGTCACCGGCGTCGGCAGCACGACGGCACCACTCGGTCGGCTCTACGTAGGGGATGTGGGGGTCCCAGAAGTGGACCTGGAGGAACCAGTTGTCGGCGCGACCTTTGCGGACCAACCAGTCCACGGCAGCGTCGGTGACCGCGGCCGCGTCCTCGTCGTCGCCATTGGACAACGACGGCTTCAACCACTCTCGGAAGTTGCCCAAGAACCAGTACGCCATGTGCCGCTCGGGGAAGCAGGAGATCGATGCCGTGTAGATCCCGTTGCGGTAGAGATGCCCACCGAACGTCGGCCCGTACCTGGTGCGGTCGAACATCCTGATGTCGGCGGCCGGGCCGAAGTTGGCGATGGCGCCGGTCGTGATCCCGAACTGCCCACTCGTGAGCGCCGCCCGGGACGGCGCGCATGGCGAGTCGGAGGCGTAGCAGCGGTCGAGGACCGCTGCCTCGGCAGCCAGGGCGTCCAAGTTTGGGGTGATGGCCCGGCGATAGCCGTAAGGACCGGTGTGGTCGGCGCGCAACGTGTCCACGTCGACGTAGAGAATCCGCACGAGAGGCGAGGTTAGCGCCCCGCGCCTCCGTCGCCGCCAACCGCGCATCCATGTGCGAACTGACGAGCGGTGTGCTGCGCGGCATGGGAGGCGGAGCCGCCGCGCCCCGGTCCGCCTACGCCGGCGCGGCGGACCATCGGCTTCGGCGCCGGACACATGGCGGGTCCGTGCTTGCAGCCGCGCCACCACCCAGCGAGGTGGAAGAATAAGCTCGTGGACGTCGCCGAGCTGCTGTGCGAGCTGTACGGGCGCATCCCTCCGCTGGCCGGGGCAGCCGTCGACGGCTTGAGCGCCGGTGAGCTGGCCGAGGAGCCGTGGACCGGCGCCAATCCGGTCGGTTGGCTGGTGTGGCACCTGGCCCGCGTGCAGGACCACCACGTCGCCGAGATCCTCGACACCGAGCAGCTCTGGGAGCGTGGCAACTGGGCGTCGGGCGTCGGCCTGGAAGCCGATCCGCACAACACCGGCTACCGCCACTCGCCCGAGGATGTGCGAGCGGTCCGCCCCGAGAGCCCCGGCATCCTCTTGGACTACCTCGACGCGGTCCAGTCCCGAACCGTCGGCATGCTGCGCGGGCTGGGAGCCGCCGATCTCGACCGCGTGGTGGACCGGCGCTGGGATCCACCGGTCACTCTCGGCGTCCGCCTGGTGAGCATCGCCGACGACAGCCTCCAGCATGCCGGCCAGGCCGCCTACGCGAGAGGGGTGCTGGTGGCTCGCCGCCTGCCAGGAGACAGCGGATAGCTCAGCTGCGAGACGCGGGGAGCGGCGGGGGCGGGAGGGTTCGCACCCGCCACGCGCCGCCGGGTGCCGACACGGCGACGACCGCCGAGTGCGGGTCCAGCCCGGGCTGCCAGGAGGCCACGATGCACGGACCGGCGGCGGCGCAGGCTGCTGCAGAGTTGTCCTCGCTCTTTGTACCTCGAGATCGAAAGAGGACCGCTGCTCGGCTCCAGGTTCGGGCCCCGTCGACCGAGAGGCTCGCTTGCACCGGCTCGGCCGCGCCGCTCTGCACCCGCGCACAGCCACTCACAATGCACGACAGGTACGAGGAAGACAGGGACGAGCGAGAGCCCCCCTGCACCCGCACGCAGGCGGTCGCTGAGCAGGACAGGAGCGACACGGACGGGGCCATTGGCACCGGGGTCCCCCACGAAGCGCCGGCGTCGTCGGAGAGGACAAACGTGAGCCGACCCGGCGAAAGGGTGTTGGCCACACACACCGGAGGAGAGGAGCACAGGATCGGCATCGGTGAGGCACTCTGCGGGAGCGACGAGCGCGACTTCCAGCTCAGACCTCCGTCCGTCGTCGCATCGACGACCTGCAAGTACGGGCAGCCTCTGGCGGCCGACACCGGCCGGCATCCCTGAGCCTCTGCCGACACCGAGACCAGGCAGGAGCCGGTGCCCGTGCACCACGGCCCACGGGCAATCGTCGCTGACGCCGACGATGCCGCGTGCACGACCGTTCCGGACACGTAGGGGATGGAGACGTCCTGCCACTGCGTCCCTCCGTCGGAAGTGATCAGAGCCGTCTCGCCCGGCGAAGCGGTCGTGCCCGAGCTGGGTGCAAACGGCGTCGATGCCGGGTGTGTCGCCGGGAGGAGTGTCACCGACGGCACGATGAGCAGGCAGTCGAGTGGCGACCAGCAGGTGCCCTTTTCGTAGCCCTCGACGGTCAAGCGGCGCGCGACCGGACGGCTCGTGATCCTCGGGACCCCGGAGCTGCTGATCGACACCGACACGATGGCGTGTGCGGGTTGACCGCGCTGTTGGTCGGTGTTGGAGGCCCACCCCCAGCAACTGCTCGCGCGGCACGTGAGGCCTGTGGGCGGGAGCTCAAACCCACCCGCCACGAGTACCGAATGCCACGTCCGGCCGGCATCGGCGGTCGCAGAGATTCCCATGATCTGACCTTCTGAGGCCGGAAGCCCCTGCACCCCGGCCACGACCACGCAGTGCTCTGGGTCCCCGCAGACGACTTGGTACGGCAAGGTCAGGCGAGGCGCGGGTGCCGGAAGCAGCTCGGCAAAGCCTGTGAGCACCACTGACTCGCCGACCGGTGAACCCGCCGCGGTGACCGCGTACGGAACCGCCGTGCCGATCAGCACCAGCAGGAGCGCGATCGCGTTGGCCGACCACGGTCCGTGCCACAGGACTGCCAACCGGTGCCGAGGCGCCGCCCACAGGATGACGAGGGCCACGGTGGTCGCCACGACGAGGATGCCGGCGGCAATGCTCACCTCCTGGGCGGTCGATACGAAGAAGTCTGGTCCTCCGTCGGTGAGCAATCCCAGGATGACGAATGCGAGAGCTGCGGCAGGGAACACGAGCGCGGCACGCACGACGATCGGGAGCGGCCCTGGCACGCCATTCCCACTCGATCCTTCCGGCGGCGGGGGCTCCCGTAGGACGAGTCGCCCGGCGAGCACGAGCAGCACCACGTCACCAGCGGCAAGGACCGTGAACGCGACGAGGCGCGGCCACTCGAGCATCACCCGGTACCCGCCATTCGTCGCGACCGCGACGAACTCTCCCACCGGGTCCACCGCGACGGCCGAGAGAACGGCAAGCAAGGCCAACGCCACCGCTGCGCCGACAGCGAACAGGACCCAGGCCACCACTGCAGGTGCCGCCGAGCGGGGCACGGGCCGCCCGGTGCCCGGATGGTCCTGGTCCGGCGTGCCCTCTTGAGCCATCAGCGTGCCCGTGGCCCGGCGCTCCCGATGGCCATATCGGTCACCAACGGGCCGGGTTCTCGTCGGCTGGGTGCGACCTGGGGCGGTGCGCGATCACTCGCGGAGGGTACCGCCTCTTGCACTCTCGAGGCGGGGATCGCCCGCCACCGCGGACGCGCTGTGGAGATTGCCGGTCCGGGGTGCGCGCTCTTGTGTGACCGCGCTGTATTGTGTTTCCGGTACGCGGACGTGGCTCAGTTGGTAGAGCATCACCTTGCCAAGGTGAGGGTCGCGGGTTCGAATCCCGTCGTCCGCTCTCGATCTTCTTCGCGGAAGTTGGACTTTCTCGCTCACCGCGCCACGTCCGTAGGGTGCCTTGTTGAAGCCGCGGGAGAGGACCTATCGTCGACGATGCCCGACGAGCTTTCGGTGCTCCTCGCGCAGGTCCTCGCAGACCTCGCTCAGGCTCCGAGAGCGACGATGCAAAGTTGCCGGCGAATTCCGAGAAAGCCAGATTTGCCACCGCGGGAGAACGGGGGTGCTGCTACCCCGCCACTCCCTGGGCGTTGACGGCCGCGTCCACCAGCTCCCCAAAGGCTTCGCGCAGCAGCACTGCAAACGCGTCCACGTCCGGCGCCAACCGCCGGCACCCGAGTAGACCAAAATGGAGCATGTCCTGGTAGGACATGCACGTCACGTTCAGCCCTACGCCGTCGACCACAGGTCCGATGGGGAACACCGACACCACTTTGCTGCCGGCACACCACAGTGGGAACCCGGGACCCGGCACACTCGAGACGGTGACATTGAACAACGGCGGCAACCGGTCATAGAGGCCCAGTCCTCCCGTCCACCGCAACAACCGGGACGCCACTGCCGGCAGCGCGATCTGGGCGATGTCGTCCACGAGCGCGTCGCGCACGAGACGCTGCTGTTCTTTGGCCGAGCGGGAGGCTCGAGACACTGCTGCCAAGCGCTCCACCGGGTCCACTACATCGGTCTCCAGCGATACCAGCATCCCCGAGATCTGGTTTCCCAGCACCGGCATATTCGATGCCTGCGGACCTAGCGTGGTCCCACGTGATGTTGTCGGACCCGACGTGGTGAGGCCACCACGCTGCCCGGTCGAGCTCGACTCGGTCAGGCGAGTCGATACCGGGACCATAGCCACCAGCGGGCGGTCCGGGTGCTCCTGGCGCTGCTCGAGCAATCGAATCAACGCCCCCCCGACGGCGGTCAGTACCACGTCGTTGATCGTCCCCCCGAACGTGCGGCGTGCCAGATGGACGCCGTCGAGCGGCACCGACACCGTGGCGAAGCGCCTGCGCGCCGTCACTGCTCCGTTGAGCGCGGTGCGGGGGGCACCGAACGGAGACGGGGGTGGCGTCTCGCCGACGTCGGCCAAACGGCGATTCCTCTCGGCCACGTCAACCAGCGTGTCTACTCCCCTCTGCCATGCGTCGAACAGGATCTGGGGCTGGCGAGCCAGAGAGGATGCCGCGTGTCGTAGCAAAGCTGCCGTCGAAGGGAGCGGGTCCGGGCTCCATGGCTCGGCGGGGAATGGAACCGTCCGGGCTCGCGGCCCCGTGTCCAAGAAAGCCGCGAGCAGCGACGCGCCTGAGACGCCGTCGAGCATGGCATGGTGGACTTTGGCTACCAGGGCCGTGCGCCCGCCGGCGAGCCCTTCGAGCACGATCATCTCCCACAACGGACGCTCAAGGTCCAGAGGTTGGGCCATGATCTCGGCAACGAAAGCCTCCAGCTCCGGGACGCCTCCGGGTTCCGGCAGTGCAGCTCGAGACAGATGGTCGTCCAGGTGGAAGTCGGGGTCGTCGACCCACACCGGGTGGCAGATGCCGAGCGGCGGCTTGACGGCTCGTCGTCGGAGCTGAGGGACGAGGTGGATGCGCTGCTCGACGACCCGGCGGATTTGGGTGTACGTGGAGCTCGGCGAGAAGAGCGAACGTTTGCCCTCCGGGGGGTCGAGCACGAGGACGGCCGCGACATGCAAGCGGGTATGCCCCGTCTCGAACGCAAGAAATGCCGCGTCGACGCCGGCCAGCGGTTCCACTGCTCAGCGACCCGAGTGTCCGAAACCGCCAGTGCCGCGACCAGCACCTCGACCAGCACCGTGACCGATGCCGGGGCCTTCGGACGGTGGCAGCTCGTCGAGGGAGCCGACCACGACGAACTCGGCACGGCACACCGGCTGGACCACCAGTTGGGCGATGCGATCGCCCGGCCGGACTTCGTAGGGCTCGACCGGGTCCGTGTTCACGAGCAGCACCGACAGCTCACCCCGGTACCCCGAGTCGATGAGCCCAGGGGTGTTGAGGCAGGTGACGCCGTGGCGAAGGGCCAGGCCGCTGCGGGGCTGGACGAATCCTGCGAACCCCTCGGGAATGGCCACTGCCAGTCCGGTGGGGACCAGCGCGCGCCCGCCGGCCGGGGCCAGCAATGCGTTGATGCGCGCGTAGAGGTCAGCGCCTGCGTCTCCTTCGTGAGCGTAGGACGGGAGCAGGACATCCGGATCGAGCCGGGCCACCGGCACTCGGGCCACCGGCACTCGGGCCACCGGGGCCAGGGGGTCCGGGGCGCGGGCGTTCGGCACCGCAAGAGCGTACTTCGAGCATCGACCGTCCCCAACTGGGACGCGACCAGCGTCTACTTGTAGCGGAAGTGGACGAACACCCGGCCGAAATTTTTCGAGTCCTTCTCCACTCGGTCGTACAGTGCCTTGATCTCCTTTTGGTCGAGGAAGCGCAGGACCCTCTTCTTCAGCTGGCCGCTTCCTTTGCCGGGGATGATCTCGACGGTCCGCACCTTCTTGTCGATCGCTTCGTCGATGATGGCCCGAAGAGCCCGGTCGATCTCGTCGCCCCGGTTGTAGATGTCGTGAAGGTCGAGCTTCAGCTTCACGTGACCAGGTCTACACCACTCCGGGGTCTCGCGCCGCCAGGCGCACGTGCACCGGCCGGATCTGCTGCACACGTCCCCCCGGCGCTAGCAT